>NZ_JBFAOY010000001.1:249279-724291 GCF_040675505.1 Streptomyces sp. NPDC049597
GATCACCGACACGTTGTCCGCGAGGTTGTTGGTGACGTAGGCGCGGGTGCCGTCCGGGGTGACCGCGACGCCGGAGGGGCCGTCACCGACGGGGACGGTGGTGGTCACGGTGTTGGTGGCGGTATCGATCACCGACACGTCGTCGGACAGAAAGTTGGTGACGTAGACGCGCGTGCCGTCCGGGGTGACCGCGACGCCGGAGGGGCCGTCACCGACGGGGACGGTGGTGATGACGGTGTCGGTGGCGGTATCGATCACCGACACGTCGTCCGAGCTGAAGTTGGCGACGTAGGCGAAGGTCCCGGTCTGCGCGGCGGCGGGCGTGGCCACAGCGAGCGGGACGGTCAGGCCGGCCAGGACCGCAAACCCCGCCAACCAGGCCCGCACCATGCCCCACCACGAGCCCCCGCCCCCGCGAGGTCGCCCCGTATTCCCCCGCTCAGACGCCCCCCATACCGCGATACCCGACATGCAGACCTCCTGCAGTGCACCGCACCGACGTGTGCGATTGCTCCTAATGAAGCCGGCGATCGATGCCCGCTCAGGGCGTCCGGGATCGCCGCGGCGCTGATGATCGCCGCAGCCGAGGCTATGTGCCGTGATCGGCTCGCGTGTGCTCGAACCGCGTGGATGAGGGCCGTATGGGCGAGCCGGGTAGCCCATGCGGACACTCACGTCGCCTGCTCCCCGCGTGGCGAGTTGGTACTGCGTCCGTGGGTCCGCACCTGCCGGGGTCAGTCGCGCGGCAGCTCGATCGTCACTCGACCGCAGCCGAAGCGCGCCGCCTCGGCGGCGACGTATCCCGGCATGACGTCGGCGAGGAAGTTCCTGCCGCCGTCCATGGCTTCGAGCTGCTCGGCCAGGAACACCACGGGTCCCGTCTGGCACTGCGCCCGGTACACCGCACGCCTCGGGCCGGCCGTCCCGTAACCCTTGTCGTCGCTCTCGGCCCCGAGGCGCGTCCCGCCGTACAGCAGTTCCTTGTCCTCGTCGTCGTCCGACGCCACCTCGACCGTGCACGTCCCCTGCGGCCGCCCTGCGGCCGGCGGCGCGGACTCGGTGCCGCGCCGCTCGGCACCTGACTCGTCCACGGCCTCGTCGCCGAGCAGGTGCGGGCCGCTGTTCTGCTGCCACGCGCCCCAGCAGTAGGCGTCCTTGAACGGCCCGCTGTCCGTGGCCCACAGCCAGATCCCGGTCGCGAAGACCGCGCCGACCGCCACCCCGGCTATGACGCCGAGGCGCTTCCGTCTGCTACCGGCCATGACTTTCCGCCTTGCGAACCCGCGAAGTCAGAGCAAACGCAGCGATGGTACGCGGCAGCCGGTCAGAGCGCGGCGGCGGCTCCCACGAACGCCGCGAAGGCGGCGGGGGTGAGGGTGAGGACGGGTCCTTCGGGGTTCTTGGAGTCGCGGACGGCGATGTGAGGGGCGAGGTCGGCGACCTCGAGGCACTCACCGCCGGTGTCGCCGCTGTACGAGGACTTGCGCCAGGTCGCGCCGCCGAGGGGGGCGCACTCGATGCACTCACCGCCGCTGGAACCGCTGTAGGACGACTTACGCCACTGCGGGCCCGTCACCTTCTGGCTGCCCATAACGTTCCTCCATCACGCGAGTGATCAGCGCCGCCGAGTCCCTCGGGGAGAGGGCCGCCGCTTGCAGGTGAGCGTATCCGACCGAACGCTCCTTGATCACTTGCGGATCGGCCGTCATGTGACCACCGTCGTAGCTCTCTGCGTAGAAGACATCGGGGTCCCCGTCGAAACGCAGAACAGTGAACGAGCCCATCATTCCCGCATGTTGTCCAACCGAGTCCGGGAGCACCTGAATGTTGGCCCACGGGCGGTCAAGGACGCCCAACAGGTGCGCAAGTTGGTGGCGCATGACCTCGCGGCCCCCGATCTCCCTGCGGAGCGCCGCCTCGTCCAGCACCACCCACAACGCCGGCGGCTCCGTTCGCTCGAGGATGCGCTGGCGCTCCATGCGCGCCGCGACCACCTCGTCGAGCTTGTCCGGGTTTTCGATGCCCAGGACCGCCCGCGCGTAGTCCTCCGTCTGCAACAGCCCGTACACCAACTGCGCCTGGTACGTCGAGATGTACGCCGCCTTCGCCTCCATCTCCGCGTACGCCTGGAACCAGTGCGGCAGTTGGCTGCGCAGCACCAGGCCGACCAGCCGGGAGAACATCCCGTCCGTGCCCAGCGCCGCGTCCACCCGTTCGCTGAAGTCGCGGGTCGGGACCTTCTTCGCCGTCTCGATCTGGCCGACCAGCGAGCCCGTGACGAAGATGCACGAGCCCAACTGCGCCTGGTTCATGCCCGTCGCCTCTCGCCGACGTCGCAGTTCGGCACCGTAGTAGTCCAGCGGCGATGCACTGGGGTCGAGATTGCGCATCTGATACAAGGCGATCGCCCCCGTTCGTGAACAGCTCGTAGCCGAGCGTAAGCAGCGCCCCGCTCGTACGTGACGTGAATCACGTAAAGGACCTCGTTCAGGGCGGTTACCCGCCCGTAGGGCACGATGGCCTCCGATCCGCACCACCCGCCCGGAGGACCGCATGCCGCCCGCCACCCCCAAGCCGGAGATCCTCGCCGCCTTCGAGGCCGCCAAGGGCTTCATGCCCGTGGACGAGGGGCTGGCCCTGTACGCGGCCGCCGTCGAGGCGGGGGCGCTCGGGCTGCCGCTGCTCGAAGTGGGGACGTACTGCGGGCGCTCGACGATCCTGCTCGCCGACGCGGCCCGCGAGGCCGGGACGGTGGCGGTGACCGTGGACCACCACCGGGGCAGCGAGGAGCAGCAGCCGGGCTGGGACTACCACGACCCGGAGGTGGTGGACCCCGAGGTGGGCCTGATGGACACGCTGCCCACCTTCCGCCGCACGCTGCACCGCGCGGGTCTGGAGGACCACGTGATCGCGGTCGTCGGCCGGTCGCCGCAGGCGGCGCGGGTGTGGGGCGGCAAGGTCGGCCTGGTCTTCGTCGACGGCGGCCACACGGACGAGCACGCGACGAACGACTACGAGGGGTGGGCGCCGCACATCGCGGAGGGCGGTCTGTTGGTGATCCACGACGTGTTCCCCGACCCGGTGGACGAATTCACCGGCCAGGCCCCGTACCGCGTCTGCCTGCGGGCGCTGGGGTCGGGCGCGTTCAGTGAGGTGTCGGCGACGGGCTCGCTGCGTGTGCTGCGGCGCACGGGCGCGGGGATCTGATTCCGGCGGGCCGCCCGGCTAGCATCGCGACCGTGCCGTACGACGAGAACCAGCACCCGTACACCGGACCGCGCCGCTCCCGGCGCGGTCTCGTCGCTGTCGCCGCTCTCGTGCCCGTGGGCCTCGCCGGATGGCTGATCTGGCACGGGGCGGGCGGGAACGACGCCCCGGGACCCGCGGCGGCCTCGACCCCGTCGTCCGCGGGCAAGCCGGGCGACGCCGGTCCGACCGCCTCGCCCTCCCTCAGCGCCTCGCCCTCCCCCAGCGCGTCGGCCACGAGTTCCAGGGCTCCGGAGCGGCCCCGGGCCAAGGGGCCGCTCGCCGGGAAGGTGGTCGTGGTCGACCCCGGGCACAACCCCGGCAACTTCCGTCACCCGAGCGAGATCAACAAGCTCGTGGACATCGGGACGAACCGCAAGGAATGCGACACCACGGGCACGGCGACCGTCGACGGATACCGTGAGGCCGATTTCACCCTCGATGTTTCACGACGTCTTCGCACCTTGCTGGAGAAGCAGGGCGCACGGGTCGAATTCACCCAGGAGAACGACCGTCCGTTCGGCCCCTGCGTCGACGAACGGGCACGGTTCGGCAACGAAGCGAAGGCCGACGCCGTGATCTCCGTGCACGCGGACGGTTCGGGGACCGGAAACCGCGGATTCCACGTCATCCTGCCGGCGCTCGTCAAGGGCGGTGCCGCGGACACGTCGAAGATCGTCGGACCCTCCCGTGACCTGGGCGAACGCATCGCGGGCCACTTCCTGCGCGCGACCGGGAGCGCGCCGTCCAACTACGTCGGCGGCGGTACGGGACTTGATGTGCGGGGGGATCTGGGCGGGCTCAACCTGTCCACCGTTCCCAAGGTGTTCATCGAATGCGGCAATATGCGTGATGCCGAGGACGCCGCTCTGCTGACCAGTCCGGGCTGGCGTCAGAAGGCGGCCCAGGGGATGGCGGACGGGATCGGCAGCTACCTCCGGAAATGACCCGGGCAACTGCGATACCCGGAGGACGGGCGGAACCGGCGGACGATAGATTCGCCTCTACGATGGGGAGTCACCCCCGAGCTCCGCGTCCGTGCACCCGCCCGACCAGGCGGCAGCGACGACCGCCCCGATGAGACGACCTACGAAGGACTGACACGTGAACATCCGCTCCCTCACTCGAGGCGATGGCGTGGTGATCGGAGCAGCGGTGTTGCTGTTCATCGCCTCGTTCCTCGACACGTTCGACTGCTCCGGCAGTGAATGCGACGACGTGCCGACCGCCTGGGACAACGGATCCCTGCTCCTGGGCTTCTACCTCGCCGGCATCATCGGTGCGGCCCTGATCGTCCTGTCCCGTGCGCTGCCGCAGCCTCCGAAGGTCATCGGCCTCGACCTCGGCCAGCTCGGTGTCGCGCTGACGCTCTTCACGGCCTGGTCCGCGCTCGGCGCGATCTTCGACCCGGCCGGTTCGCTCAACGCCGAGGGCTTCAGCCCCGATTCGGGCACCGGACTCATCCTCGGCTTCATCGCCGCGCTCGTGCTCGCCGCCGGCGCCGTCTGCACCCTGCTGGTGCCCGCCTTCAAGGCCCCGCTCATCGGCGCCCCCCGCCCGGCCGCCCCGCAGCCGTACGGCATGCAGCCGCAGGGGGGTTACGGTTACCCGGGCGCCCAGCAGCAGCCCTACGGCGCCCAGCCGGGTCAGCCGCAGCCTTACGGTGCCCAGGCGGGCGCTCCGCAGGCCGGCCACCCCGGTCAGCAGGCCGCTCCGGCCCCGGCCGACGCCTCGCAGGGCGGTGCGGCGTCCGACTTCTCGCCGTTCTGGTTCGCCGTGCCCGTCGCCCGGCCGCTGTACGGCGAGGACGGTTCGCCCACGCCGATCGCCGAACTCGCCCCCGGCACCTGGTACCTGGCGGTCGAGCAGCGCGGTCCGGGCCTGGTGGCCCAGACCCAGGACGGCCGTCGCGGCGTCCTGCAGGACACGTCGGGCATCCAGCGCGGCTGACGTCGCGCACGCCTTCGCGGCCCCTCGCCCTTCCGGGCGGGGGGCCGCTGCCGTACTCTGACGCCCCGTCAGAAGTCGGCTGCGGGAGGCGGCGCACATGCGACTGGGACTCGCCCTCGGCTACTGGGGCCGCGGCCCCGACCCCGCCCACCTCGAACTGGCCCTGGAGGCCGAGCGGTTGGGCTACGACTCGGTGTGGACGGCTGAGGCGTGGGGGTCGGACGCGTTCACGCCGCTGACCTGGATCGCCGCGCACACCTCCCGTATCCGGCTGGGAACGGCGGTCGCGCAGATGGCCGCGCGCACTCCGACGGCGACGGCGATGCACGCGCTGACGCTCGACCATCTGTCCGGCGGGCGGATGATGCTGGGGCTCGGCCTGTCGGGGCCGCAGGTGGTGGAGGGCTGGTACGGACGCCCGTTCCCGGCGAGCCCGCTGACCGCGACGCGCGAGTACGTGGGCATCATCCGCCAAGTCCTCGCCCGCGAGCGGCCCGTGGAGCTCGCGGGGCGCTTCCACTCCCATCCGTACGCGGGCGCGGACGGCACGGGCACGGGCAAGCCCCTGAAGCCGATCACGCATCCGCTGCGGGCGGACCTGCCGGTGCTGCTGGGTGCGGAGGGGCCGAAGAACATCGCGCTGACGACGCGCATCGCCGACGGCTGGCTGCCGCTGTACTGGTCGCCGCTGCGGACGGACGTCTACGCGGCGTCTTTGGCATCTCTGCCCGAGGGCTTCGTCGTCGCGCCGATGGCACGGGCCCGCGTCTGCGACAACGTGGCCGAGGGGCTGCTGCCCGTGAAGGCGATGCTCGGCTTCTACATCGGCGGCATGGGGCACGCCGCGCGCAACTTCCACGCGGATCTGATGGGGCGGATGGGCTTCGAGGAGGAGGCGCGCCGGGTGCAGGAGCTGTTCCTCGCGGGACGCCGCGAGGAGGCGGTGCTGGCCGTGCCGGACGCGTTCGCGGACGAGATCTCGCTCACCGGGCCCAGGGAACGGATCGCGGAGCGGCTGGAGCTCTGGCGCAAGGGGCCCGTCACGGACCTGCTGGTGACGGCACCGGACCCGCACACGCTGCGGGTGCTCGCGGAACTGAACGCCTAGGCTCAGCCGCCCAGTTGGGACACCGACGGGACCTTGTCGGTGACCGGTGCGCCCGCGCTCCTGCCCGCGTCCTTGACGTCCTTGATGACGGACTCGAACGACGCGATGTCGGCCTCGCCCGCCTCGCCGTTGCGGAGCTTGGTGCCGAGGCCCTTGAGCTTGTCGATGCCGGCGGTGAGCGGTGCGACGGCCTTGGCGAGGAGGGGGTCGTTCTTGGCGTTCTCGACGGCGGCCTTGAGCCGGTTGTACGCGAAGGCGCCGGCGAGACCGGCCTTGACGAGGGCGAAGGTGCGGCCGTCCGCGCCCTTCTCGAACCGGCCCTCGCGGTAGGGCTTCACGATCCACTGGTACGTGGCGCCGGCGGCGAGGCCCGCGTTGGCGACGAAGCGGGTCTTGGCGAACTTCTGCTTCTCGGCGGACGCGGCGCTGGTGGGCGTCGCCGTCTCGGCGGTGCCGGCTCCCTCGTCTCCTCCGCAGGCGACGGCACCGCTGAGCAGCGCGCAGCACAGGAGCAGGCTGACGAGCAGGCGGCGTATCGGGGTGGTCGGTACGGGCACGGCTGACCTCCGGGCGGACGGGTTACGACCGTCTCCCGGGCCGGGCCCCGACGCCATCGGGATTGGCCCGAACGGGTTTCACGCACGCACAAGCGGCAAGACGCTGGTCATGACAACACACGCGAGAAACACCGCGGTGGCGGCGCGGATCGTTGTCGTCGTCGCGGACGTCATGGCCGCCGTGATCGGCCTGTGGATCCTGATGTACCTGCTGGAGGCCAACCGCGCGAACGACCTCGTGGAGTTCGTCCGCGGGACGGCCCGGTGGCTGGCCGGCTGGTCGCACGACCTGTTCACGTTCGACAAGGAATGGGCGAGGGTGGTGGCGGGCTACGGTTTGGCGGCGCTGGTGTACCTGGTCGTGGGGCACGGGGTGGCGGGGCAGCTGCGGAAGCGGTAGCCGTTGCGGGGGCGTTTCCCCCACCCCGCCCCTCCCCGAACCGGGGCTTCGCCCCGGACCCCGGACCCCGTACCGCGCTGCGCGCGGTGTCCTCAATCGCCGGACGGGCTGGATTTCGCTCCGCGACATCAGCCCCGCCGGCGATTGGGCGCGGACCACGGGGCTTGCGGCAGAGCCCCACAGGCGCGCCGCGCACACCCAGCCCCGCCGGCGATCGAGACGCGGGGGTACAGGACTTGGGGCAAAGCCCCCACAGGCGCGCCGCGCAAATAGCCCCGCCGGCGATCGAGACCCGGAGGTACAGGGCTTGGCGCGGAGCCCCCACAGGCGCGCCGCGCAAATAGCCCCGCCGGCGATTGAGGCGCGGGGGTACGGGGGCGGAGCCCCCGAAAGGCACCGCGCGGAGCGCGGTGCCGGGGTCCGGGGCGGAGCCCCGGTTCAGGGAAAGGGCGGGGTGGGGGAAACGCCCCCGGTCACAGCAACCCGCAGCAGTCCCCCGCCAGCCCCCTCGGCAACCGCTCCCCCCCGAACACCGCCGTCGTCGCCTCGTCGCCCCCCAGCGCCGCCACCGCCAGCAGCAGGGAGCCCGCCGTCCAGGTGGTCAGTTCCTCCGGCCACATCGCGCGGTCGCCCTCGAAGACGTAGCCCGTCCAGTACATGCCGTCCTCGGCGCGCAGGTGCCGGATGGACTGGAGGATCTCCAGCGCGCGGTCGGACTCGCCCATCGCCCACAGCGCCAGCGCCAGTTCGCAGCTCTCACCGCCCGTGACCCACGGGTTCGGCAGGACGCAGCGCACGCCCAGGCCCGGGACCACGAAGTCGTCCCAGCGGGACTCGATCCGCGCCGTGGCCTCCGTGCCCGTGACCGCGCCGCCGAGGACCGGGTAGTACCAGTCCATCGAGTAGCGGTCCTTGTCGAGGAAGCGTTCGGGGTGGTGGCGGATCGCGTGGGCCAGGGCCCCGGTGGCGAGCTCCCAGTCCGGCTGGGGCTCCTCCCGCTCCTCCGCGATCGCGAGCGCGCACCGCAGCGCGTGGTGGATCGACGAACTGCCGGTCAGCAGCGCGTCGTTCACCGCCGTGCCGTCCGGCTCGCGCTTCCAGCCGATCTGGCCGCCCGGCTGCTGGAGGCCGAGCACGAACTCGACCGCCGCGAACACGGTCGGCCACATCCGGTCGAGGAACGCCTCGTCGCCCGTGGTCAGGTAGTGGTGCCAGACGCCCACCGCTATGTACGCGCAGAAGTTGGACTCGCGGCCGTGGTCGGTCACGGCGTCCGGGTCGCCGTCGTGGTAGGCGGCGTACCAGGAGCCGTCGTCGTTCTGGTGGCGGGCCAGCCACGCGTAGGCGCGGGCCGCCGCCTCGTGCTCGCCCCCCGCGTCCAGCGCCATCGCGGCCTCGGTGTGGTCCCACGGGTCGAGGTGGTGGCCCCGGAACCACGGGATCGCGCCGTCCTCGCGCTGCGCGGCGAGGATGCCCGCGACGGTCTGCACGGCCTGCTCGGCGGTCAGGACCCCGGGCAGGACGAGGTGGTCCGTCGTGGCCGGGGGCGCGGGTGGCCGCTGTCCGGTGGGCGGTTTCCCCGGGGTGGCACCGGGGCGGCGCGACGTCGTCACGCCTCTGCCTTGGGCAGATGGGGCTTGGTCGCGTACGCCACGAAACTCTTGCCGACGACCGGGTTGAGGAGCTGCTCCGCGAGCCGGGTCGCGAGCGGCTTCTTCATGATGTCCCAGACCAGCAGCTTGTGGTACGCCCGCACGGGCAGCGCCTTGTCGTTGTCCACTCCGAAGGCGCACTTGAGCCACCAGTACGGCGAGTGCAGCGCGTGCGCGTGGTGCGTCCCGTACGGCTTGAGGCCGGCTTCCCGGATCTTGGCGAGCAGTTCGTCGGCCTTGTAGATGCGGATGTGGCCGCCCTCGACCTCGTGGTACGCGTCGCTCAGCGCCCAGCAGACCTTCTCCGGGCCGTAGCGCGGCACGGTGACGGCGATCCGGCCGCCGGGCCGCAGCACGCGGACCATCTCGGCGAGCACGCCCTTGTCGTCGGGGATGTGCTCCATCACCTCGGAGATGATCACGACGTCGAAGGACTCGTCGGGGAACGGCAGGTTGAGCGCGTCGCCCTCCATCGCGGTGGCCGTGGCGCCCTCGGGCGCCTCACCCGCCTCCTTCATCGCGGCGAACCACTTGGCGACCTCGCGGATCTCCTCGGCGTTCTGGTCCAGGGCCACGACCTGCGCACCGCGCCGGTAACACTCGAACGCGTGCCGGCCTGCGCCGCAGCCCAGGTCGAGCACGCGGTCGCCCGGGGCGAGCGGAAAGCGGGAGAAGTCGACGGTCAGCACGGGGGTCTGCCTTCCTGGGGGCGGAGCTGGTGTGCGGGGGGTCAGGAGGTGTGGGTACGGACGGGTGCGGGCGAGGCGGCGATGGCCTCCCGGTAGCGCTCGGCCGTGCCGATCGCGGCCTGCTTCCAGGTGAAGCGGGCGAGCACCCGGGCCCTGCCCGCCGCGCCGAGCCGGGCCCGCAGGTCCGCGTCGCCGAGGAGGCGGCGCAGGGCAGTGGCCAGGGCCTCGGCGTCGCCGGGCGGCACGGCCAGGCACGTCTCGCCGTCGGGGCCCGCGACCTCGGGGATCGCGCCGCCCGTGGTGGCGACGAGCGGGGTGCCGGTGGCCATGGCCTCGGCGGCGGGCAGCGAGAAGCCCTCGTACAGGGACGGCACGCAGGCGATCTGGGCGCTGCGCACGAGGTCGACGAGTTCGGCGTCGGTGATGCCCTTGACGAACCGGACGGCGTCCGCGAGTCCGTACCGTTCGATGAGCTGGGCGACGGGGCCGTCCTCGGCGCGCTTGCCGACGACGACGAGGTGGGCGTCCGGGTTCTCGGTGCGCAGTTTCGCCAGGGCCTCGACGAGGTGGACGAGGCCCTTGAGGGGCACGTCGGCGCTGGAGGTGGTGACGATCCGGCCGGGGACCTCGGCGACCGAGGGATTCGGCGAGAAGAGGTCGGTGTCGGCGCCGATGTGGACGACGTGGATCCGGTCGCCGCGTACGCCGAGGTGGTCGGTGATCTCCTGCCGCGAGGAGCCGGAGACGGTGAGCACGGACGGGAGGCGGCGGGCGACGCGCTTCTGCATGCGGGTGAAGGCGTACCAGCGGCGTACCGAGGCCCGGCGCTTCCAGTCGGCGGCGGCGTCCAGGTCGAGCTGCCGGTCGACGGTGATCGGGTGGTGGATCGTGGTGACGAGCGGGGCGCCGAGGTCGCCGAGGAGCCCGTAGCCGAGGGTCTGGTTGTCGTGGACCACGTCGAACTCGCCGCGCCGGGCCCGCAGATGGCGGCGGGCGCGCAGGGAGAAGGTCAGGGGCTCGGGGAAGCCGCCGGTCCACATGGTGGCGACCTCGAGGCCGTCGATCCAGTCGCGGTACTCGCCGCGCCCGGGCGTGCGGAACGGGTCGGGCTGGCGGTACAGGTCGAGGCTCGGCAGCTCGGTGAGCGGCACGCCCTCGTCGAGGACCGGGTAGGGCTGGGCGCCTATGACCTCGACGTGGTGGCCGAGGCGGGCGAGCTCGCGCGACAGATGGCGTACGTAGACGCCCTGGCCGCCGCAGAACGGGTTCCCCTTGTACGTCAGGAGCGCGATGCGCAGCGGGGAGTCGCCGTCGCCGGACGCGCCCGCACGGGGGCCGATCTCTATGGCCTCTGCGGTCACCCACGGCCCCCTTCTCACTGCGTTTCGCCGGAGCGTAATCGGTCGCGCTAATCTAGAACAAGTTTCAGACTTGATCGTTCGAGGAGCTTCGAATCTACCGGCAGGTAGCGCAACTGTGACCGGCGGATCAGGTGATTCGCGCCACGGCGGGCGTACCGTGCCGGGCGATCCGGACGCGTGCGGGGAACGGGACCTATGACAGCGGAAGCCAAGCCGGCGGTGCCTGTGTCACCGCCCCTGACCGAGCGCCAGGAGGCGCGCCGCCGTCGCATCCTGCACGCCAGCGCGCAGCTGGCCTGCAGAGGCGGCTTCGACGCCGTGCAGATGCGGGAGGTCGCGGAGGCGGCCGGAGTCGCCCTCGGCACGCTCTACCGCTACTTCCCCTCCAAGATCCATCTGCTGGTCGCGACGATGCAGGACCAGCTGGAGCGTCTGCACACCACCTTGCGCAAGCGCCCGCCGGGCGGCGAGGACGCGGCCGAGCGGGTGGCGGAGACCCTGATGCGGGCGTTCCGGGCGCTCCAGCGCGAACCGCAGCTCGCGGACGCGATGGTGCGGGCGCTGACGTTCGCCGACCGCAGCGTGAGCCCGGAGGTGGACACGGTCTCGCGGCAGACCACGGCGATCATCCTGGACGCGATGGGACTGGAGAACCCGACGCCTGAGCAGCTGTCCGCGGTGCGGGTGATCGAGCACACCTGGCACTCGGCGCTGATCACGTGGCTGTCGGGCCGGGCGTCCATCGCACAGGTGAAGATCGACATCGAGACGGTGTGCCGGCTGATCGATCTGACGGCGCCGGACGCGGCGGCCGCGCCCCCGAAGGGACGCGGCCGGACGGCGCGCTAGCCGCTGGGCGCCGGTGCGCCGGGCGGCTGTCAGGAGTCCTTGTTCTTCTCCAGGTCCTCCCGGAAGAGCTTCTCGCACGCGGGGCCGTTGTCCGTGGCGATAAAGGTGATCAGCAGGAACGTGTCCTTCTGGCCCTGGTAGCTCGCCTTCACGGTCCAGCCGCTCTTGTCCAGCGTCTTGATGACCGAGCCCTGCTGGTCGAAGTTCTGCGACTCCTTCCAGCCGCCCTTGCCGAGGGCCGCGACGGTCGCGTCGTAGGACGTCTTCGGGTCGGCGGCCTTCTTGTCGTCGGGCTGCCACGAGACCATGCAGCTCCTCAGGGCCGGCGGGACGTCGTCCGACGGCTTCTCGGTGAAGCCGGCCGCCGTGGCGGCGTCCGCGATCTCCTTGGTCACCGCGGCGGCGTCGAGGCTGCCCGCCTCGGCCGGGGCCTGCGAGGAGCCGGATCCGCCGCCCTTGCCCTCGTCGGAACCGCCCTCGCTGCCGCAGCCGGTCACCATGAGCACCACACCGGCAGCCGCGGCCGCCCACCTCGCCTTGCGCACAGTTCTCCCAATCCCAGGTGCACGGGGGCACGTTGCCCTCGTGATCATGGATCAGAAGTTTCGCACGATCGCGCGCGCGGACCCGCGCGACGCCCTCAGGGGGCGATGGGCAACCGGCGCTTGTGGTCGGTGAGGCGGTAGCGGCTGACGATCTTCTCGAAGGCCCGCTCGTCCACCGGCTTGCCCTCCAGGAAGTCGTCGATGTCGTCGTAGGTGACCCCGAGCGCGTCCTCGTCGGCCTTGCCGGGGTCGAGGGTCTCCAGGTCGGCCGTCGGGGTCTTCCACACCAGCTCGGCGGGCGCGCCCAGCGCGTCCGCGACGGCGCGCACCCGGCGCTTGGTCAGGCCGGTCAGCGGGACCAGGTCGGCCGCGCCGTCGCCGAACTTGGTGAAGAAGCCGGAGACCGCCTCGGCGGCGTGGTCGGTGCCGACGACCAGGCCGTCGTGCGCGCCGGCCACCGCGTACTGGGCGATCATGCGCTGGCGGGCCTTGATGTTGCCGTGCACGAAGTCCTGGTGGTGGGCGTCGCGGAAGGTCACCCCCGCGGCCAGCGCGGCTTCGAGCGCGGCGTCGCTCGCCGGCTTGATGTCCACCGTCAGCACGTGGTCGGCCCGGATGAAGGAGAGCGCGAGCTGGGCGTCGTGCTCGTCGGCCTGGACGCCGTAGGGCAGCCGCATCGCGTAGAACCGCGCCTCGTGGCCGGCTGCCCGGGCCCGCTCGACGGCGAGCTGGCACAGCCGGCCGGTGGTGGTGGAGTCGACGCCGCCGCTGATGCCGAGCACGAGGGAGCGCAGACCGGTGGAGGTCAGCCGCTCGGCGAGGAAGGCCACCCGGCGTTCGATCTCCCGCTCGGCCTCGAAGGTCTCGGCGACCTCGAGCTCCCGGGCGATCTCCTGCTGCAGGGCGATGGACGCCGGCTCGCTCACGTCTGCTCCTCGTTCCGGTCCGGTGTGCTGTGTCGCGCCCACCCTACCCAGCGGGTTTCCGGCGCAGCCGGGCCGGACGCCCGGTGGGAGCACTGCCGGACGGAGTCCGGGCCCCCGGCCGTGATCCGCCGGGCACCTGCGGGACGCGGCGCTCAGTCCTCCGGCGGGAAGACCGTCTCGCCGCTGTCCAGCAGCGTGATCGTGATCGCCTCGACGGGGCAGTTCTCGGCCGCGGCCAGGACCTCCTCGCTCGCGTCCGCCGTCTCGGCCCGCGGATGCGACTGCCGCGCGGTGTCGAGCCGGAAGCCGTCCGGAGCGTGGCCCACGCACATGCCCGAGCCGATGCACACGCCCCGGTCCACCTCGACGCGCCAGCGGTCACCCATCGGCCCGCGCCTCCCATCCGGCCGGCAGATGGATCATCTTGTGCTCCAGGTAGGCCCCGTACCCCTCGGGCCCGAACTCGCGCCCGAGGCCGGACTTCTTGTAGCCGCCGAACGGTCCGAGCATGTCCAGGCTGAAGGTGTTGACGTTGTACGTGCCCGTCCGCACCCGGCGCGCGAAGTCGATGCCGTGCTCGACGTCGGAGGTCCACACGCTGCCGCTGAGCCCGTAGTCGGAGTCGTTCGCGATCGCGGCGGCCTCGTCCTCGTCCTCGTAGGGCAGCAGGCAGATCACCGGGCCGAAGATCTCCTCGCGGGCGATGCGCATGGAGTTGTCGACGCCGCCGAAGAGGGTCGGCTCCACGTACCAGCCGCGGTCCAGGTGTGCCGGACGGCCGCCGCCGCTCAGGATCTTGGCACCCTCCTCCTGGCCGACGCGGATGTAGTCGAGCGAGCGCCGCTGCTGGCGTTCGGCGACCAGCGGTCCGACCTGGGTGGCCGCGTCCAGCGGGTCGCCGACGACCAGCTCGGATGCCGCAGCGGCGAACGCCTCGGCGATCTCGTCGTAGCGGCTGCGCGGCGCGAGGACACGGGTCTGGGCCACGCACGCCTGCCCGTTGTTCATCCACGCGGCCGGGACGATCCCGGCGACGGCTCCCGCCAGATCCGCGTCGGGCAGGATCACGGCCGCCGACTTGCCGCCCAGCTCCAGGGTGACGCGGGTGAGGTTGCGGGAGGCGACCGCCATGACACGCTTGCCGGCCGCGACCGAACCGGTGAAGGACACCTTGTCGACACCGGGGTGGCCGACCAGGTACTCGCTCACCTCACGGTCGGCCGGAAGGATCGACAGCACGCCCTCCGGCAGCCCGGCCTCCTGCGCGATCTCGCCGAGCAGGTAGGAGTCGAGCGGTGACTCGGGCGACGGTTTGAGGATCGCGGTGCAGCCCGCGAGGAGCGCCGGGGCGAGCTTGGCGGCGGCGGTGAACTGCGGGACGTTCCACGGGACGACGGCCGCGACGACCCCGACGGGCTCGCGGCGCACCAGCACGGGGCCGAGGACGCCGTCGCGGTGCTCCTCGTGGACGAAGCCGCGGGCGACCGCTGTGGCCGCGTCCCACACCATCATCGCGCCGAGGGCCTGGGCGAGGACGCTCCAGGAGTACGGGGAGCCGTTCTGCGCACTGATGCAGCGGGCGATCTCCTCGTGGCGTACGGCGATCGCGTCCTTGATCCGGGAGACGACCTCGATGCGTTCGCCGAGGGACATCCGGGGCCAGGGCCCCTCGTCGAAGGCGCGGCGCGCCACGGCGACGGCCCGGTCGACGTCCGCGCGCGAGGCGTGCGGGACGCGGCCGATGACCTCTTCGGTGTGCGGGGAGACGACGTCGATGGTGTCGCTCCCGAGCGGATCGGCCGGCCGGCCGCCGATGAACAGGTGTCGGTGCTCCTGGAAGTCGGTCATGACCGCTGCCTCCCGCTGGGCCGCCGTGTCCGGCGACGTGGCCCACGCCGCATCTGACGGTGCTTCAGAACTGATACCAGCTCCCGTTCCAGGAGTCCACGGGGCGCGGGCGACCGACAGTAGACACGGGCAACCATGAGAACCGGTTCTCGTTATAGTCGACGGACGGGCAACAGCCCTCAGGCGGACGGGAGATGAGCACTCCATGACGCAGGTGACCGACCACGGAGGGGGCGTACGGTCCCTCCGCGTCCCGATTCCCGACAATCCCCTCGGCCACACCGTGGTCCATCTCCTCGACACCGACCGCGGACCGGTGCTCGTCGACACGGGCTGGGACGACCCCCGGTCCTGGCACATCCTCACCGCCGGACTCGAAGCGTGCGGAACCTCGGCCGGCGAGATCCACGGCGTGATCGTCACCCACCACCACCCCGACCACCACGGTCTGTCCGGACGCGTCCGCGAGGCGTCCGGGGCGTGGATCGCGATGCACGCCGCCGACGCCGCCGTCGTGCGCCGCACCCGCGAGGCCGCACCTGGCGTGTGGCTCGCCTACCTGGCCGACAAGCTGGAGCGGGCCGGAGCACCCGAGGAGCACCTGGCCCCGCTGCGCGCCGCCCACGCCGCGGGCGGCGGCCGGCTGCCCGGACTGCGTGCCGCCCTGCCGGACCGCGAGATCGTCCCCGGCGAACTGCTCGACCTCGCGGGCCGCCGGCTGCGCGCCGTGTGGACGCCCGGCCACACCCCCGGCCACGTCTGCCTGCACCTGGAGGAGGACCACCCGGCACAGCGCCCCGGCCACGGGCGCCTGTTCTCCGGAGACCACCTGCTCCCCGGCATCACCCCGCACATCGGGCTGTACGAGGATCCTGACGACGACACCGTCACCGACCCCCTCGGCGACTACCTCGGCTCCCTCGAACGCGTCGGCCGGCTCGGCGTCGCCGAGGTGCTCCCCGCCCACCAGCACGCCTTCACCGACGCGACGGGCCGGGTGCGGGAGCTGCTCGCCCACCACGAGGAGCGGCTCGCCGGGCTGCTGCGCCTGCTGTCGACGCCGCTCACGCCCTGGCAGGTCGCGGAGCGGATGGAGTGGAACAGGCCCTGGGCAGAGATCCCGTACGGCTCCCGCACCATCGCGGTCTCCGAGGCCGAGTCCCACCTGCGGAGACTGGTGAAGCTGGGCCGCGCGCAGGAGGTGCCGGGCGGCTCCCCCGCGCGGTACGTCGCGTGTGACCGGATCCCGGGGTCGGCCGGTGACCGTCACACGGCCCCCGCGCGGCCCCTCACGCCGTGACCACGGGCGGCTCGCCCGTGGTCCACACGGCCCGCACGTCCATCCGGCTGATCCGCCAGCCGCCGGACGTGCGCCGCAGCTCCGCCTCGTGGACGCCGCCCACGGTGAACAGCGGGTTCGCCCCTTCGCCGCGCTCCCGCAGGGTCGAGTCGTGGTGGACGTGCACCATCAGCGCGTTCCACGAGGCGGTCGCCGTCTCCCCGTCGCCTGCGACGTCCACCAGGACGTCGCAGGCGATGTGCTGGGTGCGGGCGAACCGGCCGACGGCGACCTCGGCATGGCGTACGGCGTCGGCGCCTTCGGCGTCGCCGACCGGGGTCGTGGTCCGCACGTCGCTGGTGAAGCAGCCGTCGGCCCATCCGTCCGTGAACTCGCGGGCGTCCAGCGCCCGGAAGAGGCGGCTGACGAGCGTGCTGATGTCGTGGTGATCCCTCTGTGCGGTCATGACGGCGAGCGTGCCGCCTCAACCGCACTTGAGGTCAAGGCGCGCTGACTCACAGCCGCTGGATGATCGTCCCGGTCGCCTGCGCGCCGCCCGCGCACATCGTGATCAGCGCGAACTCCTTGTCGGCGCGCTCCAGTTCGTGCAGGGCGGTGGCGATCAGCCGCGCGCCCGTGGCGCCGACGGGGTGGCCGAGGGCGATGCCCCCACCGTTGACGTTGACCTTCTCCAGGTCCTGGTCGAAGACCTGGGCCCAGCTCAGCACCACCGAGGCGAACGCCTCGTTGACCTCGACCAGGTCGATGTCCTTCAGCGACATGCCCGCCTTGCCGAGCACCGCGCGCGTGGCGTCGATGGGGCCGTCGAGGTGGAAGTGCGGGTCGGCCCCGACGAGGGCCTGCGCGACGATCCGCGCGCGGGGCCTCAGTTTCAGCGCCCGCGCCATCCGCTTGGACGCCCACAGCACGGCGGCGGCCCCGTCGGAGATCTGCGAGGAGTTCCCGGCGGTGTGCACGGCGTTCGGCATGACCGGTTTCAGCCGTGCCAGCGCCTCCATCGAGGTGTCCCGCAGCCCTTCGTCGCGGTCGACGAGCCGCCACATGCCCTGGCCGGCGGCCTGCTCCTCCTCGGTCGTCGGCACCTGCACGGCGAACGTCTCGCGTTTGAACCGCTCCTCGCTCCAGGCGATCGCGGCCCGCTCCTGCGAGACGAGCCCGAGGGCGTCCACGTGCTCGCGGGTCAGCCCGCGGCGCCGCGCGATCCGCTCGGCGGCGTGGAACTGGTTGGGCAGGTCCACGTTCCACTCGTCCGGGAAGGGCTTGCCGGGCCCGTGCTTGGACCCGCTGCCGAGCGGCACCCGCGACATGGCCTCCACGCCGCAGCCGATGCCGATGTCGACGACGCCGGAGGCGATCATGTTGGCGACCATGTGGCTCGCCTGCTGCGAGGAGCCGCACTGGCAGTCCACGGTCGTCGCGGCCGTCTCGTACGGCAGGCCCATGGCGAGCCAGGCGGTGCGGGCCGGGTTCATGGACTGCTCGCCGGCGTGCGTGACGGTGCCGCCGACGATCTGCTCGACGCAGTCGGCGGGGATGCCGGTGCGGCCGAGGAGTTCGCGGTAGGTCTCGCCGAGCAGGTAGGCGGGATGGAGGTTGGCGAGGAGTCCTCCCCGCTTGCCGATGGGGGTGCGTACGGCTTCGACGATGACGGGTTCCGCGGCCATGAGCTCGTCCTCTCCTCGCTCGGCCCCCGGGCGTCCCGGCGCCCACCGGGCCGAACTCGCGAACTGATACGCGTTCTAGTTCCCCCTGAAGTCTGATGGCTATTACCGCCGGTACGCAAGGGTCCTGCACGCCCCCACTGGGCACTTTCCGGGCAACTCCTCCCTTCATGGCCCTTGCCACTTGTAGAACTCGTTACTACCTTTCGGACACCTCCTGATGGCTCGTCAGACCGTCCACCAGAACGCGGAGCTGCCGATGTCCTGCCCCCATCTGCCCGACGGGTTCGACTTCACCGACCCCGACCTCCTCCAGGCGCGCGTCCCCCACCCGGAGTTCGCCGAGATGCGGCGCACGGCCCCGGTCTGGTGGTGCGCCCAGCCGGCCGGCGTCTCCGGCTTCGACGACGAGGGGTACTGGGTCGTCACCCGGCACGCGGACGTCAAGCACGTCTCCACGCACCCCGAGCTGTTCTCGTCGCACACAAACACGGCGGTCATCCGCTTCAACGAGTCGATCAGCCGTGACCAGATCGAGGTCCAGAAGCTGATCATGCTGAACATGGACCCGCCGGAGCACACCCGTGTCCGCCAGATCGTCCAGCGCGGCTTCACCCCGCGCGCGGTGCGCTCACTGGAGGACGCCCTGCGCCGCCGGGCGCGCTCGATCGTCGAGACGGCGCTCGCCCGCGCCGAGGACGACGGCAGCTTCGACTTCGTCACGAACATCGCCGTGGAGCTCCCGCTCCAGGCGATCGCCGAACTCATCGGCGTCCCCCAGGAGGACCGCTCCAAGATCTTCGACTGGTCCAACAAGATGGCCGCCTACGACGACCCGGAGTACGCGATCACGGAGGAGGTCGGCACCGAGGCGGCGATGGAGATCGTCTCGTATGCGATGAACCTGGCGGCGGCGCGCAAGGAGTGCCCGGCGACGGACATCGTCAGCCAACTGGTCGCCGCCGAGGGCGAAGGGAACCTCTCCTCGGACGAGTTCGGCTTCTTCGTGATCCTGCTCGCGGTGGCCGGGAACGAGACGACGCGCAACGCGATCAGCCACGGCATGCACGCGTTCCTGACGCACCCGGACCAGTGGGAGCTCTACAAGCGCGAGCGCCCGTCGACGGCCGCCGAGGAGATCGTGCGCTGGGCGACCCCGGTGGTCTCCTTCCAGCGCACGGCGACCCAGGACGTCGACCTGGGCGGTGTCCGCATCAAGAAGGGCGACCGGGTCGGCCTGTTCTACTCCTCGGCCAACAACGACCCGGAGGTCTTCACCGACCCCGGACGCTTCGACATCACCCGCGACCCCAATCCGCATCTGGGCTTCGGCGGCGGAGGCCCGCACTTCTGCCTCGGCAAGTCCCTGGCGGTGATGGAGATCGACCTGATCTTCCAGGCGACAGCGGATGCCCTCCCGAACCTGCGTCTGGCGGGCGCCCCCCGCCGGCTGCGCTCGGCGTGGCTGAACGGCATCAAGGAGCTGCGGGTCGGCGTCGGCGGCTGAGCAGCGCGCGCCGGGCCCGGACCCGGGAGACGGGGGCATCCCCTGCGCCCCGCCCCTGTCCCCCGCCGAGCCCCTCAGGTCAGCGGGCGCCCCGCGTCCCGGCGCGGCGGATGCGCCAGGCGACGCCGGCTCCGGCCGCACACGCCAGCAGGACTCCCCCTGCCACCAGGAGGGTGCCGGTTCCCCCCGTGCCGGAGCGGGCGGCTGGGCCGGAGGTGGCACTCGCGGTGGTCCGCCCCTCGTCACCGTCTCCCGCGGACTCGGGCTGCGCCGTACCTTTTCCGACCGTGGGCCGCTCCGTGCCGGGTCCGGTCGTGGGCCGCTCCGTGCCGGGACCGGCCGTGGGCGAGGCAGGGGTTCCGGGAGAGACCGTGATCTCCTCCTCGTCCCGGCCGAGCCCCGGATGGCCCGCCTCCACGGTGACCCGCCAGCGCCCGGGGGGCAGCGCCTCCGCCGTGGTGTGACCGGTCGCCGAGGCGGGGTCGCGGACGAGCCTCCAGGGGCCGAGCGACCTGCTCCCGTCGGCGCTGACCGCATTCACGGTGGCAGCGACCCGCTCGTCGACCGGGTCGTTGTCGTTCTCCCAGGTGACGGTCGTCCGCACGCGACCGAAGTCGTGCCCGGTGATCTCCACCTTCAGGGTGTCGCCGTGGGCCAGGGCGCCGGTGGCGGTGGTCAGGGACAGGGCCGCGCCCGCCAACGCGGTGGCGACGGCCGGGCCGAGGGCTCGGCGCATGACGATGTCCTCCATGGATGAGATGTGGGGTGGAACGGGGACGGCCGGCGGGCCACAGGCCCGCCGGCCGTCATGGAACTGATGCGGGGTCCTCAGGCTCAGGCGGCCTTCTGGACCGTCCACACCTGGGCCGGCGCGCCCGCCGCGTGCTGCAGCTCGATCAGCCAGGACCCGTAGTACGGGCGGTTGCTGACGCCGAGGACGTAGCGGCTGTCACCGGCCGTCACCGTCACGCCGTTGCCGCTCCGGGCGATCCTCCACCGCTGGGCAGCGGTGTCGGCGCAGGGCTGCTGCGCCACGTACATGCCGGCGGAGGGAGCGCCGCCGACCTGGAGGCACTTGCCGGAGACGGCGGAACGGATACGGGTGTAGCCGTTGCCAGCGCTGTCGAAGTACCACTGCTGCTGGGCGTATCCGTTGTGCTGCGAGCCGACGAGGACGGTGCCGTCGCCGCTCCTGCCGCCCCAGATCTCGGCGGCGTTCCCGGTCGCGCTGTTGGTGAGCAGGTGGCGCGTGTTGGGCGTGGGGGTCGTCCCGTCGCCGTCACCACCGCCCGAGGTGCGGAACGAGGCCGCCTTGCCCCGGCCGCTGTCGCGGCCCGAGGTGTCACGCACGGAGACGGATACGGTGTAGTTCGTTCCCGGCTTCAGGTTGTAGACACGGGCGCTGGTCCCCTGCACCCAGCCGATGGCCTGGTCGTTCAGGAAGATCTGGTACCAGGCCGCTCCGCTGACCGCGTTCCAGCTCGCGACCGCCGAGTCCGGGCCGATCTGCCCGACGGTGACGGCGGGTCCGGTGCCGGAGCCGTTCGTCGGGGTGGGCTTGGGCGTCGGCGTAGGACTGGGGTTCGGGTCGGTCCCGGTGCCGCCCTTGATCAGGAACTGGTTGTCCGCCATGTTCCAGTGCGTGGCGAGGTAGCTGCCCTGCCTGGGGTTGGTGTGGAAGTAGTCGTCGTGGTTGCAGTCCAGGCGGTTCTCGTAGTCCTGGCCCTGGCAGACGTAGCGCATCTTCGGGTAGTAGGGGGTGTCCGAGTAGCACATGACGTCGTACTCGTCCGTGCAGTGGGCGCCCCGGCTGGTGTTGGGTGCGCTGTTGTTCACCGCGCCGAGGTTGTGGCCCAGTTCGTGCGCCGCGGTGTGTCCGCCCCAGCAGCCGGTGTCGGTACGGCCGTAGGAGGGGCCGAAGTTGCTGAGGTTGTTCTGACCGGGACGCTCGTCCCCGGCGAAGGAGCCGATGCCGCAGTAGACCTGCGTGTCCGCGAAGATCATGTACTTGCGGTCACGGCGGTCGAGCCCCTTGGCCGCGAGCGCCCTGTTCGTGGCGCTGAACTCGGTGAGCGCGGAGGCCGGGAGCTCGATGTTGAGCACGGTCGGCGTGCAGTCGGCGGCCGTCACATAGCGGATGTTGCGCACACCGCCGGTGTCCTTGGCGCTCTGCGAGTAGATGAGGTCGGCGTCGGCGGCCCACTTGCGGAACGACGGGAAGTACTCCGCGTACCGGTCTCGTCCGGGGGCGTGCACGTACACGACCTGGACACGGTTGCCGCTGTTGCCGTCGCCGTCGCAGCGCACGGTCTGCCCGGCGGGCCCGTTCGCCGCGGGGGCCTGCGAGGCGGAACTTCCGGCAGCGGGAGGGCTGCTCGCCTTGCCGGCCGAGGCCGCGGCGTCGAGTGCGGGTGCCGCGGTGCGCGGAAGCTCTCCCCCGGAAGGCTTCGGGCTGCCCGCCTCGGTCGGATCCTCCGCGGGTGCGGCGGCCTTCACCGCGGGCGGAGTGTCCTTCTTGATGTCCACGCCCTTCGGAGGGGCGTCAGGGCCGTGAGTGCAGTGGCCGTCGGCCGTGCGGTACACCCCCGCGCACGGATCCCCCTCGTGCGCGGGCTTCAGCCCTTCGTAGATCATGCCCCGCTTGGGCTCACTCTTGGGCACTTCCGTGAGCGGCTCGGGGTCCTTGTCGCGAGCCGGCTCCTTGGCCGGCTCCGGGGTCGCTGCGAGCGGCTCCCCCTGGGCGAGCGACAGCGGTCGGTTCTCGTCCGACCCCGGCTGGGTCGCCTGGTAGGCCACTCCGGCCACAACCGCCATGACGGCGACCGCGGCCGTGCCGAGTATGAGCCGGCGGGACTTGCGACGCGGAGGCTTCTTGAGTCTTCTGCGTCCGGACAAACTGCACCTCTTCCTTGGTCAGGGGATGGGTGCGCGAAAGCTTGCCAGAACAAATGAGCGGAAAATTAAGACAAATGGGATCGGCCTTTGCGAAGTCGTTCTGTTATCAGTGCTCTTGAATTGATGATCCGTCAACTCGTAGTAGGTACAAGGAAGTTACGCGCGTTGAGCGACTGTGGTCTAGTCCCATTTAAGGATGCCGTAATCTGATCGAAATATGAATCTGCCCCTTTTTGAATTTCCGTCAACTTCGTTTCTCACGGGGCGAATTGGCGCGATCACAAACAGTGCGGCCTCCTTCCCGTCGAGGGAAGGAGGCCGCTGTCCTTGCGGTGACGATGAATAGCCGGTCCGCTACCGCTCCGACACCATGCGCGATGAGGCACCCTCTCGCCGCAGCGAGTCGACGAACGCGGCGAACGCGGCGGGGGCGAGGTGGAGGACGGCTCCGTCGGGAACCTTGGAGTCGCGCACGGCCACGGCATGGGCGAGCGGCGCGCACTCGACGCACTCGCCACCCTTGTCGTCGCTGTAGCTGGACTTGCGCCAGGTGGCGCCGCCGAGGGGGGCGCACTCGACGCAGTCGCCGCCCTGGTCGCTGCTGTAACTGGACTTACGCCACTGTGTCGTGCTGCTCTCCATAGCGCTCCTCCAGAACGTCTCGGATCAGCTGCGCCGAGTCCTTGATCGAGAGGGCTGCGGCCTGCAGGTGATCGTAACGGAGCGAACAGTCGCTGACCGTGGCCGGGTTGGCCGTCGGATGGCCCGTCCCATAGCCCTCGGTGTAGAGGATCGTCGGGTCGCTCGCGAAACGGTAGAGGTTGAAGGAGCCAGTCAGGCCGGCATGCGCACCGGCCACGTACCGCAGCACCTGCACGTTCACCCGAGGATTCCCCTCGTACGACAACAGCCGCTCCAGTTGACCGCGCATCACCCCCGTGCCGCCGATCTCCTGTCGCAGCGCCGCCTCGCCCAGGATCGCCCACAGCACCGGCGGCTCGTCCTTCTCCAGGATGCGCTGGCGCGCAAGGCGGACCGCCGTACGGTCGTCGAGTCGCGTGGGGTCCATCGTGCCGAGCACCGCGCGGGCGTAGCCCTCCGTCTGGAGCAGGCCGTGCACCATGTGGGTCTGGAACGTCGAGATCTCCGTCGCCCGCGCCTCCAGCTCCGCCACCTGCTGGAACCATGCGGGCAGCTGGCTGCGCAGCACCAGGCCGAGCAGCCGCGACAGCAGACCGCCCGTCCCGAGCGCCGCGTCCACGCGTTCGCTGAACTCCGCCGTCGGAAGCTTCCTGGCCGTCTCGACCTGGCCCACCAGCGAGCCCGTGTAGTTGACGATCGCGCCGAGCTGTTTCTGCGTCAGGCCCGCCGTCTCGCGGTAGCGGCGCAGCTCGTAGCCGTAGTAGTCGAGCGGCGAGGCGCTCGGGTCGAGGGCGTTGATGTGTCGGACGTCGGGCATGACGGATCCCCCTTGCTCAACTGCCGCAACCGGAAAGCACGTTGCGTACGTTCGGTAGCCGAGCGTAGTCGCCGCAGGCCACGCTCGTGGCGTGAACGAAGACATTCCCCAGTACGGTATGCGCCTCACCGCGGGCGCCCACTCGGCGCGGCACGTCCGGCGGATCGTCCGCTGCTACCTGACGCTGTGGAAACTGCGCGAACTCGCCGACTCCGTCGAACTCGCGGTCACCGAGCTGCTGGCCAATGTCGTGCGTCATGTGCCGGGCGGGCACTGCGCGTTGGTCATCCTGCGGCATCCGGACGGCGTACGCGTCGAGGTGTCGGACGGCGTCGACCGGCTGCCCGTCCTGCGGCACGCCGACGCGGACGACGAGGACGGCCGTGGGCTGGCGCTGCTCGACGCCGTCGTCGACAAGTGGGGCGTGGACAGCCGGAGGCAGGGCGGCAAGACGGTCTGGTTCGAGGTGGCCCCGGCCGTCGCTCAAGTGGCGGAACCGGCCGATGTGTCGGACGATGGCTGAACGCGACGATCCACCCCGGAGGGTGCGGGACGCATGCCCCGTACCTCCCGGGGCTCACGCACGTGTGACCGCGACCTCCTTGGACTCGGCCGCCCTGGCGGAGGGCACCGCATGTGCCGGGATCCGCAGCTCGCGGCGTCCGGCCAGTGCGTACGTGAGGCCGAAGCCCGCGCCGACCACGGCCGCGCCGCCGACCGCGTCGAGCACCCAGTGGTTCGCGGTGGCGACGATGGCGCACACCGTGAACAGCGGGTGCAGGAGCGCGACGAGCTTCATCCACAGCCTGGGTGCGAGCACCAGCACGATGATTCCGCACCACAGCGACCAGCCGAAGTGCAGCGACGGCATGGCCGCGTACTGGTTGGTGACGGCCGTCATCGCGCCGTAGTCGGGATGCGCCAGGTCCTGCGGTCCGTGCACCGTGTCGACGAAGCCCATGCCCGGCATCAGGCGCGGCGGCGCCAGCGGGTACAGCCAGAACCCGAGCAGCGCGAGCAGCGTCGCCAGGGCCAGCGAGGAGCGGGCCCAGCGGTAGTCCCAGGGGCGGCGGACGTACAGGATGGCCAGGACGCACAGCGGGATCAGGAAGTGGAAGGACGTGTAATAGAAGTCGAGAAACGCCTCCAACCAGTCCGTCCGCACCACCGCCTGGTTCACCCGGTGCTCGATGTCGATGCCGAGCGCGCCCTCGGCGGAGTGGATCTGCCGGGCGTGCGACTCCGCCGCGTCGACGCTGCCGGTCGCGGCGGCGCGGATGCGCGAGTACACCGAGTACCCGACGCGGATCACCAGCAGTTCCAGGAGCAGGTTCGGGCGGCTGAGCACGCGCCGCCAGAACGGGAGCAGCGGTACACGGCTCCAGCGCGCGGGCAGGGGCCGGGCGTACCGCGTGGGGACGGGGCGCCGGAAGTACGGCGACGCGCGCGACAGGAACGGCACCGCGCAGGAGGCGGCGAGCGCGGCGATGAGCAGGGCGTTGTCGCGGATCGGCTGCAGCACCGTCATGTTCGGCAGCAGCATCGTGCCGGGGAGCGTCATCACCAGGACGACGAGAACCGGCCACAGCAGGCGGTCGCCGGCACGCTTGCCGACCCGGCCGGCGACGGCGAGGAGCACCCACAGCAGCTGGTGCTGCCAGGCCGTCGGGGAGACGGCGACGGCGACGCAGCCGGTGAGCGCGACGGCGAGGAGGAGCTGGCCGTCGCGGGCGTAGTGGACGGCGCGGCGCAGGCCGAGGAACGTCACGGCGGCGGCGAGGGCCAGGCAGAGGGCGATCTCCAGCGGGCCCTCGACGCCGAAGCGGAGCAGGGCGCCGTGCAGGGACTGGTTGGCGGGGCCGTCGGGGCGGGGGCCGAGACCGGCCCCGGCGACGTGGTGGACCCAGTACGTCCACGAGTCGCCGGGCAGCGCGGCCCAGGCGAGCGCGGAGAGGGCGGCGAAGGTGCCCGTGGCGCACGCGGCGGCCTGCCGGCGGCCGGCGAACCACAGCAGCGGCGCGAAGAGCAGAACGGTGGGCTGCAGGGCCGCGCCGAGACCGATGAGCAGGCCGGAGGATCTCTCGCCGCGTGCGGCGAAGCAGCCGAGGAGGACGAGCAGGACGGGGATGATGCTGGTCTGGCCGAGGTGGAAGCTGTTGCGCACCGGAAGGGACAGCATCAACAGGCTGACGGCGACCGGCGCGGCCAGCAGGCTGCTGCGGCGCGACACGGGAGCGGGCAGGGCGCGCGAGACGACGAGGCCGAGGGCGACCACGAGCAGCAGGGTGCCGAACGTCCAGACGACGCCGAGGCTCTGCTCGGCGGAGCCGGCGAACGGTCTGAGCACGAGCCCGGCGAACGGGGTGCCGGTGAACGGGGTGCCGGCGAACCGGCCGGCGTCGTAGAGGCCGCCCGTTACCTGCAGCACACCGCTGGGGCCGATCAAGGTCTCCAGGTCGGTGAGCCGTTCACCGGGCGGCTGCCGCAGCACCGCTGCCGCCTGCCGTACGGCGAGAACGGTGGCGACGAGCCACAGCGCCGCCCTGGCCGCCCCCGTCCTCGCGTCCGTCGCCGTGCTGCCGCGCACGCTGCCCTCCGCGTTCGCCACGTCGCGCCGCGCCTCCCCACCGTTGCCACCGTCGTGTCGTCCCGGTCCTGCCGCCCTGCCGTCCTGCGCCCCGTGGTCCTGCGTGTCGTGCGGTCCTGCGTGTCGTGCGGTCCCGCGTGTCCTGTTCCGGCCTCGCGGGGCGTCGGCAGGGCGTGCCGCACTGCCCTGCCGGAAAGACTCAGGCAACCCCTTCTTCGCCTGCCTGTCACCCCGTTGCTGTCCGGTTCTCGCCACTCGATCGCACCCCGGAAGCCCTGACCAGCCGGAACCGCCGACGCGCCCGGCACCGTCACAGGAGGCATGCGTCGGAACATACAAGAACGCGGGCCGCGCCCGCGCGCGCTCGTCGTCCTGTTGCTGCTGCTCGGCTTCCAGCTCGGGGCTCTGGTCGCGCCGGCTCACGCCTGCGGCTGCGGCGCGATGGTGCCCGACCCGAACGCGAGCATCACGGTGGGCCGGGAGACCTCGGTGGTCGACTGGGACGGCCGCACCGAGCAGATCGTCATGCGGTTCACGGTCACGTCCGACACGCCGCGGGCGGCATGGATCATGCCGGTGCCGGGGCGGGCCACGGTCGACCTCGCGGACGAGGCGCTCTTCGACGAACTGGTGCGCATCGCCGCGCCCGAGCACCGCGAGCGGCAGTACTTCTGGCCGCGCGGCAACGACTGGCCGTTCGACGACGTGGACGGCGCGGGGGCCGCGCCGCCGAGTGCGGCCGCCCCGGACGCCGGGGTGGGCGTGGTCGGCCGTGAACGGCTGGGGGACTTCGACGTCGCCCGGCTGACGGCGACCGACCCAAACGCGCTGGGCGACTGGCTGGAGGAGAACGGCTTCGAGATGCCCGCCGGCCTCACCGGCGACCTGCGGCCGTACGTCGACCGGGGCTGGGAGTACGTGGCCGTACGGCTCGCGCCGCGCGAGGAGGGGGCGGTGCTGACGGGCACGCTCGACCCCCTGCGGCTGCGGTTCGCGAGCGACGAACTCGTCTATCCGATGCGGCTGTCCCGGCGCGCGGACACGGCCCAGTCCCTCGGTCTGTTCGTGCTCGCCGGGCACCGCATGGAGCCGCGCTCGGCGATCGGCGGCAGCGAGCCGGAGGTGACCTACGCGGGGCGCGTGACGTCGCCGACCGGGGAGCTGGGCCGTCTCACGGGCGGGAAGGAACGCTTCCTCACCGTCTTCGACCAGGAGTTCCCCGACCCGTCCCGGATCAACGGCGACCACGAGCTGCGGGCGGCTGCCGAAGACACACCCTTTCGGCGGGTGGTGTGGCACGACGAGCTGCTGACGCTGGGCGGCGTACCGGTGTGGCTGCTGACGCTCGGCGCGGTCGCCGCCGGGGCGTCGGCGGCGGTGGTGTGGGCGGTACGGGTACGGCGGCACAGGCCGGTCCGGCCGTCGAATCCCGTGCCGACGCCGGTGCCCTGAAATAGCGTGACCCGTATGACTGATGACGCTGCGCAGGACCGACTGCAGGACCGGTGGAACGCCGTCGACCGCTACGTCGGCGAGCTTCTCGTGCCCGAGGACGACGCGCTCACGGAGGCGCTGGCGGCGAGCGAGGCGGCGGGGCTCCCGTCGATCAACGTCGCCCCGAACCAGGGCAAGCTGCTGCATCTGCTGGCCCGGATCCAGGGAGCGCGCACGGCGCTGGAGATCGGCACGCTGGGCGGCTACAGCACGATCTGGCTGGCGCGCGCGCTGCCGGCGGACGGCCGGCTGATCTCCCTCGAATACGACCCGGCCCGCGCCGACGTGGCCCGCGCGAACCTCGCCCGCGCCGGGTGCGACAAGGTCGCCGAGGTCAGGACGGGCGCGGCGCTGGACCTGCTCCCCCGCCTGGAGGCGGAGCCGGGAGCGGGCCCGTTCGACCTCGTCTTCATCGACGCGGACAAGGCGAACAACGCCCGCTACGTGGAATGGGCACTGCGCCTGACGCGCCCGGGAAGCGTGATCGTGGTGGACAACGTGGTGCGCGGCGGCGGGGTGACGGACCCGTCGAGCGGGGACCCGGCGATTGTCGGCACGCGGGAGATGTACCGGCTGGTGGCGGACGAGCCGCGGCTGGACGCGACGGTGGTGCAGACGGTGGGCGTGAAGGGGTGGGACGGGCTGCTGGTGGCGCGCGTGCTGAGCTGATGCTCCCCGCCCCGCCCCTTGCCGGCCGGGGCTCCGCCCCAGCCCCGCCTTCCGGGGGCTCCGCCCCGGTACCGCGCTTCGCGCGGTGTTCCGTTCGCGCGTGCGAGAGCCAGCCTCGTCGGCTTTCGGGGCGCGGCCGCCCCGGGGGGAAGACATCCAGCCCCTCGGCGTCTGAGGCGCGGACCCCCGTGTGTGCGGCTCGGGCGGCGTCCCCCGGGGGCGGGGCGGGGCGTGCGGCAGGATGGGGGCATGAGCATCGTGAAGATCAACGTCCTCACCGTCCCCGCCGAGCAGCGGGAGACCCTTGAGAAGCGCTTCGCCTCCCGCGCCGGCACCGTCGAGTCGTCCGACGGGTTCGAGTGGTTCGAGCTGCTGCGGCCCGTCGAGGGCACCGACCAGTACCTCGTGTACACCCGCTGGCGCGACGAGGAGTCGTTCCAGGCGTGGATGGAGGGCCCCATGAAGGCGGCGCACCAGGGCGGCGGCGAGGGCGGCGAGCGTCCCAGGCCCGCCGCGAGCGGGTCCACCGTGTGGTCCTTCGAGGTGATCCAGCAGGCCGCTCCCAAGGTCTGACACCTGTCGGACTCGGGCCCGGACCCGTGAGCGCCGCGGGCCCGGACCCGTGAGCGCCGCGGGCCCGGACCCGTGAGCGCCGGGGGCGTCGACGCTGGTACGGCGCCGTAATTCGTAATTCGCTGGCGGGACGGGCCCGTCCGGGGATACAGAGGTCCGTATGACCGAGTGGACCCTCGCCCCCGAGGCCGTCGACACCGACGACGCCCACGCCCTGCGCCGCGCCTACTACGGCGACGTCGCAGGCAGCTACTGGAAGCGGCCGGCGACCGACGCCGAGATCGACGAGGGACTGACCGGGGACGGCGCCGAGCGACTCGTCCCGCCCACCGGCCAGTTCGTCGTCGGACGCTACGGGGGCGAGGCCGCCGCCTGCGGCGGGGTGCTGATGCTGGACGCGGAACGGGCCGAGCTCACCCGCGTGTTCGTCCGCCCCGCCTTCAGGGGCCTGAGGGGCGCCGGGCTGCTCATGGACCGGCTGGAGCACGAGGCCCGCGCCCTGGGCGCCCGCCGCATGGTGCTCAACACCCGGCTGGATCTGCTCGCCGCCCGGTCCCTGTACGCACGGCACGGGTACGAGGAGATCCCGGCGTACTGCACCGGCCCGTACATGGAGGTCTGGTACGGCAAGAAGCTCTAGTCGCTCAGTGCCGTCGAGGGTACTCCGCCGCAGGCCGCTCGTGGTCGCCGCGCGGCTCGGGGCTGTGAGGCCCTTCCGCGTCCGAGCCGCACAGCTCGCTGTTGAGCTCGCGCACCAGCTGGATCAGGTCGGTCGGCCGGTCCGGCCCCCACCAGTCGCCCAGCAGCTCCGCCAGAGACTCCTCGCGGGCCTGCGACAGCCGGGCCGCCGCCTCCGCGCCCCGGTCCGTGAGCAAGAGGTCCAGGCCCTCGCGGCGGGCCAGCCCACGCCCTTCGATCTCGCGGGCCGCCTCGGTGACGGCGCGCAGCGGCACCGGCGTGGTCTCGGCGAGGCGGGCCGGTTCCACCGTGCCGTGCCGCCTGATCCGCAGCAGGAGCCAGCTGGAGGCGGGCAGCAGGTCGTACCCGGCGCGCGCGGTGATCTTCTCGTAGATGTGCCGGCGCCCCTCGCGGGAGCCCAGGACGGACAGGGCGCGGGCCACCTCGTCGTGCGAGGAGCGTTCGACCGGGTTGGAGGCGAGCGTCTGGCTGGGGTCGGGCGCGGTGACCGAGCCGCGCAGCGTGTCCTCCCTGAGGAACCAGGAGATGAGGAACGCGAGGAGGACGACCGGCACCGCGTACAGGAAGACGTCCGTGATGGACGTGGCGTACGCGTGGAGCACGGACGGGCGCAGCGGCGGCGGGAGTTCGGCGATGGCGCGCGGGTCGGCCGCGAGTTCGGACGGGCCCGCGCCCGGCGGCACACGCTGTCCGGCGAGGGCGTCGTCGAGCTTGTCCTCCAGCCGGTTGGTGAAGATCGTGCCGAAGACGGCGACACCGAACGACGCCCCGATGGACCGGAAGAACGTCGCACCGGACGTGGCGACGCCCAGGTCCTCGTAGCTGACCGCGTTCTGCACGACGAGCACCAGCACCTGCATGACCAGGCCGAGTCCGGCGCCGAAGACGAAGAAGGTCACACTCATCTGCCAGGTGGAACTGGACTCCTTCAGCTGGTGCAGCAGGACGAGCCCGAGCGCGGTGACGGCCGTTCCGGCGACGGGGAACACCTTCCAGCGGCCGGTGCGGCTGACGATCTGCCCGGACGCCGTCGAGGTGATCAGCATGCCGAGGACCATCGGCAGCATGTGCACACCGGACATGGTCGGCGACACGCCCTGCACCACCTGGAGGAACGTCGGAAGGTACGTCATCGCCCCGAACATCGCGAAGCCGATGACGAAGCTGATGACGGCGACGAGGCTGAACGTCCTGATGCGGAACAGCTTCAGCGGCAGCACCGGTTCGGCGGCGCGCCGCTCGACGGCGACGAACGCCACGAGCAGGACGGCCCCGAGCACGGCGAGCCCGACGATCTGCGCCGAGCGCCACGCCCAGGTGACGCCGCCGAGGGAGGCGACGAGGACGAGGCAGGTGGCGACGGAGGCGATGAGGAACGTGCCGAGGTAGTCGATCGTGTGCCGGGTGGCGCGGGCCGGGATGTGCAGGACGGCGGCGATGACGAGCAGCGCGACGACGCCGATGGGCAGGTTGATGTAGAAGACCCAGCGCCAGCTGAGGTGTTCGGTGAAGAACCCGCCGAGGAGCGGGCCGAGGACGCTGGTCGCGCCGAAGACGGCTCCGAACAGGCCCTGGTAGCGGCCGCGTTCGCGGGGCGCGACGATGTCGCCGACGATCGCCATGGACAGCACCATGAGACCGCCGCCGCCGAGGCCCTGGAGGGCGCGGTAGGCGATGAGCTGGGGCATGTTCTGCGCGATGCCGCACAGGGCGGAGCCGAGGAGGAAGATGACGATGGCGGCCTGGAAGAGCTTCTTGCGGCCGTACTGGTCGCCGAGTTTGCCCCACAGGGGGGTGGCGGCGGTGGAGGCCAGCATGTAGGCGGTGACCACCCAGGACAGGTGGTCCATGCCGCCCAGTTCGCTGACGATGGTCGGCAACGCGGTGGCGACGATGGTCTGGTCGAGCGCGGCGAGCAGCATGCCCAGCAGCAGCGCTCCGATGGCGACGAGTACGGTCCGGCGGTTCCGGACCTCTCCGGGGGCCGGGGACGAGTGCGCGGTGCTCACTTCCTGGGCCATGCGGATCTCCTTTGCGTTCCCTTCCATCGTGGTGGGTGTGTCCGGTTATGGCCTGCCGAGGGGCGGGCGGGGCGGGACAGGTGGGGTGGTGCCGTGCGGTCGGGCACCGGGCGTCTGCATAATCGGCGGCATTCCTAGGGGAGGGGCCGGCCATGACCGGAAACAGCTGTCCCGAGTGCGGCGGACCGCGGAGCGCGGACGGCGGCGCCGGGTCCGGATGCGACTGCGCGCGCAGAGCGGTGGAGGCGATGCGGGCGGAGCGTCAGGCGCGTGCCGCGGCGGCGGAGGACTTCGATCCGCTGCGGATCCGCCCGTATGTGGCGCTCCCGGAGCCGGACTTCATCGACACGGCCCCGCCGCCCCCGCTCCCCGGCGAGGCACCGCGACCGCAGGCCGTCCGCCCTGCGTACGGGGCTGCGCCGGGGGCGATCGCGCCCGGGGTCGTCCGGGCGGGCCCGGTCCCGCCCGCGGCCGGAGCGGCGGGAACCGTCGGCCCCGCGGCCTCGGGGGCCGTCGCCCGCGGATTCGCCCCGGGACCGGCGGGCCACGCCGCACCGGACCCAGCAGGGGCCGGGATCGTCGGCCCCGCACACCCGGGGGCGGGCGCCGTCGTGATACGCGGCGAGGCCTGGCCTGCCGGGCCCGTCGGTCCGGCCGGGGGCGTGGGCCACGGCCCGGAAGGGCCCGGGACCGCCGGGCCGAGACTCGCGCCGGGTGGCTCCGGTGCGCGCAACGCTCCCGTACCGCAGGCCGGGCCCGGCCCGATGCCCGACCTCGCCTCGCCGCCCCCCGCGCCCCCTGGGGTCGTACGAGCCCCCGGAGAGCCCGACGCGGCGTGGGGCGACGACACGCACGAGCTGCCGCCGCTCGACGGCCGCGCCGCTGACGCCGCTCCGCCCGCCGAGAGCGCGCCACGGCGGCGTACGGCCGTCGCGGTCGTCGTCGGCGCGGCCGTTCTCGCCGTCGCGGGGACCATGGCGTTCGCCGGCGGCCTGTTCTCCGGGGAGCGCGAAGGCGACCACGTCTCGATGCCCGACCGGGGCACGAGCGGCCCCAGTCTCAACGTCGGCCCGGACGCGCCGTCCGCTCCCGCGTCCGTGTCCGGCTCGCCCTCCGCCTCCTCCCCCGCGTCGGCATCCTCCTCCGCCTCCGCGTCGGCGTCCGCGTCGGGGCGTCCCTCCGCGGGAGCCTCGGCGGACGGCACTGCACCGGCCGGATCCGCTCCTGGGGCGACGGCCCCGAGCGCTCCGCCGTCGACCGCCGTGGCGACCGGCAGCATGTCGGAGGACTCGCCGAGGCGGTCCTCGGCGAAGACGCTGCAGAAGGGCGACAGCGGCCCCGCCGTGACCGAGCTCCAGCTGCGGCTGGCGGAGATCCGGCTGTACGAGGGCCCCGTGGACGGGCAGTACGGCGAGAGCGTCGAGGACGCCGTGGCGCGGTACCAGTGGGCGCGCGGCATCAAGAGCGACCCCCTCGGCGTCTACGGACAGAAGACGCGCCGGTCCCTGGAGGCGGAGACGAGCGAGCCGTGACGAGGCCGAAGCGGGGGCGGGGTGGCGCGCCCCCGCCCCTCTTTTGTATCGTGTAGGAACAAAGTGGTTCCGCCCGCACCCCCTGACCGGCGGGCGGGACCGCTCTGTCTCCTTCCTCGCGCCCTGGAGCCATGCCGATGCCGGCCACCGCCACGCCCGTCCTGACCGCCCGTGCCCTGCTCCTGGACATGGACGGCACCATCGTCAACTCGGACGCCGTGGTCGAACGCTGCTGGCGCGCCTGGGCCGTCGAGCACGCGCTCGACCCCGCCGAGGTGCTCAAGGTCGTCCACGGACGACAGGGCCACGCGACCATGGCCGTGCTCCTCCCAGACCGGCCCATGGAGCAGAACCACGCGGACAACCGCGTCCTGCTCGCCCGGGAGACCGCGGACACGGACGGCGTCGTGCCCGTCGAGGGCGCGCCCGCGTTCCTGGCCGCGATCGCCGGCCTCCCGCACGCCCTGGTGACCTCGGCCGACGAGGCGCTGGCCACGGCCCGGATGAACGCGGCCGGACTGCCGATGCCGGCGGTGCGGGTGACCGCCGAGTGCGTGGGCGCGAGCAAGCCCGACCCGGAGGGCTTCCTCAAGGGCGCGGCCGAGCTCGGGTACGACCCCGCCGACTGCGTGGCCTTCGAGGACTCCGAGGCCGGGATCACGGCCGCCCGCGCGGCGGGCATGCGGGTCGTGGGCGTGGGTCCGAGGGCCGCCGCCTTCGCCCCCGACCTGTACGTGCCGGACCTGACGCACCTCACGGTGACCGCCCGCCCCGACGGCACCGTCGAGCTCAGCACCTGACGGCCTCCGCCTCCCTCGCACCGGACCTTGCCCGCAGGGCAGGGTCCGACGCGTGTCGAGGGCCACGACCGGCCCGTTCCCGGGGCGACCGTCCAGGCGGTCAGCCCGCGACGGCCTCGTACAGGCTGAACGCGGCCAGGGCCAGCATCAGCGCGGCCGCGATCCTGGTGATCAGCTGCAGCGGCACGTACTTCATCAGCGTCCGGCCTCCGAGGATCCCGATCCCGGCGACGGCCCACAGCGCCAGCACGGCGCCGAGGCCGACGGAGAGCGGGTTGTCGTAACGGGCCGCGAGGTTGGCGGTCATGATCTGGGTCAGGTCACCGAACTCGGCGACGAGGATGAGCATGAACCCGGCCCCCGAGACCTTCCAGAACGACTGGTCCGCCGGAGCCTTGATGCTCTCCTCCTCACCGCCGTCCCTCTTGAGGAGCAGCATCAGCCCACCGGCGAGGAACAGCAGGCCGACGACGGCCTGGACCAGCCGCTGCGGCAGCAGCGTGAGCACGCTTCCGGCCGCGACGGCGAGCCCGACGTGCACGGCGAAGGCCGCGGCCACCCCGGCGAAGACGTACGAGGCGCGGTAGCGGGTGCCGAGCATCAGACCTGCCAGCGCGGTCTTGTCGGGCAGCTCCGCGAGGAAGACGACACCGAACGTGATCGCCATGACGGTAAAGCTGATCATGGAGGGAGAACCTCAATCGGTCGGGCGCGGCCCTGCCGAGAGTCCTGAGCGTTTCAGGGGTCGCTTCGGCACGGCAGCGCCATGAACACATGGACACTGCGGCCGAAGGTCTCGCTGGCGGTCTCGGACGAGGCCGCCTCCGGGCGCCGGCCGGGCACGAGGCCCGGCAGTATGTCGACGTTCCGGCGAAGAGCTACTCCCCTTCTGCTGCGTACAGCCTACGCGACCGTACGACCGGCCTGTCGGGGACCCGGCTCCCGGCTTCCCCGGGCGTCCGGCGCGGGCGGCATCCGGTGGGCCCCGAGGAGAGCCAGGGTCGCGGTGCGCAGGGAGGACTCGGCCTCGGGAAGGGAGAGCCCGCCCGCGCGAACCTCGTCGCCCGCCGCGTGGCCGAGCGCGACCACCGCCGCCACGAGCCAGGCGGGTGACACGTGCGGGTCGAACTCGCCCGCGTTCTGGCCCCGCTCGATCAGGCGGGTGAGCCGGGCCGTGACCGGTTCGTGGCGGGCACGGTCCTCGTCGGGGGGCGTGGCGACGGCGTCGGTCCGGAGAACGCGGCGGGTGTCAGCGCCCTCGCGCTGCGCCGACGCGGTCAGTGAGGGTCCGCCCCGTCCCGGTGCAGCCGGCCCCGGGCGACGAGCTCGAGCACCACCGCGACCGCGACGGCCTGGACGGCCATCAGGGCGACGAGCACGAAGAACTGCACCGCGCCCGCCTCCACCGGTGAGGCGCCGCCGAGCAGCATGCCGACGAACGCGCCCGGCAGCGTGACCAGTCCGACGGTCCTGGTCTGGTCGAGACCGGGCAGCAGGGCGTCGGAGGCGGGCTCGCGGGCGACTTCCATGCGGGCGTCCCGGTCCGGCAGTCCGAGGGCGAGACCGGCCTCCACCTCGCCGCGACGCTGGGCCAGTTCGTCCAGGGCCCGGCGGCCGCCGAGGACGGTCGCGGTGAGCGCGCCGCCGATGAGGATGCCGGTCACGGGGATGAGGGCGATGCCCTTCACGGGCACGAGTCCGGTCAGCAGCAGGGCCGCGACGACGGGGAGGACGCCGGCGGCGATCGGCAGCGCGGCCCACCACCAGGTGGAGTTGGCCGTGATGCGGCGCCCGGCGGTGCGCACGGCGACGGCGTACATCAGCAGCAGGAAGGCGAGGAGCAGCGGTACGGCTTCGACGACCCAGCCGATCGCCAGGGAGACGACGGCGAGTTGGGCCGCGGCGCGCACGCCCGCGACGGCGATCGCACGGGAACGGCCCAGGTGGGCGAGGGCGGCGACGGTCGCCGCGGCGGCGAGCAGGACGGCCAGTACGGCTCCGAGGGTGAGGTTGACCGGCAGCAGCACGCGGCAACCCTAGCCGGTGGAACGGACGGTGCCGGTTCGTCAGAACCCTTGATGTGACGTGCCCATGTCGTCACTCTGTTACCTGGCGCCCATCCCCGAGCAACCTGGCGCCGCCAGCATGGCCACGCCTGGGCCCCTCCCGCACCGAAAGGGCGCAGGGATGGCCACGTCCCCCCACTCCCAAGGAGTTCGCATGTTTGGTGTCTACGCGCGTCACGCCCGTCGGGCGGCCGTCCTCGCCGCAGCCTCCGCCGTCGCGGCCACCGGCCTCCTGGCGACCGCGCCGGCCGCACAGGCCGCCCCGCCCACCCCTGTCAGCGCCTCCACGGCCCGCAGCTATCTCAGCCAGCTGACCGTCGCCCCCGAGGGCTCCTCCACCGGCTACAGCCGTGACCTGTTCCCGCACTGGATCACCCAGTCGGGCACCTGCAACACCCGCGAGGTCGTCCTCAAGCGCGACGGCTCGAACGTCGTCCAGGACTCCAGCTGCGCCGCCGTCAGCGGCAGTTGGCACTCCCCCTACGACGGCGGCACCTGGTACGCGGCCTCCGACGTCGACATCGACCACATCGTCCCGCTCGCGGAGGCATGGCGCTCCGGGGCGAACAGCTGGACCACCTCCCAGCGCCAGCAGTTCGCCAACGACCTGACCCGCCCGCAGCTGATCGCCGTCACCGACAACGTCAATCAGGCCAAGGGCGACCAGGACCCCGCCGAGTGGCTGCCCTCGGTCACCTCGTACCGCTGCATGTACGCCCGGATGTGGGTGCACACCAAGTACTACTGGAACCTGAAGGTCGACTCCGCCGAGAAGAGCGCGCTCCAGTCCATACTGAACGGCTGCTGACCGGCCTCCGGGCCCGCGCACACCGCGTGGAACCAGGCCGCCCCTCGCGTCGTTCCGTACCGTACGGGGTGACGGAAGGGGCACACATGGCCGGGCTGCGCCTGGGGCCGCTGCTGCGGTACGTGGACTGGGACACGGGCACGAGCGCGACCGTCTGGGTCGAGGCGGACCGCCCGTGCACGGCCGAGGTGCGCTGCGAAGGCGGCGGCCGCGGCTCCTCACGCACGTTCGCCGTCGCGGGCCACCACTACGCGCTCGTGCCCGTGACGGGCCTCGCACCGGGCACGACCTCGGCGTACGAGGTGCTGCTCGACGGCGAGCGGGTGTGGCCGCTGCCCGACTCGGCCTTCCCGCCCAGCACGATCCGTACGCCCGGCGCGGCCTCGGCGGACGTCGTCGTCTCCTTCGGCTCATGCCGCTGGGCCGCGCCGCCCGTCGGCGGGCACGACCCGGTGGGCCCCGACGCGCTGGACACCCTGGCCGCCGCGCTGGCGGCCGATCCCGCCGCCCGGCGGCCCGACGTGCTGCTCCTGCTCGGCGACCAGGTGTACGCGGACGAGACGTCGCACACGACCCGCCGGTGGATCGCCGAACGGCGGGCCCGAGCGGGCACGGGCGCCACGGCGCCGGCGGAGCAGGTCGCGGACTACGAGGAGTACACCCGGCTGTACGACGAGTCCTGGCTCGACCCCGAGCTGCGCTGGCTGCTGTCGGTGGTCCCCAGCTGCATGATCTTCGACGACCACGATCTGGTCGACGACTGGAACACCAGCGCCTCCTGGCTCGCGGACATGCGGACGAAGCCGTGGTGGCAGGAGCGGGTGACCGGCGGGCTCATGTCGTACTGGGTGTACCAGCACCTGGGCAACCTCTCCCCCGCCGAGCTGGAGGCCGACGAGCTGTACGGGCAGGTGCGGGCGGCCGGGGACGGGACCGACGCCCTGCGGAAGTTCGCGCTGCGCGCGGACGCCGACCCGGCCTCGGTCCGCTGGAGCTACCGCCGCGACTTCGGCCGCACCCGGGTGCTGATGGTCGACACACGGGCCGGCCGCGTGCTGGAGGAGCAGGACCGGGCGATGCTCGACCCGCAGGAGGCCGCGTGGCTGCGGGACCAGGCTCTCGCCGGCCGGGGCTCGCTCGACCACCTGCTCGTGGGCAGCTCGCTGCCGTGGCTGCTGCCGCCCCTGATCCACGACGTCGAGACGTGGAACGCGGCGCTGTGCCGGGGCGGGCGCGGTGCGCGCTGGGCGCGGCTGAGCGAGCGGCTGCGCAGAGTCGCGGACCTGGAGCACTGGGCGGCGTTCCCGGCGTCGTTCGAGAAGCTGACGCGCATGATCGCGGAGGCGGGCGCCGGTGAGGACGCCCCCGCGACCGTGTGCGTGCTCTCCGGCGACGTGCACCACGCGTATGTGGCGGAGCCGGTGTGGCCGTCGGCCGGGCGGCCCGTGGCACGGGTGCTCCAGCTGACGTGCTCGCCGCTGCACAATTCGGTGCCCGCGGCGATCCGGGTCGGGTTCCGGTTCGGCTGGAGCCGGTTCGGGAAACGGCTGGGCCGCGCGCTGGCCCGGCACGGCCGCACGGGTGCCCCGTCCGTGAACTGGCGGCGTACGGGCGGTCCCTGGTTCGGCAACCAGCTCATGACCCTGACGCTGCGGGGCCGTTCCGCGGCGCTGCGGCTCCAGCGGGTGGAGGGCCCGGAGGAAACGCGGGGCGGAGCCGCGCGGCTGACGACCGTGCTGGAGCGGAGCCTGACGGACGCCCCCTGACGGGCGTCACGTTCCGGCCGTGCGGGGCGGGCGACGCGGACCCGGCCCGGCGGCCTGCGGCGCGGCACCGGCATGATGAGGCGGACGATCCGCTTCCAGCGCCCGTCGCGCACCCCACATGCCCCGGGAGTCAGTGTTGTCCGCAGGTTCCGCGCAGTCCCCCCGCCCCTTCGCGATGGCCCTCGTCGGCGCAGGCCCTCGCGGCACGTGTTTCCTCGAACGGCTCTGCGCCTCCGTCCCCGACCTCGCCCCGGACACGCCCCTGACCGTCCATGTCGTCGACCCCGCCGCCCCCGGTGCGGGCCGCGTGTGGCGCACCGACCAGAGCGCCGAGCTGCTCATGAACACGGTGGCCTCGCAGGTGACGGTGTTCACGGACGACAGCGTCGCCTGCGAGGGGCCGATACGCCCGGGGCCGAGTCTGTACGAGTGGGCGGCCGGCCGGGCGGGCGAGCGACTCGGCCCCGACGACTACCCCACCCGCGCCTGCTACGGGCGCTACCTGGAGTGGGCCTTCGCCCGCACGGTGGCCTCGGCCCCGCAGACGGTCGAGGTACGGGTGCACCGGGCCCTCGCCGTACGGCTGGAGGACGACCGGGACGTCCCGGCCGGCGTACGGGACCCGCTGCAGTCGCTCCGGCTCGACGACGGCACGCTGCTGTCCGGGCTGAGCGCGGTGGTTCTGGCGCAGGGCCATCTGCCGGTGGTTTCACGCCAGTCCACCGCGCAGCTCGCCGACTACGCGGCCCGCCGCCCGGGGCTGCGCCACTTCCCGCCCGCCAACCCGGCCGACCTCGACCTGTCGGGCATCGCCGCCGGGGAGCGGGTGCTGCTGCGCGGACTGGGGCTCAGCTTCTTCGACCACCTGGCCCTGTTGACCACGGGGCGCGGCGGCTCGTTCGTCCGCGACGGGGAGCGGGGGCTCGTCTATCGTCCGTCCGGGCGCGAACCCGTGCTGTACGCGGGCTCCCGGCGGGGCGTGCCCTACCAGGCGCGCGGCGACAACGCCAAGGGCCCGTCCGGACGGCACGAACCGCTGGTGCTGACTCCGGAGGTGATCGCCGGCTTCCGGGAGCGGGCCGAGGCCGGGCACCCTGCCGACTTCCTCTCGGAGATCTGGCCTCTGGTCGCCAAGGAGGTGGAGACCGTCTACTACGCGTCCCTGCCGGCGGTCCGGGAGCGCGAGGGCGCGGGCGGCCGTTCAGGCTCGGGCTCGGGCGGGGGCTCGGGCTCGGGCTCGGGCGGGGGATCCTTCCGGGAGCGGTTCCTGGCGGCGCGGCACGGCAGCGCCGAGGAGGCCGAGACGCTGGAGGCGTTCCGCGTGAGGGAGGCGGACCGCTGGTCGTGGGAGCGTCTCTCCCGTCCGCACCGGGGCGAGGTGTTCACCTCGCGCGCCGGTCACCGGGCCTGGCTGCTCTCGTATCTGCGCGCCGACGCCGCGCAGGCCGGGCTCGGCAACGTCGACGGCCCGGTGAAGGCGGCTCTCGACGTCCTGCGCGACGTCCGCAACGAGCTGCGCCTGATCGTCGACCACGGCGGTCTGACCGGTACGTCCCGCCGCGACCACCTCGACCGCTGGTACACGCCGCTGAACGCGTTCCTGTCCATCGGCCCGCCCCGGCGCAGGATCGAGGAGATGACGGCGCTGATCGAGGCGGGCGTCCTGGAGGTGGTGGGCCCGCGGATGTCGGTGGGCACCGAGGCAGGGCTGTTCACGGCGCACTCGCCCGATGTGCCGGGATCGGCCGTGACGTTCACCGCGCTGATCGAGGCGCGCCTGCCGGAGCCGGACCTGCGCAGAACGGACGACGAGCTGCTCGGCCGGCTGCTGAAGACGGGGCAGTGCCGCCCCCACGCCATCGACGGTTACGAAACCGGTGGTCTCGATGTCACACCGCGCCCGTACCGTCTGGTCGACCGTCAGGGCCGTGCGCACCCACGGCGGTTCGCGTTCGGTGTGCCCACCGAGGGCGTGCACTGGGTGACCGCGGCGGGCGCCCGCCCGGGCGTGGACTCGGTGACGCTGTCGGACGCCGACGCGGTCGCGCGCGCGGCCCTGCGCTCGCTCACCCCGCCGCTCGCGGGCGCGGGCCGCGGTCCGGGCAGGGGTGACCGGGCCCGCATCGAGAGCAGGGCGGAAATCGGACACGGCCGGATGTTGAAGTTGCAAGTATGAGTTAGGTCCGCCTAACCTTTGTCTCCTCATCGGTTCCGTCCCCCCATGACCGAAGGAGTCCCATGGCAACCCCCACGCTCTCCGGCCGGCTGCATCAGGCGCAGCCGTACGCGCTCGGGCTGTTCCGCGTCGTCGTCGGCCTGCTGTTCCTGTGCCACGGCGCGGCCTCGCTGTTCGGCGTGCTCGGCGGGATGAACGGCACCACCGTCGAGACCGGCGCCTGGCCCGGCTGGTACGCGGCGGTCATCCAGCTCGTCGCCGGCGCGCTGGTGCTGCTCGGCCTCGGCACGCGCACGGCCGCGCTCCTCGCGTCCGGCTCGATGGCGTACGCCTACTTCTCGGTGCACCAGCCGGAGTCCCTCTTCCCGCTCCAGAACGGCGGCGAGGCGTCCGCCATGTTCTGCTGGGCGTTCCTGCTGCTGGTCTTCACCGGCCCGGGCGCGCTCGCGCTCGACGGCCTGTTCGGCGCGCGCGGCGCCGAGCGGGAGGGCGAAGGCGCTCTGGAGGAGAAGACGGCCGTGACCGCCTGACGTCCCAACCGGTCCGTCACGGACGGCATTCGGGCCCCCGCGGCCCAGTCGCGCATCCGCCCGCGGAGTCCGGCGGCGCCCGGTCCCTCGCCACGAGGGGCCGGGCGCTCGGCGTTCCCGCCTGTCGGACGCGCCCTGCACGTCACGCGGAATACGACATCTCGCCCCCCTCCCGCCACCCTCCCGATCTCCGTGCGTCACCCGGGCGTACGCTGTACAGCTGTCAAGCCGCCCCCTGACGCCCCTCGCGACACCGCGGCCTTGTCACCGAAACCGGGGAGAGAACAAGGTGCTGGAGAGTGTGGGGTCGCTGACCGGCAGCCCATGGATCTACGCCGTCGTGGCCCTGTCCGTCCTCCTCGACGTCTTCCTGCCCGTCCTGCCCAGCGGGGTGCTGGTCATCACGGCCGCGACCGCTGCCGCCGCGGGCTCCACGGCGACCGTCGCGGGCGCGGCGGGGCAGGTGCAGCGCGAAGTGCCCTCCCTGCTCGTCCTCCTGCTCTGCGCGGCGACCGCGTCCGTGCTGGGCGACCTGGTCGCCTACCGGCTCGCCCGGCGCGGCGGTGCCCGCTTCGACCGGGCCATCGCGCGCTCCCCCCGCCTGACCAGGGCGCAGGAACGTCTCGGTGCCGCGCTCAGCCGCGGCGGCGGAGCGCTCGTCGTCATCGCCCGCTTCGCCCCCGCCGGACGCTCGGTCGTCTCGCTGGGAGCGGGCGCCTCACGCCGCAGGGTGAGGGAGTTCCTGCCGTGGTCGGCCCTGGCCGGTGTGGCGTGGGCCGGCTACAGCGTCGGCCTCGGCTACTTCGGCGGGCAGTGGCTCGGCGCGAGCTGGGTCGGCGCGGCGGTGTCGGTGCTGGCGCTGTTCGCGGCCGGGTGGCTGGCCGCCTACGTCATGCGGCGTCCGGCTCCGGCCGCCTGACGGCCCGGCCGCGCACCTCGAGCCCTTCGAGGAGCCTGCGGGTGGCCTCGGTGATCTCGTCGACGGCCTGCTCGAACACCTCCCGGTTGTGCGCGGCGGGCGCCCGGAAGCCGGACACCTTGCGCACGTACTGCAGAGCGGCGGCGTGCATGTCCTCCTCGGTGGCCTCCTCGGGGAGCACGGGCGGACGAAGGGTCTTGATGCTGCGGCACATGCGTCCAGTGTGCCGCGCGCCACTGACAGCCCGCGAGCGTCGTGCCCCGGGGAGGCAAGCGGCGGGGGCCCGTCCGGCCGGTCCGCGGGCGGACAGTAGAGTGCGGCTCCGTCCCCTCCCCCGCTATTCGAGGTACCCGACTCCGTGACCCCCGCACCGCGCCCACCTGCAGTGACCGTCGTCGGGATCGGCGCGGACGGCTGGCCGGGGCTCGCCCTCGCCTCCCAGGACGCCCTGCGCGCAGCCGAGGTGATCATCGGCGGTACCCGGCAGCTGGCGCTGCTGCCCGGCGAGTGCGGCGGCGAACGGGTGCCGTGGCCCAGCCCGCTGCGACCCGCCGTCCCCGGGCTCCTCGCCGCGCACGCCGGGCGCCGCGTCGCCGTCCTCGCCAGCGGCGACCCCTTCTTCCACGGCATCGGGCGCGCCCTGGCCGACGAGCTCGGGCCGGACGCCCTGCGCGTGCTGCCGCATCCGTCCTCCGTCTCGTACGCGTGCGCCCGGCTCGGCTGGCCCGTCGAGGACACCGGGGTCGTCACGCTCGTCGGCCGCCCGGCGGCCCGCCTCGCCGCCGCCCTGCACGAGGGGCGCCGCCTGCTGGTGCTCAGCGCGGGGGCGGACACGCCCGTGGAGGTCGCGGCCCTGCTGCGGGACCGCGGCTACGGCCCGACGCGGATGCGGGTGCTCGAACAGCTCGGCTCCGACGCCGAGCGGCACGTCGACGGCACCGCCGACACCTGGGACACCGGCGCTCCCCGTGCCGTCGACGCGCTGAACGTCATCGCCCTGGACTGCCGCCGCGCCCCCGGCGCCCTGCGGCTGTCCGCCGCGCCGGGTCTGCCGGACGAGGCGTACGAGCACGACGGCCAGCTGACGAAGCGCCACGTCCGCGCCGCCACCCTGGCGGCGCTCGCGCCCGCGCCCGGCGAACTCCTGTGGGACATCGGCGGCGGGTCGGGGTCGATCGCGATCGAGTGGATGCGTACGCACCCGTCGTGCCGCGCGGTCACCGTCGAACGCGACGCCGTGCGCGCCGAGCGCATCGCCCGCAACGCCGACACCCTCGGCGTGCCCGCTCTGCGCGTGGTGCGCGGGTCGGCGCCCGGGGCCCTGGCCGGGCTGCCCGCGCCCGACGCCGTGTTCATCGGCGGCGGGCTGACCGCCCCCGGCCTGCTGGACGCCTGCTGGGACGCGCTGGCGCCCGGCGGCCGGCTGGTCGCCAACACCGTGACGCTGGAGTCCGAGGCGCTGCTCGCCGAGCGGTACCGCGCGCTGGGCGGCGAGCTGGTACGGCTCGCGGTCGCGCACGCGGTGCCCGTCGGCGGGTTCACCGGCTGGCGCCAGGCGATGCCGGTCACCCAATGGTCCGTCACCAAGAGTGGAGAACTGTCATGACCGTGTACTTCATCGGCGCGGGCCCCGGAGCCGCCGACCTGATCACCGTGCGCGGCGCGCGCACGCTGGCGTCGTGCGGGGTGTGCCTGTACGCGGGCTCCCTGGTCCCCACGGAGCTGCTCGCCGAGTGCCCGCCGGACGCGCGGCTGGTGGACACGGCCCGGATGGACCTGGACGCCATCACGGCCGAGCTGGTCCGCGCCCACGAGGAGGGCCACGACGTGGCCCGGCTGCACTCGGGCGACCCGTCGGTCTTCAGCGCGGTCGCCGAGCAGATGCGGCGGCTGGACGCGGCGGGCGTGCCGTACGAAGTCGTCCCGGGCGTGCCGGCGTTCGCGGCGGCGGCCGCGGCGCTGAAGCGGGAGCTCACGGTCCCGACCGTGGGCCAGACGGTGATCCTGACACGTGTCGCCCAGCAGGCGACGCCGATGCCGGAGGGCGAGGACCTCGCGACGCTGGGCAGGAGCGGGGCGCTGCTGGTGCTGCACCTGGCGGCGCGCTATGCGGACCGGGTCGTCGACGAACTGGTCCCGTACTACGGCAAGGACTGCCCGGCGGCGGTCGTGGCGATGGCGAGCCGCCCGGACGAACTGGTCCTGCGGGGCACGCTGGAGGACATCGCGGACCAGGTGAAGGCGGCGGGGGTGACGCGGACGGCGGTGATCCTGGTGGGCCGCACGCTGGCGGCGACGCAGTTCCGCGACAGCCACCTGTACTCCCCGGAACGCGACCGCCACGCCTGCTGACGGGCCTGCCCGGGGTGCGCCCGGCACGGGGCGCGGCTCAGGCCCCCAGGTGCGGTCCCAGACCCCGGGTGGCTCCGGCATGGGAGCGGCCCAGGCCTCTGGGGCCGGCCCGGACGCCCCCGTGCGGCCCGAAGCCCCTGGGTGCGCCCGGAACAGGGCGCAGTGCAGGCCCCGGGCTGAGAGCGCCCCGACCCGTGCGACGCCCTCGTGACGTTGTGCCCACCCCTTCCGCCCAACGGAACAGTCGCCCACAACGACGGCAAGGTCCCGCACGGCGCAGTCCGCGCGAGCGCCGCCGGGGACGCAGCCCACACGTTCCGCGCGGCAAAGCCGCCCACGGGCGGGGACGGGGCCCACACGTTCCGCGCGGCCCAGCCCGCGCGGGGTTCGGGGCGGAGCCCGGTGCTCGTCAGAGTTCCGGGAGGGGCGGGGGGCATACCCCATGCACCTCCACAGCCCCGCGCTCGGGGCGCAGCCCCAGACCCCGTACAGCGACGCGGCGCGGACAACGGCTCACGGCCCCGCCGGGGCCGACCGGCCCACCACCGTCCCCGCGCGGTCGATGCACACCACGTCCACCGTCACCGGCGCGCCCCGCAGGACCGACAGGGCCTCGTCGCGGGCCCTCGCCGCGACGAGGTCGCCGAGCGGGACGCCCGCCGCCTCGCACAGGCGCAGCGCCGCCAGACCCGTGTTGGCCGTGGCGATCTCCGCGGCGAGGGACTCGGACGCGCCGCCCGCGCGGGCCAGGTCGGCGAGGAAGCCCTTGTCGACCTGGGAGCGGGCCGAGTGCAGGTCCAGGTGACCGGCCGCCAGCTTGGAGAGCTTGGCGAAGCCGCCGCAGACGGTGAGCCGGTCGACCGGATGCCGCCGCACGTACTTCAGCACCGCGCCCGCGAAGTCGCCCATGTCGAGCAGGGCGATGTCCGGCAGGTCGTAGAGCGTGGTCACGGTCCTCTCGGAGGTCGAGCCGGTACAGCCCGCCACGTGCGTCAGGCCCGCCGCGCGGGCCACGTCCACGCCGCGGCGGATGGAGTCGATCCAGGCCGAGCAGGAGTACGGGACGACGATGCCGGTCGTCCCGAGGACGGACAGGCCGCCCAGGATGCCGATCCGCGGGTTCCAGGTGGAGCGGGCGATCTCCTCGCCGTCGTCGACGGAGACGGTGATCTCGACGTCCCCCGTGCCGCCGTGCCGGTCCGCCACGAGCGCGACGTGGTCGCGCATCATCCGGCGCGGGACCGGGTTGATCGCCGGCTCGCCGACCTCCAGGGGCAGGCCGGGCAGCGTGACCGTGCCGACGCCCGGTCCGGCCCGGAAGACGACTCCGGAACCGGCCGGCAGCAGGCGGACCGTCGCCCGGACGAGCGCGCCGTGCGTCACGTCCGGGTCGTCGCCGGCGTCCTTGACGATCCCGGCCATGGCGGACGACGAGCCGGTCAGGGCTTCGACGGCCAGGGCGAAGGACGGCGTCTGGCCCTTCGGCAGGGTGATCGTCACCGGGTCCGGGAACTCCCCGGTGAGCAGCGCCGTGTACGCGGCCGTGGTCGCCGCCGTCGCGCACGCCCCGGTCGTCCATCCGGGCCGCAGACCGGTGTGCTTGAGTTGGGCGTCCCGCCCGCCGCCTGAACTCATGTGAGGACTCCCGTGCACGTACTCGTTCTCGGTGGGACCACCGAGGCCCGCACCCTCGCCGCGACCCTGCACCCTACGGTCCGCGTCACCAGTTCGCTGGCCGGGCGCGTCGCGAGCCCCCGGCTGCCTGCGGGCGAGGTACGGATCGGCGGGTTCGGCGGTGTGGACGGGCTCGTGGACTGGGTGCGCGCGCACCACGTGGACGCGGTCATCGACGCCACCCATCCCTTCGCCGAGCGGATCAGCTTCAACGCGGCCAGGGCGGCCGCCACCGCCCATGTTCCCCTGCTGGCACTGCGCCGCCCCGGCTGGGTCCCTGTCGAAGGCGACGACTGGCACCCGGTCGGCTCGCTGACCGAGGCGGCCCGCGCACTGGACGGCCTCGGGGAACGCGTGTTCCTGACGACCGGGCGCATGGGTCTCGCCGCCTTCGCGGACTGCCCGCAGTGGTTCCTCGTCCGGTCGGTGGACGCGCCGGAGGCGCCGATGCCGGCCCGCAGCGAAATCCTCCTGGACCGGGGCCCCTTCACCCTGGACGGCGAGAGCGCGTTGCTGCGCACCCACCGCGTCGACGTCCTGGTGACGAAGGACAGCGGCGGCGCGGCGACCGCCCCGAAGCTCCGCGCGGCCCGCGACGCGGGCATCCCGGTGGTGGTCGTGCGCAGGCCGCCGGTGCCGGAGGGCGTGCGGGTGGCCGCGACGGTCGAGGAAGCGGTGGCCTGGGTACACGGCTGAGGCCGCCGCCCCTCGGGGGGGCGACGGCCTCGTTCACGCGTGCCTCAGCTGGCGGCGGGAGCGCCGAGTTCGGTGACTGCCACCCAGTTCACCGTCTCGTCGTCCACGCGGAGGGAGTTGGCCCAGTCGTCCACGGCCACCACGGCGTACATGACGGTCTCGCCGTCCGCCGCACTGCCGTGGAGGAACGAGATGGCGTCCTCGCCGAGGCACGCGACCCGGTGGGCCGGCCAGACGTGGCCGCCTTCGCCGTCGCCGTACTTCTCGGCCTTGAAGACCTCGTACCGCTTCAGCGGGGGCGAATCGGCCTGCGGGAGCCGGGTCGTCGCGAAAAGGCCGTCCGCGTCGGGTGTCTCGACGCGGACGGCCTCGGCGCCTTCACTCGTAGCGGCGCGGCGTCCAGGCGATCGTGCGGCCGTCGCCGCGTTCGACCGCCTCGGTCCGGGACGAGCCGACCAGCAGCAGCGTGCGCATGTCGACCTCGGAGGGCTCCAGCGTCTTCAGGGTCACCACCCGCACCGACTGCTCCGGGCCGCCCACGTCCCGCGCCACGACCACCGGGGTCTCGGGCGAGCGGAGTTCGAGCAGCAGGTCACGGGCGGCCGCGACCTGATGGGTACGGGAGCGGGAGCCCGGGTTGTAGATCGCCAGGACCAGGTCCGCCGAGGCCGCCGCGCGCAGGCGCTCCGCGATGACCTCCCAGGGCTTGAGCCGGTCGGACAGGGAGATCGTGGCGTAGTCGTGGCCGAGCGGGGCGCCGGCCGCGGCCGCCGCCGCGTTCGCCGCGGTCACGCCCGGCAGCACCCGTACGGGCACGTCCCGGTACTCCTCCTGCGAGGCGACCTCCAGCACCGCCGTGGCCATGGCGAAGACCCCCGGGTCACCGCCCGAGACGACCGCGACCCGCCGTCCGCGCCGCGCCAGGTCCAGGGCGAACTCGGCGCGTTCGGACTCCACCTTGTTGTCGGAGCCGTGGCGGATCTGGCCGGGGCGGTGCGCGACACGGTCCAGGTACGTGGTGTAGCCGACGAGGTCGTCGGCGTCGGCGAGCGCGCGGCGCGTCTCGGGCGTCAGCCACAGCGGGCCGGCCGGCCCCGTGCCGACGACCACGACTTCGCCGCTCTCCGGGCGCGGCCTCGGGTTGGCGATACGGCTGGGCACGACGGCGACGGAGAAGTACGGCACCGACCCGGGGTCGATGTCGGCCAGTTGCCCGGTCCGTTCGCCGTTCATCGTGGCCCGCTCCACGTACCGGGCCTCGTCCAGCCGGCCCGAGGTCTCCATCGCGCGGCGCACGGCCGGGAAGGTGCGGCCGAGCTTCATCACGACGGCCGAGTCGGTCGCGGCGAGACGGGCGGTCAGCTCCTCCTCCGGCAGCGTGCCGGGGATGACCGTGAGGACCTCCTCCGCCTCGCACAGCGGCGTGCCGAGCCGGGCCGCGGCGGCGCTGATCGAGGTGACGCCGGGGACGACCTCGGTCGGGTAGCGGTGCGCGAGCCGCTTGTGCATGTGCTGGTAGGAACCGTAGAAGAACGGGTCGCCCTCGGCGAGGACGGCCACCGTCCGCCCGGCGTCGAGGTGCTCGGCGAGCCGGGCCGCCGCCTCCTCGTAGAAGTCGTCGAGCGCGCCGCGGTACCCGCCGGGGTGGTCGGTCGTCTCGACCGTGATCGGGTACATCAGGCGCTCCTCGATGTGGTCGGGGCGCAGATGCGGGGCGGCGATGGAGCGGGCGATGGAACGGCCGTGGCGCGCGCAGTGGTACGCGATCACGTCCGCCTCGGCGATGATGCGCGCGGCGCGCAGGGTCATCAGCTCCGGGTCGCCGGGGCCGAGCCCGACGCCGTACAGGCGCCCCGTCGTCTTCTGGTCGTCGCTCACTACTCCGCCTCGCTCGCGATCGCGTTGACGGCGGCGGCGGCCATGGCGCTGCCGCCGCGGCGGCCGCGCACCACGAGGTGTTCGAGCCCCATCGGGTGGGCGGCCAGGGCGTCCTTGGACTCGGCGGCGCCGATGAAGCCGACGGGAACGCCGATGACGGCGGCGGGCCGGGGCGCCCCCTGCTCGATCATCTCCAGAAGCCGGAACAGCGCGGTGGGGGCGTTGCCGACGGCGACGACGGAGCCCTCCAGCCGGTCGCGCCACAGTTCGAGCGCGGCGGCGCTGCGGGTGGTGCCCAGTTCGGCGGCGAGCGCGGGCACGGACGGGTCGGAGAGCGTGCAGATCACCTCGTTGTCGGCGGGCAGCCGTTTGCGGGTGACGCCGCTCGCCACCATCTGCGCGTCGCACAGGATCGGCGCGCCGGCGCGCAGGGCGGCGCGGGCGTGCAGGACGACGTCCGGGGAGTGGGCGAGGTCGCGGACGAGGTCGACCATCCCGCAGGCGTGAATCATGCGGACCGCGACCTGGGAGATCTCGGCCGGCAGGCCGGCGAGGTCCGCCTCCGCGCGGATCGTGGCAAAGGACTGGCGGTAGATCTCCGCGCCGTCCTTCTCGTAGTCGAACACTGTGCTCTCGCTCACTTCGTCGGTCGTTCGGTGGGGTCGGTGGAGTTGCTGCGCGCCGCCGCGAGGGCGTCGGCGAGTTCGGTCAGAGGGACGGTGTGCCGCGGGACTCCTGGGGCGGTCAGGTCGTAGCGGCCCTCGCCGGTCGCGACGACGTCCACCCAGGCGCCCCGGGGATGCCCGCAACGGCGTTCGCAGCCGGACCAGTACACGGGCAGCCCACCCGCACCGGCGGCGACACGGGCGGTGGCGTCGGCCCGTACGTCGGCGAGGGACTTGGCGCAGCCGGGCCGTCCGGTGCAGGCGCCCACGCCGACCCAGGGCGAGTCGGGCCCGGTGACGAGGCCCGCGTCGGCGAGGGCGGGCAGGAGCGCACCGGAGACGCCGGGAAGGACGACACCGCGCCAGGGCGTGACGCGCAACTCCCCGGTCCCGTACGTCTCGGCGGTCCGGGCGAGCAGCCGCCACTGCGCGACGCGCATGCGTCCGAGGGTGACGCCGACGTGCAGGGAGACGGCGCCTGCGGGGCCGTCGACGACGCCGGGCACGGGGATGGCGGGCTCGCCGCCCGGGCCGGGCCAGGGGCCCGTGGGTCCGCCGGAAGCATGGACGACACCCGACGCGGAGGCCGTGGTCCCGCCGCCCTGTTCGGGACCGTGGGCGGGAGCACCGGCTCCGGCCGTGGCCGACGCGTCGGCCACGGCAGGGCCGCCGGACGGCGCTCCGTCGCGGGCACGGGCTGGGCTCGGCCCCCCGGGGCCTTCCGGCAGTCCGGCGCCCGCCGTCGCCGGCTCGGCGTCCGCGCCTCGCGCGGGCGGGCCGACGTCCGCGTCCGCGCCCCGCCCGGAGCGATCCGACGCGGACGCACCGTGCGACGCGAGCACGGCCACACCTGCCGCCGCCGCCCGGCGGGACAGCTCCGCGGCCGACACCGTGTACGCCGGCGGAAGTTCCCGCACCCGCCACGCACGCGTGCCGCCGGCGTCCGCCGCGTCCAGGAACGCCTCGGCCGCGAGCAGCAGCGCACGCGCGCCGTCCTGCGTGCCGACCTCCAGCGCCTGTTCTCCGAGCAGGACCCGCACCCGCGCCCCGCCCGGCTCTGCGAGCAACATCACATCCGCGCCGAGCCCCGCCATGTCCCCGCGGCCGTCGTCCAGCGCGAACAGGAACCGGCCCGACAGCGCCGTGGCCCGCTCGCTCGCGCACAGCAGCGCGTCCAGTTCGCGCACGAGCGGCTGGACGTCGAGGTGACCGCGGCCGTCCAGCCCGGACAGCGGCGAGGCGACGACGTTGCGCACCCGCTCGTGGGCGGGCGCGGGCAGCAGGCCCGCGGCGTCCAGATGTGCCGCCAACTCCCCGCCGCAGCCCCGGCCGAGGCCCCTCAGCTGAAGGTTGCCGCGGGACGTGATGTCGAGCGCGCCGTCGCCGAGCCGCTCGGCCGCGTCGGCCAGGGCGTACGCCTGCCGGGCGCTCAGCACTCCCGCGGGCACGCGGACGCGCGCCAGCGCACCGTCGTCCGCGGTGTGCAGTCGCAGCGCGCCGGGGCAGGCATCACCGCGGTCCCGTACGGGAGTTTCGTCCCGGTCCGGGCGGTTCGAGGGGGCCGAAGGCATGGCGGCGAGCATACCGACCATCGGACAAGCCACCTGCTGCCGGAGACGTGACGGCCCTTACTATGCTGAGCAGCGGGCCACACGGTCCGTCACCGCCGAAGACGGCGTCAGGGGAGGAAGCCCGGTGAGATCCCGGCGCGGTCCCGCCACTGTGAGCCCGGCAGCAGCGCAGCACGCGCACGCGGCCGGGTGAGCCAGGAACTCCCGCCGTCCTCAACCGCCCGGGGCGCGGAAACCCCGAGGAAGGCCAGACGTCGCATGCCGATCTCGTCCGAGGGACTGCCCTCGCAGCCCCGCATCCTGCTCCTGTCGACGTCCGACACCGACCTGCTCAGCGCCCGCGCGGCAGCCGGACCGGTCGCGTACCGCTTCGCGAACCCCTCCCGCCTGCCGGTCGAGGACCTCCCCGGCCTCCTGGAGGGCACCGACCTCGTCGTCGTACGCCTCCTCGGCGGGCTGCGCGCCTGGCAGGAGGGCATCGACCTGCTCCTCGCCCAGGACCGCCCGGTCGTCGTCCTCACCGGCGAACAGGCCCCCGACGCCCAGCTGATGGAGACCTCCACGGTCCCGATCGGCATCGCCGCCGAGGCCCACGCGTACCTCGCGCACGGCGGCCCGGCCAACCTGGAGCAGCTCGCCCGCTTCCTGTCCGACACCGTGCTGCTCACCGGCCACGGCTTCGAGCCCCCGGCGGCCGCGCCCACCTGGGGCCGTCTGGCGCGCACCCCGCGCCGGGAGACCGACGGCCCGCTGATCGCCGTGCTCTATTACCGCGCCCACCACATGAGCGGCAACACCGCCTTCGTGGACGCCCTGTGCGGTGCGATCGAGGACGCCGGCGGCCGGGCCCTGCCCCTGTACGTGGCGTCGCTGCGCGCCCCCGAGCCGGAGCTGCTGGAACAACTGCGCAGCGCCGACGCCCTGGTGACCACGGTGCTCGCGGCGGGCGGCACGCGCCCGGCCGACGCGTCGGCCGGCGGCGACGACGAGTCGTGGGACGCGGGCGCGCTCGCCGCCCTGGACGTGCCGATCCTCCAGGCGCTGTGCCTGACGGGCCCGCGCTCGGCGTGGGAGGACAACGACGAGGGCCTGTCCCCGCTGGACGCGGCCAGCCAGGTGGCGGTGCCGGAGTTCGACGGCCGGCTGATCACGGTCCCGTTCTCGTTCAAGGAGATCGACGAGGACGGCCTCCCGTCGTACGTCGCCGACCCCGAGCGCGCCGCCCGTGTCGCCGGGACCGCCGTGCGCCACGCCCGCCTGCGCCACATCCCGAACGCGGACAAGCGCATCGCGCTGGTCCTGTCCGCGTACCCCACCAAGCACTCCCGCATCGGCAACGCGGTCGGCCTGGACACCCCCGCCTCCGCCGTCGCCCTCCTGCGGCGCCTTCGCGCCGAGGGCTACGACTTCGGGCCCGAGGCCGACATCCCGGGCCTCGTCTCCGGCGACGGCGACGAGCTGATCCACGCGCTGATCGAGGCCGGCGGCCACGACCAGGACTGGCTGACCGAGGAGCAGCTCGCCCGCAACCCCGTGCGCATCCCGGCGGCCGACTACAAGCGCTGGTACGCCGAACTCCCGGCCGAACTGCGCGAGGCCGTGGAGGAGCACTGGGGCCCGGCGCCCGGCGAGATGTTCCTGGACCGGTCGCGCAACCCCGAGGGCGACATCGTGCTGGCGGCCCTGCGCCGCGGCAACCTGCTGATCCTCATCCAGCCGCCGCGCGGCTTCGGCGAGAACCCGATCGCGATCTACCACGACCCCGATCTGCCGCCCTCGCACCACTACCTGGCCGCCTACCGCTGGATCGCCGCGTCGGCGGACGACGGCGGTTTCGGCGCGGACGCGATGATCCACCTGGGCAAGCACGGCAACCTGGAGTGGCTGCCGGGCAAGAACGCGGGCCTGTCCGCGGCCTGCGGCCCCGACGCCGCGCTCGGCGACCTCCCGCTCGTCTACCCGTTCCTCGTCAACGACCCGGGCGAGGGCACCCAGGCCAAGCGCCGGGCGCACGCCACGCTGGTCGACCACCTGGTGCCGCCGATGGCGCGGGCGGAGTCGTACGGCGACATCGCGCGCCTCGAACAACTCCTGGACGAGTACGCCCAGATCTCCTCCATGGACCCGTCCAAGCTGCCCGCGATCCGCGCCCAGATCTGGACGCTGATCCAGGCGGCGAAGCTGGACCACGACCTCGGGCTGGACGACCGCCCGGACGACGACGGCTTCGACGACTTCCTGCTGCACGTCGACGGCTGGCTGTGCGAGGTGAAGGACGCGCAGATCCGCGACGGTCTGCACGTCCTGGGCGGCGCGCCGACCGGCCCGGAGCGGGTCAACCTGGTCCTGTCGATCCTGCGCGCCCGCCAGATCTGGGGCGGTACGACGTCGCTGCCGGGGCTGCGCGAGGCCCTGGGCCTCGACGAGTCCGCGGCGACCCGGACGACGGCCGACGAGGCGGAGGCCACGGCCCGCGCACTGGTCGAGGCGATGGAGGCGGCGGACTGGGACCCGGACGCGGTGCCCACCGCCCACGGCGAGCAGGTGGCGGCCATCCTGCGTTTCGCTGCGCTCGAAGTGGTCCCGCGCCTGTCCCGTACGACGGACGAGATCACCCACGCGGTCCACGCGCTGAACGGCGGCTTCGTCCCGGCGGGCCCGTCCGGTTCGCCGCTGCGCGGCCTGGTCAACGTCCTGCCGACGGGCCGCAACTTCTACAGCGTCGACCCGAAGGCCGTCCCCTCGCGCCTCGCCTGGGAGACGGGCCAGGCGCTCGCCGACTCCCTCCTGGAGCGCTACCGCGCGGACAACGGCGAGTGGCCCACGTCCGTCGGCCTGTCCCTGTGGGGGACGAGTGCGATGCGCACGGCGGGCGACGACATCGCCGAGGCGCTCGCCCTGCTGGGCATCCGCCCGGTGTGGGACGACGCGTCGCGTCGCGTGACGGGTCTGGAGCCCATCCCGCTCGCGGAGCTGGGCCGCCCGCGCGTGGACGTCACCCTGCGCATCTCGGGCTTCTTCCGGGACGCGTTCCCGCACACGATCGGCCTGCTGGACGACGCGGTGCGCCTGGCCGCCTCCCTGGACGAGCCGGCCACCGAGAACCACGTCCGCGCCCACACCCAGGCCGACCTGGCCGAGCACGGCGACGAACGCCGCGCCACGACCCGTATCTTCGGTTCCCGCCCCGGCACGTACGGCGCGGGCATCCTCCAGCTGATCGACTCCCGCGACTGGCGCACGGACGCGGACCTGGCCGAGATCTACACGGTGTGGGGCGGCTACGCCTACGGCCGCGGTCTGGAGGGCCGCCCGGCGCGCGCCGAGATGGAGACGGCGTACAAGCGGATCGCGGTCGCGGCCAAGAACACGGACACGCGCGAGCACGACATCGCGGACTCCGACGACTACTTCCAGTACCACGGCGGCATGGTGGCCACGGTCCGCGCCCTGCGCGGCACCGCCCCGGAGGCGTACATCGGCGACTCCACCCGCCCGGAGACGGTCCGCACCCGCACCCTGGTCGAGGAGACGTCCCGCGTCTTCCGCGCCCGCGTGGTCAACCCCCGCTGGATCGAGGCGATGCGCCGCCACGGCTACAAGGGCGCCTTCGAACTGGCGGCGACGGTCGACTACCTCTTCGGCTACGACGCGACGACGGGTGTGGTCGCGGACTGGATGTACGACAAGCTGACCCAGACGTACGTCCTGGACCCGGAGAACCGCGCCTTCCTCCAGGAGGCCAACCCCTGGGCCCTCCACGGCATCGCGGAACGCCTCCTGGAGGCGGAGTCCCGCGGCATGTGGGAGAAGCCGGACCCGGCGGTGCTGGAAGGCCTGCGACAGGTGTTCCTGGAGACGGAGGGCGACCTGGAGGACGGGGCGGACGACTAGGCCGTGTTTTAGATCGGTGTTTCATTCCACGTCTCAGGCCGTGATGATCACGGTGTGGGTCGTGGGGATCTCTCTGATGAGCAGTGGTCAGTGCTGGAGTCGTTGCTACCGGCGGCAGGTGTCAACCGTCGGTCGCGGAACCGTCGGCGGTTGATCGATGGTGTGCGGTGGCGGGTGCGCACTGGAGTCCCGTGGAGGGATTTGCCGCGTGAGTACGGGCCCTGGCAGACCGTGTACGGGTTGTTCCGACGCTGGCAGCGCGAGGGCGTCTGGGCCCAACTCCTCACGTTGTTGCAGGCCAGAGCTGATGTGCTCGGACTGATCACATGGGAGGTGAATGTCGACTCCACGATCTGCCGCGCTCATCAGCACGCCGCCGGAGCCCGTCGGGACGGGTCCGCGCAGAAGGAACCGCCCGACGGCGTGGGCAACGAGCCAGCTGACCACGGACTGGGCCAGTCGCGGGGCGGGTTCACCACGAAGATTCATCTGGCCTGTGAACAGGGTCAGAAACCATTGTCGCTGCTGGTTACGGCAGGTCAGCGGGGTGACAGTCCACAGTTCGGCCCGATACTCGAGGGCATCCGGGTGCCGAAGGCCGGTGGAGGGCGCCCACGGCGGAAGCCGTCGCGGGTTCGGGGCGACAAGGCGTACTCCTCGCGCGCCAACCGTGCCTACCTGCGCAGACGCGGGATCCGGTGCACGATCCCGGAGCCGGTCGACCAGCTGCGCAACCGCAAGCGGCGCGGCCGTGCCGGTGGCCGTCCGCCGGCTTTCGACCGGCAGGACTACAAGGCCCGACATGCGGTCGAGTGCGGGATCAGCCGCCTCAAGCAGCACCGGGCCGTCGCGACCCGGTATGACAAACTCGCCGTCCGCTTCGAGGCCACCGTCCAAATCGCCGCGATGCACCAGTGGCTGTGAGCCACCGTCTCTCGTGCGGCCGTGCCATGCTGGGCCACCGAGTTCGGCAGCACACGTATGGGGAGAGTTCAGTGGCCGCCAGGTACTACTGCGCTGACAGCGAGAACGGCGACCACGTCGACGACCCGTCCGAGGTCGTCCTGTTCATGCTGATCGACGACCTCAACGACACGGACAACACCTTTGTCGTCATCCAACCCGACCAGGACGACCCCGCCTGGTTCGCTTCAGTTGCCGTCCTGGAAAACGGCGGGTATGAGATCGTCCGCCGTGACACCACCCGACACGAACACGACGTCGTCGTCGCGACCAGCACCGACCACATCGCGGGCGACCTCACCAAGTGGCTGGCCGCCCGCGCTTCCTAAAACACGGCCTAGGCAGGTCCGGCGGGGGCTGTCGGTCCCCGCCGGTACGGTCCTGCCATGACAGCCCGCATCGACCTGACCCTCGACTGCACGGACGCGCGACTCCTCGCCGGGTTCTGGAAGACGGCGCTGGGTTACGTCGACGAGCCCCCGCCGCCCCCGTTCGCCACCCGCGAGGAATGGCTCGCCCAGTTCGACCTGCCGGACGACGACTCCGCGGACGACGGCGCCTGGCTCTGCGACCCGGACGGCGTCGGCCCCCGGCTGTGCGTCCTGAAGGTCCCCGAGCCCAAGACGGCGAAGAACCGGCTCCACATGGACGTCCGCGTCCCGGGGCACGGCACGCCCGAGGAGAGGTGGGAGCGGATCCGGGCGGAGTCCGAGCGGCTGGTCGCGGCGGGCGGCAGCGTCCTGGAGGTGTTCGACGGGCATCACGTCGTGATGGCGGACCCGGAGGGCAACGAATTCTGTGTGGGGGCGGGGCCGGCGTCGGCCTGAGAACCGCCCGCCCCCTCCCCCACCGCGGAAATCCCTTACGCTGGCGCGCAGTTGCGTCCGTCCGGGACCATGCGTACTCCCCGGACCCGCTCGTCGGCGCCCCGTACCGCCCAACGAACCGCTTCCCAGGAGGGTTTCCCGTGTCGGAACACCACCCCATGTCTGACGCTGCCGCGGAGATACGCGCCCGGATCGACACGAGCAGACCGCACTCCGCCCGCTTCTGGAACTACTTCGTCGGCGGCAAGGACAACTACGAGGTCGACCGCCAGACCGGCGACCACATCAAGCAGATCTTCCCCGGCCTGGTCGACGTGGCACGCACGAGCCGGCACTTCCTCGGGCGCGCGGTGACGCACCTGGCGGGCGAGCGGGGCATCCGGCAGTTCCTGGACATCGGCACCGGTCTGCCGACCGCGGACAACACCCACGAGGTCGCGCAGCGGGTGGCTCCGAACGCGCGCATCGTCTACGTCGACAACGACCCGATGGTGCTCGCCCACGCCCGCGCCCTCCTCACGAGCACGCCCGAGGGCCGCACGGCGTACCTGGACGCCAACCTGTACGCGCCGGACGACATCCTGAAGGCCGCACAGTCCACGCTCGACTTCTCCGAGCCCGTCGCACTGATGATCCTCAACACGCTGGGCCACGTCGCCGACTACGCCGAGGCGCGCGACCTGGTCTCGCGGCTCATGGCGGGTCTGCCGTCCGGCAGTTACCTGGTGATCAGCGACAGCACCGCGACGAGCGACGGCATGATCGCGGCGTCGAACGCGTACAACCAGAGCGGCGCGATCCCCTACTACGTGCGCGGCGTGGACCAGATCGCCGGCTTCTTCGACGGCCTCGAGCTGGTGTCCCCGGGCGTCGTCCAGGTCACGAAGTGGCGCCCGACCGACACCGAGGACGATGCGCCGACGGTCGACGCGTACTGCGGGGTGGGCCGCAAGCCGTAGCCCCGGCGCACACGCCCCCCGGCCGTCACCGGCCGGGGGGGCGATGCCCAACTCCCTTGCCGCCAACGCCAGTACACTCCCGGCCATGACCGCAGCCGAACCTCCCCTCGCAGGGGACGAGACCGCCCCACTCCTGGGCTCCCCGGAGCGCCGGCGGGCGACCCTGCTGTGGAAGCTCCCGTGAGGCGCCTGCCGTGAAGCGGGCGGTCCCCGCACCTGCCCGCCGCTCGATGAACACCTCACGCTCCTGGAACAGGTGCACCGGGTTGGTCACGCGTTGCGTGGGGCCACCAGGCCGGATTCGTAGGCCATGACCACGAGTTGGGCCCGGTCGCGGGCATGGAGCTTGGTCATGGCCCGGTTGATGTGCGTCTTCGCGGTCAGCGGGCTGATCATCAGGCGGCCCGCGATCTCGTCGTTGGACAGACCCTGCGCGACCAGGACGACCGCCTCCCGTTCGCGGCTGGTCAGCTCCTCCAGTCCCGCGCCGACGCCCGTGGGGAGCGGCTGGGCGACGTACCGGTTGATCAGCTTGCGGGTGATCGAGGGCGCGAGCAGGGCGTCGCCACGCGCGGCGACGCGTACGGCGTGCAGGAAGTCCTCCGGCACGACGTCCTTGACCAGGAATCCCGCAGCGCCGGCGCGCAGCGCGTCGAAGACGTACTCGTCCAGGCCGTAGTTGGTCAGGATGACGACGTGCACCCCGGCCAGGGCCGGGTCCGCGGCGATGCGCCGGGTCGCCTCGATGCCGTCGACGACCGGCATCTGGATGTCGACGAGCGCGACGTCGGGCAGGTGCTCCCTGGCGAGCTCCAGGCCCTCGCTGCCGTCGGCGGCCTCCGCCACGACCTCGATGTCGTCCTCCAGATCGAGGAGCGCGCGGAATCCGCTGCGGATGAGTGGCTGGTCGTCGACCAGCAGGACACGGATCACGACCCTCCGTCCAGGGGGAGTTCGGCCTGGACCGTGAAACCGCCCTCGCCACGTGGTTCCGCCCGCAGCCGACCGCCGAGGGCGGTGACGCGTTCGCGCATCCCGAGCAGCCCGACGCCGGGAGTCGGCGCGGCGTCCGGTGTGGCCCTGCCGTCGTCGTCGATGCGTATCGCGAGGGCGTCCGGACGGCATTCGATCCGGACCGACGCCGTGCCGGCGTCCGCGTGACGTGCGATGTTGGTCAGCGACTCCTGGACGATCCGGTAGACGGTCCGTCCCACCGCGGCCGGCACGCCGTGCCGCTGTCCCTCGATCGTCAGCGTCGCCCCCAGGCCGGTCCTGCTCGCTCGTTCCACCAGCTCCGGGACGTCGTCGAGCCCACGCGGCGGAGTCGTGTCGTCGTCGCGCAGCGCCTCGAGGGTCGCACGCAGCTCCCGGCTCGCCTCACGGCCCGCTTCCTGGATCGCCAGCAGGGCCTCCGGCACCTGTTCGCCGCGCTTGCGGGCCACATGGACGGCCACTTCGGCCTGCACCTTGATGACCGAGATCTGGTGGGTGAGCGAATCGTGCAGCTCCCGCGCGATGTGCAGCCGCTCCTCGTCGGCGCGCCGCCGTGCCGTCTCCTCCCGGGTGCGCTCGGCCTCGTCCGCCCGCCGCTCGGCCTGCCGCAGCGCCTCGCCGGCGGCGCCGGCGGCGATCAGCCAGGCCAGCTCCAAGGCGCCTCGTGCCTGCGCGAACGCCTCGCCCGTGTCGTGCCGTCCGGAGGCCAGAGCCGCGAGCGGGAGCATGGCCAGCATGGCCACGCTCGCCGCCACCGTGACGGTGCGGTGCCCCGCCCGCACGGCCGCGTACACCGCGAACAGGTACGCGACGACGGGCACGTCGAAACCGGCCGCCTGGTACCCCACGGCGCACAGCCCGGTGACGGCCAGGACGGCGACGGGAGACCGGCGGCGCGCGGCCAGCGCCAGCCCGCCGGCCGTCAGCAGCGCGTACCCGAGCAGATCGAGGTTCGTGGCGGAACGCTGCCCGGACAGCCCGGTCACCAGCAGCGCCGCCGCCACGCCGACAGCGATGACCCAGTCTCCGAAGCGGGCCCCGACCGGGGACTGACCTGCACTCATGCGCGCACCCTAGCTGGCTGCCGCCGCGGGCGAGTCCCCTTCGTGGACGAGCAGCCGACTACCGCACACGCGGTACCCACGCGCCTCCTGCGACGTCCGTGGTACCCGGGTGCGGCATCGGCGGCAGTGCGAAGTGTCTGCGTCCGCCGGACGACCGGGCACGGGTGCGGCCGACATGCTCGAAGACATCCGGTCACAGGAAGAGCATCCGGTCACAGGAAGAGAAGGAGCACCTGATGTCTGTTCGTCGCCTGCTTGCCGCCACCGCCGCCGCCCTGCTCGGAGGCATCGGACTTGCCGCACCGGCGGCGGCGCACACCTCGGTCCAGCCGGCCGCCGCCGGCCTCTACGACGTCAGCCTCGGACGAGTCGGAGCCTCCACGGGCGCGCTGCTGGGCCTGGCCGCCGTGGCCATCGCCTGGCTGGCGCTGGCCCGCCCCGCCGGTCGCCTCGGCGTCGGCAAAGGATCGCTCGGGGCCGTGGTGGCCCTGGTGGGGGGACTGACCGGCATGGCCCTCGGCGGACTGGTCGCGGCCACCGCGGAGGGGGGTCTGGGCACCGGCAACGGGCTGGGCGGGGCGTACGTGGCCATGCTGGTGGGGCTGATCGGCACGGCCCTCGGCGGACTGGCCCTGGGCCGCTCCCGCCGCACCGGCTGACCGCAGCGGACATGAGCATGCGTCCAGGGCTTCTTGAGGACCGACCGGATTCCGGCTGCGCGGCCGGCTGAGCGGTACGTGCCGCGGACCGCCGGGGCGGCTGCCCCGGCCGTCCTCGCGTGGGCGAGGCGGCTGCGGAGCGGGACTCCGAGAGGCCCCGCACGCAAGCCCGCCCGGTCGTCGCCCGACTCCACCGGGTACGACGTGCGGCTTCACCATGCGTGTGATGCGCTGGAGGGAGTGGACGACCCGAGGTACCACCCCGGCCCGCCCCTTGAGGGGCCTTTCCCCGCAGGAGGTCTCCGCGCGCGAGCGGAGACGGGCTGTGACAAGGAGGAGCCCATGTCCGACACGACGAAATCGGCACGGCACCTGAGCGGCCTGCGAAACGCTCGCTATGGCGAGGTCCTTCTCATCTCGCCCGGCGACGACGGTCGTCTCAAGGCAGCCGTGTACAACACCTTCGGTCTCAACGACTGTCCGCCGGAGCGGTGGAACGCGCTGGACCCGAGCGCGCTGGCCCAGCAGTTCAACGTGCCGATGGTGTTCCTCAACGGACCCCGCTTCTGGACGATCGACGAGGTCACGGCGTTCGAATGGGGGGACACCGCGATGTTCGACGGCCTGGAGGCCCGCTGCGTGGCCGAAGTCCACATCCCCGCGGCGATCGATCCCACCGGGGCGACGGGCAGGGCGTACTACGTCGATTCCACGGTGAAACGGGACACCGAGTACGTCCTGTCCGGCGGCAGACCGGTGCACGCGCTGGTCACCCCGGACGACCGCACGTACGTCCTGCAGGCGTACTCCCACACCGTGGACGACAGCCAGACGTTGGACTCGCTGGCCACGCTCGACCGGCGCCTGCGGCTCCCGGAGGGCTGGCAGTACCGGGTCCACACCCTGGAAGACGACCTTGTCGTGCGGACTGTCGATGGAGAGGCCCACGTCGTGCAGGACGAGCTGGAGAACACGTACATGCTCCTCGCCCACTGAGCCGTGCCCGGCGGCGGGCGGTGCGCTCCTCGAAGTGGCTTGCCCGCACGGGTGGTTGGGGCCGGTGTCGACGCACCCGTCCCCGTGGGCCAGGAATCCTGTGAACGACCAGGCGCAGCCCGCGCCGGCCTGTGCGCGGCGTCAAGCCCGACCGCGACCGGTAAAGTGGCGACCTTCGGCCGGCAAAAGCCGTACGGAGTCCTCGAAGGCCGGGCACCTCATGCATCTCGCCGACCGTCCCGCAGGCAGCCGTCTCAGCGCCGCCCTGGACAACCTCGCCGTCACCTTCCGCGGCATGACCGCGCGTCCGGACGAGAGCAACTGCGAATGCCACTGGGGCAGCGCCGAGGAGCTCGCCCTTCTGAAGACGCCGGACCTGGAGCTGGATCCGGATCTCCTGCGCCGGAGCTGGCAGGCCATCGACTGGACCGATCACGCGGCCGTGCTGCGCCGCATCCTGCCGCAGTTCGCCAGGGTGCTGGTGGCCGGTCGCGCGGACCCCGTGTTCGGACTGGAACAGGCCGGGTACTCCTTCGCCCGCGGCCGCTGGCAGCAGTGGCCCGAGGATCACGCCGGTCCGGTACGCGAGTTCCTGCATGCCTGGTGGACGCAGAGCCTCACCGAACCGGATCCGGTCGTCCCGGCGCACCAGGTCTTCGTGATGTGCGCCGAGGCGTCCGGAACGGTCGGCCCCTGGCTCGCCGACTGGGAGAAGGAGACCGGGTACCTCAGCGACCTGCGTCTGGCCGAGGCGGCGGCGGAATGGGAGTACGAGCTCCTGGGAGACAGCCTGCCGTGGAGCGTCGAATGGTACGAGCACGACAAGGAGGAGATGCGCGCCGAACTGGTCGCCTGGCTCCTCGGCCACGCGGCGGTACGGCTCCGCGCGTCGGGCGCACCGGCGGATCTGCGGCACCGGATACGGCTGCTCGGACTCACCGATGAGGATCGCTGGACGGATCGGCACTGGCCCGGCCACCGCTACTGACGAGAACGGGCGGCGCCGGCTGTCGTGGCGGCACGCGGGGTGCGCCGAGGCGTGGCGTCCGGCGGGCCGCTCCGCGCTAGGAGACCACTCCGCCGGACGCCTCGATCAGCCAGTACAACGAGCCGCTTCCGTACGGCCACCCGGTGGTGGCCACATCGACCCAGCCGGCACCCGGCCCGCTGCCGGCGGCGTCCCACCACCACCAACTACGGTCATCGCCTTCGCCGTCGACGGGGTCGAAATAGTAGAGCCAGTTCGACAGCCTCCAGCGGCCTCGGGAAGCGGCAACCTTCTCGGCCCAGGTCTTGGCCTGCCACTCGGCAAGCCAAGCGGCGACATCCCGAGAGGGATCCGGAGGTCGTTCAGGTGCGCATGCCTGCACGAACCAAGGGGGCAGCAGCTGTGGCCAGACCTCGTCGGCAGGCCATGGCTCCATGTTCTCGATCACCCGCCCGAGCACGTCACGCGCCCGCTCGATCACCGAGACCGGGTCGTCGGCCAGGAAGTGAACCCGCACCACGAAGGCGTGTTCGTCGGGTTGCGGCCCGCTCCGTATCCGCCGGAGTTCATTCACTGGAGTCTCCATGAACCAAGAACGTGTCACAACGTGTCACATGGGCGTCGACGCAGGCGCACGGCTCCGGAGCTCCCCTGCCTCCCGGCAATGCACGCCGCGCCTTCTGAATCCCTAGCTCTGGCCGACCCGGTCCGCGGCGACCGTACCCGCCGCACCTGACTCGACCAGTTCCGGCTGCGGTTCACGTCGCGGTTCCGGCAGATGCACCGACGCGGCCTTCCCGTCCCACAGCCTGGTGACCCGTACGTAGCCGTAGATCACCGAGATCGTCGCCAGGACGAGCAACGGACCGAACACCCACGGATGTTCGGCCATCTCCACCGACAGATGGCGGTACGACACCAACAGCGCGGCGAAGACCACGGTGCCGTGGACGACCAGTTGGGTTCCCGCCCGGTCCCAGCCGCGGTCGAGCGCGCGCAGCGCCGTCTCGATCGTGAGCGTGAAGACCACACCGGCGATGATGTCCGCGCCGTAGTGGTAGCCGAAGCCCAGCGTCGCGCCGAGCGTGGCGATCAGCCAGGACGTGCCCAGGAGGCGCAGTGCCCAGGGGCCCTTGAGGGAGTGGATGAAGATCGCGGTGGCCCAGGCGGTGTGCAGACTGGGCATGCAGTTGCGCGGCGTGATCCCGTCGAAGGGCATCGGCTGCGGGGTGCCGACCGGTGGCGGTGTGTCCGGCCACAGATCGGCCACCGCCCAGTGCCCTCCGTCGGCGCCGTAGGCGAAGATCGGTCCGACCACCGGGTAGATCATGTAGATGCCCGGCCCGAGCAGGCCGATGACCAGGAACGTGCGCACCAGATGGTGGCCCGGGAAGCGGCGCTCGACCGCCACGTTGCGCAGCTGGTACAGCGCGACGACGACCGCGCCCACCGCGAGCTGGACGTAGACCCAGTCGAGAACATGGGCGCCGACCGGGCCGGTGGCCGCGACCATCCGCCCCACAACCCACGACGGGTCACCCAACGCGTGATCGGCGGCCGCCACGTACTGGTCGAGCACCGTCGGACGCGTCTTCGAGGTGATCAGCAGCCAGGTGTAGCCGGTCTTGCGGCCGGCCACCAGCAGCAGGGCCAGTCCGACGCCTTTCAGCAGCAGGACGCGGTCCCGGCCGGTGCGGCGCGTGACGGCGACGACGGCACAGGCCAACGTCACCCACAACGCGCCGTTGCCGTACATCATCTCGGCGTCGACAGCCCACCGGACAAGCCAGAAGACGACGTCGATGCCGATGGCGGCGCCGACCGCGATGAACCGCTCCCGCCACGTGAGCACCACCAGCATCAACGCCATGCTGACGTACAGCACCGTCCCCGATTTGGGGGCGAATATCACCTCGCGCGCCTGGTCGGAGATCGGCCCCCGCTCTCCGTACCGACGCGCGGCGATCTCCAGTGCGATGAGGAACGCGAGTCCCACCGCACCCACCGCGAACCACAGCATGACGCGTGGTTGACGCCAAGCAGCCGACCGAGGGCTGCCACTTCGCCGCGAAGACCCTCGCGTCCGTGTGGATATCAATTTTTCAACCGATTTGTGATATTTCAACGTGATCGTAATGAGCTCGAACATGCTAGCGGAACAAGCGGGTTCGCCTATCACGGTTAACCAAAAGCAGGGGTCGGTTCCCCCTTTGCCCGCAGGGACTCACTGCGGGGGCTGATGTCAGCGGCCGAACAGATGCGGGTACGAGCAGGGCTCCGGAGCGGTGTCCTTGCGGTCGGCCCACTGCCACCAGAAGTGACGCTGCGGGCATTCCCAGAGCCCGCGGCAGACGCGCGCGCCGTCTTCCTCGCGCCGGCACAGCGCCCAGCCACCGAACCGCATCGGCTGGGCGCACTCGGGACACGGGGTCGGGGAGCTGTGCACCATGACCGCACGGTATTGCGTGGGCGCGGTGCCACGCAGTGACCGGTCCCGTTGATGTCAGATGTGCACGTCAAAGGCCTCCAGCCCTGATCGGCTGGAGGCCTTCCCACCGGTGGGCGCGGACGGTTTCGAACCGCCGACATCTGCTTTGTAAGAGCAGCGCTCTACCCCTGAGCTACGCACCCGTGGATGAGGCCACAGCCTACCTTGCGCACACCCCCCACCTCCAAACCGTTCCCCACGCCGCCCCGAGCAGCGACAACGGCAGCATCGTCACGGAGCGTGTCATCTCCGGGACAGTCACGCCGCGTCCCGAAGCGGGTCCCCACGGCTCGGCGACCACGGGTCCGTCGACGGGCGCATCGGCATCGAGCCGCCCGCCTTCCGGCGCTCCGTCACCACAGCGACAACGCGAAAGTCGTGGTGGGCAGCGTGAACTAACAAGCCCGTGTGTTCGTCCTTCTGGTGGGAGTATTGAGCGAAACGGGCACGGCGGACACGGCACGGGAGAGGCATGTGACGGCGAGACACGCGCGGCCGCACCGCAAGGCGCGAGCGAACGCCGTCCGGGACGTGGGGGACGCCCTCGCGCTGGTGTTCCTCCCGCTGCCGCTCCTCGCCGCCGCGCTGCCGGCGGCGTTCGCCGCGGGCGGCACGCGGCGCTGGTTCGGCGGGCGCGGCGAGAGCCAGCGGGCCGACGCCCAGGCCGCCAAGGACGCCGCGGCCGCCGCGTTCTACGAGCTGGACACCGCCCAGCGCGACCTGCGGATCTCGATCGAGACGATCAGCGCCGTGGACAGTTCGCCGGGTGCCCGCCGCGCGGTGGACGACTTCGCCTCGCTGGGGCGCCGTATCGACGAGGTGAGCCACACCTACATCACCGCCGTCGACGCGCACGACCTCGACCGGGACGACCTGGAGGCGTCGGTCGCCGCCCGGGCGCGTGCGGAGCTCCACCGGGCCAAGGACGAGCTCGTACGGGTCAAGGGCGAGCTCGACCGGTTCGCGCAGGGGCTCGGGCCGCTGCTCGACAAGGCGGAGACGCAGCTCGCCCGGCTCGCGCCCGCCGTGGAGCGTGCGCGGCAGGCGCTCCTCTCCGCGAGCAACGCTCTCGATTCGGTGCGCGGCTCCGGGCTGAGAGCGGACGATCTCGCCGGCCGGCTCGCCGCCCTCGGCCCCGAGCTGACCAAGCTCAACGAAGGCGCCGGCCGGCACGGCGTCACCGAGACCCTCCAGCGCGCCGACCGCGTGCTGCGCGACGCCGAGGCGGTACGGGCCGAGGCCGAGCGGCTGCCCGAGCGCGCGGCCGAGATCGACCGGCGCCTGGTGTCCCTGCGCACCCGCGCCCAGGCCCTGAGCACGCGCGCCGAGTCCGTCAATCCCGTCCTGAGCGAGCTGCGGCGCCGTTTCTCGGCGGCGTGCTGGCAGGACCTCCAGCCCGTTCCCGAGCAGGCCGCGGCCGGTATCCGGCGCGCGGAGGAGAAGCTGAAGGAGGCCGGCAAGGCGCGCGAGGAGCAGCGCTGGCCCGACGCCACCGCCCTGCTCGGCACGGTCCGCGCCCTGCTCAACGCCACGGACGAGGCCGTCTCCGCGGCCGGCGGCCGCCTTCAGCGGCTCAACGCCGTCGCCAAGGATCCGCAGCAGGAGATCGAACGGACCCGGTTCGCGATCCGTGACGCCCAGCGGCTGGCCATGGCCGGACGGAGCACCCCCGACCCCCGCCACGCCCGCCCCCTGGACGACTCGGTCGCGCGCCTGGAGCGGGCGGTCTCCGGGCTGGAGGGCCGCCACCCCGACTATTGGCACTTCCTCCAGGAGACGGAGGCGGTGCGGCGCACGGTCGCGCACGTCGTCGAACGCATCCGCGAGGAGCGCGGCGGCGGACGGGCCTGACGGCCGGGGCGACGTCGCCGATGCGGTCGCGCGCGCGTGACGTCCGCTGGCGGTCCGCCGAGCGGTGGCACGGACGGTTTTCGAACCTCCGACATCTGCTTTGTGAGGGCAGCGCTCCGCCCCAGAGCCACGCACCCGTGGAGAGCCCGCCCACACGTCCTCGACTGCCCCGTCCCCGAGGCCCCGCGCTTGTAGCGCCCGCGGCCCGGGCGGATCCTGAAAGCCGGGGCACGTACGGACGAAGGAGGCCGGCGATGGCCGCAGGACACGTACCGCACCCGAGAGCCGGAGACCGGGCCCACCGCCGCAGCCGCATCAAGCTCGACGAGCATCTGCCCGTCGACCACCGGCTGAGCCGCTTCTACCGCATCGGCGCCGGGCTCATGGGTCTCCTGCTGGTCGCCTTCGGCATCCTGGGACTGATCGACCGGATCGGCTTCTTCGACACCCGGGGGGACACGGTCGCCGGTCTGAACACCAACGGCGCCCTGAGCGTGCTGTCCATCGGCGTCGGGCTGCTGCTCTTCGTCGGCATGGTCGTCGGCGGCAACTTCGCCTCGACCCTGAACATGGTCCTCGGCCTGCTCTTCATCGCCAGCGGGTTCGTCAATCTGGCCCTCCTCGACCGCAGCTTCAACCCGCTCGCCTTCCGCATCCAGAACGTGATGTTCAGCTTCGTGGTGGGCGTGATGCTCATGTTCTTCGGGATGTACGGGAGAGTCAGCGCGACCCTGCCGCACGACAACCCGTACTGGAAGGCCCGCCACCCGGAGGAGGCCGAACGCGAACAGCGGGCCAGGCGCCGCCGTGAACTGGAGGACCGGCGGCCGCAGCCGCCGCTCCGCGGGCCCCGGTAACCTGAGCGCATGCCGCGTTATGAATTCCGCTGCCGGGCCTGCGACGACACGTTCGAGGTGAGCCGGCCGATGGCCGAGTCGTCCGCTCCCGCCACATGCCCGGCCGGGCACGACGACACGGTCAAGCTGCTGTCCGCGGTCGCCGTGGGCGGCACGAGGTCCGCGGGACCCGCGCCCGGCGCCGGTGGCGCGGGCGGCGGCGGTGGGTGCTGCGGCGGCGGCTGCTGCGGCTGACGCCGAGACGATCAACGGCGCCGGTGGCCCCGGCTGTGCCCACAGGCCGTCCCGGGCCCGAGGCCGGTGGCGGGACTGCCGCCGCCCGGCACCGGTGGCGCGTCTGCCGCCGACAGGCGGTCCCGGCCCGGAGCGGTGGCCCCGGCTGCCGCCGACAGGCCGTCCCGGCCCGGAGCCGGTGGCGCGACTGCCGCCGAAAGGCCGCCCCGCCCCGGCGAGGTGGCCCGGCTGTGCCCAGAGGCCGTCCCCGCCCGGAGCCGTGGCCCCGGCTGCCGCCGACAGGCCGCCCCCGCCCGGCGCGGTGGCGCGACTGCCGCCGAAAGGCCGCCCCCGCCCGGAGCCGGCGGCCGGACCGCCGCCGAAAGGCCGCCCCCGCCCCGGGCCCGGCCCCCGGCGCTGGGGCCCGGCCGCAGCCCAGGGCCCTGAGCCCAGGTGAGGCGCACCACCGGCCCCCGGCGTCCGCGACCGCCCCAGGCGGTCAGGCCGCCGGCAGCCCGGCGTGGCCGCCGAAGCGGCGAAGGATCTCCTCGCCCGCCGCCACTCCCGCCTCGGGGAGCGCCTCCACGTGGGGGGCCGTCCAGCCGGCGTCCGCCAGTTCGCCGTGGGCGGGGCGCCAGGCGCGGTCGGCGCACATCAGGAGGTCCGCGTCGAGCAGGGAGTCGCCCGCCGCCAGGGTCAGGCGGGCGCCGGTGCGGCGGGCCACCTCGCGGACCGCCGCGCTCTTGGTGAGCGGCTTGGGGACCGCGTAGATCTTGCGGCCCTGGAGCGACACGGACCAGCCCCGTTCCTCCGCCCAGCCGCTCAGGTCCTTGAGCCAGCCCTCGGGCAGCAGCGCCCGCTCGACGACGAGGTAGGCGAACAGGTCCTCCGCGACCCTCTCCTTCCTGAGCCAGGTGGGGTCGGCCGCGGCGGACAGATGGGCACGGATCTCGGCCAGGGGCGCGCACTGGTCGGCGAGCCGCACGGCGACGGCATCGCGCCAGTCGCGGTCGCTGACGCCGTCGACGAGCAGGTGCCCGCCGTTGGCGCAGATCGCGTACCGCGGCGCGGCACCCGGCAGGCTGATGCGCTGGTACTGCTTGCGGGTGCGGGTGGTCGTGGGGACGAAGACCGTGTCCTCGGTGAGGCGGGCGAGGAGACCGGCCGCCGTCTCGGTCATGTACGACAGGGGCTTGCGCTCGTGCACCTCGACGCACAGCAGCCGGGGCGCCTCCGCGTCGGGCATGGTCAGCGCGAGGGCCGCGTTGGAGTAGATCAGCGTACGGTCGAGGTCGCTGGCGACGAGGACGCTCACTGGCCGGTCACCGCCCTGCCGTCGGCGCCGGTGGCGCCCCGCGTGTACTTGGGGTGGATCAGCCCCACGCAGCTGTAGGGAAGGCCGTCGACCTCCTCGACCGGTACGCCTCTCTGCTCGGCGAGCAGCCGTACGTGGTCGAGGTCGGCGCCCGCGCCGCGCTGGGCGAGGATCTTCCAGGGGACGCGGCGCAGCAGGACGCGCGTGGTCTCGCCGACGCCGGGCTTGACGAGGTTCACGTCGTGGATGCCGTACTCCTCGCTGATCCGCTCGACGGCGGCCCAGCCCTCCCAGGTGGGGGCACGGTCCGCGGCCAGCAGTTCCTTGACGTCGGCGTCGACGGCGTCCGTCACCTCGTCGAAGCGGGCGGCGACGGTGTCGAGGAAGTGGCCGGAGACGTCGGAGGCAGCCAGTTCGCGGTAGAACTTCGCGCCGTGGAAGTCGTCCGGCCCCACCAGGTCCGCGCGGAGCACGGTGCGGGATATGAGGCCGGAGACGGTGGAGTTGAGGCAGGCGGAGGGGATGAGGAAGTCCTCGCGGGTGCCGTAGGTGCGCACGCAGCCGCCGGGGTCGGCGAGGACGGCGATCTCGGGGTTGAAGCCCTCGAACTCGCGCAGCGCCTCGGCCAGTTCGCGGGTGATGGCGCCCTTGCCGGTCCAGCCGTCGACGAACACGACGTCGGCCGGGTCGTGGTGGGCGGCGAGCCAGCGCAGCGCGTTCGCGTCGATGCCCCGGCCGCGCACGATGGAGACGGCGTAGTGCGGGAGGTCGAGGCCGTGCCGCTGCTGTGCCCAGCGGCGCATCAGGACGCCGACGGGCGTGCCGGCGCGGGCGAGGGACACGAGGACGGGGCGGGGCTCCTGGGGGTACCTCCCAGGCCGAAGGCGCTGGGGGAGCTCCGCGAGGACGGTTTCGGTGACCGTGCCGACGGCCCGCGCGATCCGGGCCGCCGACGTCTCGAGCGCGGCCTTGAACAGCGCCTGGTACTGCTCGCTCGGCTGGTACTCGACGGGCAGGGACTCGGCGTAGTGCGCGCCGCCGCTCTGGATGGCCTCCTCGCGCTCCTCCGTGGGCGCCTCCAGCTCGACGTCCGACAGGTCCTGGAGCAGCCAGCCGACCTCCTCGGGCGCGTAGGACGAGAAGGCGGGTCCGCGGAGCGGCTCGGGCAGCATGGAGGCCCTTTCGGGTGCCGGGGGGACGTACGAGGGGACCACCGCGAGGAGCACGTGCGGTGTGTGGGCCGCGAGGAGGGCGAGCAGGCCGTCGGGGCCGTGGAGCTCGGCGGTGTCGGCGGTGGAGTCGACCACCGCGACGACGGCGTCGAAGCCGCCGCCCGCCACGTTGTAGGCGTAGCGCTCGCCGGGGCCGTCGGCGGGGTCGTCGTGGGCGGGGAAGACGAGCCGGGTCCGTATCGCGTAGCCGGGGTCGTCGACGGCGAGGACGGGCGAGCGGGTCGTGGTGGAGTAGGACACGTCGGCGTCGGCGTGCTGGTCCAGGGCGACGCCGATCCGCAGCGGCGCGTACATCAGCTCCTCGAAGCCGAGGACGAGCACGCGGCGGCCGGTGCCGCAGGCTTCGCCGAGCGCGTCGGCGATCCGCAGCGCCATGGCGGGCAGCTCGGCCTCCAGGGCACGCCGGTGCTCGGGGGTGAAGCCGTGGCGCCCGCCGTCGGGGACGCCGGCGGGCCAGTCCAGGTCGATACGGGTGAGCCGGCCCGCGGGCGCCGGGGCCGGGCTCGTGTCGGGGGCCGCAGGCTCGTGCTCCGCCACGAGCGCCTGGCCCTTCTCGAGGACGCCCTCCGGCAGGCGGACGGTGCCGGAGGCGAGGGACACGAGGTCGACGCGCGCGCCGATCTCGTCCGCGAAGGCGGTGAAGCGGCGGCGGTCCGCCTCGGCGCGCATGTCGACGAGCGCGACGATCACGTACTGCTTGCGCGGGAAGCGCTCGTGCAGGTCGCGGATGGTGTTGAGGACGGTGTTGCCCGTGGAGAACTCGTCGTCGACGAGGATCAGCGGACCGTCGCCCGCGAGCAGCCGCGGGTCCTCCGGCAGCAGCAGGTGCGTGGTGGCGTGCGAGTGGGACTCCTCGAACCCGCCGGCGCGGGCGACGCCGTCGACGGGGCGCCGGGTGGAGTGCAGGTAGGGGGCGAGGGCCACGCCGTCGGCGACGGAGTGGCCGAGGCCGGTCGCGGTCTCCGCGTAGCCGAGGACGACCGCGCGGCGGGACGCGGCGTCGCCGAGCAGCTCGCGCACCCGGCGGCCGAGGTCGTACCCGCACTCCCAGACCACGCGCGGGTTCTGCGGCACGTGCTTGCCCAGCACGTTGGACACCAGCAGGTGTGCCCGCTTGGGGTTGCGGCGCAGGGCGAGGCCCAGCAGCTCGGGCAGCCGTTCGTCACCGTCGAGTCCGACTCCGAGCCGGTCCGCGACCCAGCTGCCCGACCACACCACGCCGTCCTTCTCCTTCGTCATGAGTCCGCGACTCCCGCCCGCAGCAGGTCCACGAAGCCGATGTCCTCCTTGGCGACGCCGAACACCTCGGCACGCTGCAGGGTCCGCTCCGCCCAGGCGCGGTGCGGCTTCACCTCGTTCATCTTGTTCGTGTACGCGGAGCGCAGCACGCCGCCGCCTCCGCGCTCGGGGCGCAGGATGTCGCAGGCGTCGCTGTACTCCTCGTGGCTGACCACGGACAGGGCGTGGACGGGCAGCACATGGGAGGGGTGGATGCAGGTCTTGCCGAGCAGGCCGTTGGCCCGGTCGAGCTCGATCTCGCGCAGCAGGCCGTCCATGTCGTGCTCGATGAGCGCCGTGCGCAGCTCCTCGGCCCGCCCTTCGAGGAAGGGACTGCGGCGCAGCTGGGGCTTGAACATGCGCTCCTGGGTGGGGAAGTACTCCCACACCGGGCCGGTGATGGTGAAGCCGGTGCCGTCGGAGCGGCCGAGCACGTTGACCACGTCGGCGATGACGGAGGTCACGATCCGTACGTCGTACGCCGTCATGTCGGGCGAGCGGCGCAGGCCGTACGCGGAGCAGAAGTCGGTGACGCCGAGGCGCAGGGCGAGGACCCGGTCGCGGTACTTGTCGACGGTGCGGGAGATGCCGAGGAGCGTGTCGGTCCTGCTCTCCAGGTAGAGCAGCTCGGGCGACTCCAGGACGGGCATCGCGAACAGCCGGCGCCCGCAGGCGGCCTCGGCGGTGGACAGCGCCTCCAGGAAGGGGACGCCGCGCTCCTCGGTGAACTTGGGCAGGACGAATCCGGTCAGCAGCCGTCCCGCGGGTCCCAGACGCTTCACGAGGCCGGTGATCTGGTCCGGGAAGCGGACCCTGATGAACAGCATGGGCAGTTCGCCGCCGCGTGCGTCGAGGTCGGCGAACTGGCGGACCAGGTTGTCCTCGGCCGCCTCCACGTCCGCGTCGTCGATGGAGTCCTCCAGGCACAGCACCATGGACACGACGCCCCGGCCGGCCTGCTTGACCACGTCGTCGGCGAGCCGCGGGCGGGTGGCCGGGCTGTAGAGCGTGGCGCCGAGAGCCGCGGCGAGCATCCTGGCCGGAGAGCCGGCGTCGAACGCGCACGGCTGCTGGTGGAAGAGTCTCGCCTGGACCGCGGGCGGGATCTGCCCGAAATGACGCATCTATGTCCCCCGTACTGCCTCAACGGCCCTGACAACATGTGGCCGGTAATAGTACGTAGGCGCGGGTGTCGAGAGTTCCCCATGAGCGTGAAATGCAGGTAACTCGTCCACTTCGCACCCGTGTCGCCCGGCCTGTTGGACCGGCGCGCGCAAGGGCCCCCAACTGGGCCCCGCGTTGTCCCGGGCGCCCTCGTGCAGGCAGGATGACGGGCATGACGCACGCGATGCTGAAGGGCTCGAACGTCCCTCTCGATGCCACGGCCGTACGGGCCGTGCTGCGCTGGACCCCGGGCGCCGGGGTGCCGGACGTGGACGCGTCGGCGCTGCTGCTCGGCACCGACGGCCGTGTGCGCTCCGACGAGGACTTCGTCTTCTACAACCAGCCGCGCCATCCCTCGGGTCTGGTGCGCCGGCTGCCGAAGAAGCGGATAGCCGAGCACCTGACGGACACCGTCGAGGCGGACCTGGGGGCACTGGACACCTCCGTCGATCAGGTCGTGATCGCCGCCTCCTCCGATGGCGGCACCTTCGAGCATGTAGGGGATCTGCGCATACTGCTCCACGACGCGGCCGTGCCCGGCGCGGATCCGCTGGCCGTCTTCGACGTGAAGCCGGAGACGGGCGAGGAGACGGCGATCATCTGCGGCGAGCTGTACCGGCGCGGGGACGGCTGGAAGTTCCGTGCGGTGGCGCAGGGCTACCCGACGGGCCTCGTGGGGCTCGCGACCGCGTTCGGCATCTCGGTGGACGAGGCGGAGGCGGCCGCGGAGCCGTCCGCCGAGCCCTCCGGGGACCCCGCGGCGGCGACCCAGGCGGTCCCGCCCCCGCCGGCGCAGCCCGCGCCCGCCTACGGCTATCCGCAGTCGGACGCCACCCGGCCCGCGTACGGCTACCCGCACTCCGCCCCGCCCCCGCCGCAGACGCCCCCGCAGACCGCGCCGCCCGCGCCCGGGTACGGCTATCCGCAGCCGGCTCCCCTGGCCGCGCACGCGCCCGACCCGAACTTCCGGCTGCCCCCGATGGGCCCGCAGTTCCTGCGGCCGTAGCCGCCGGGGCCCGGCACGAGGCGCTCTCCGGCGCACCGGCGCGGGCCGTTCCGGGCGCCTTCGTCAGACCCGGCTCTTGTAGCCGCGGCCCCACTGCAGCCCCCATCCGTAGAGCCGGTCGAGCTCTGCCTGGAAGCCGTACACGAACTTCACCTCGCGGCGCACGACCAGCTCTCCCTTGACGTTCTCCACGGAGAAGACCGCGCAGGAGCGGGCCTGGGGCGCGCGCTCGTCGAGCTCGATCTCCACGCGCGGGCCGTTGCTCGGGTAGAGCGTGCAGTGCGCGTGCGTGCGGTCGAAGGCGGGCGTCTGGTCGTAGATGTAGACGAAGAAGAGCAGGCGCTTGATCTCGTCCCGGTGGTCGAGGTTGACGAAGATCGTCTCGCCGGAGGGGGCGCCGAACCGGTCGTCGCCGCTGAGGCGTACGTACGGCGGTTCGTTCAGGCTGCCGAAGAAGCTGCCCAGCGGCTGCACCACCCCCTTGCTGCCGTCCGTCAGCTCGTACAGGCAGCCGAGGTCCAGGTCCACGTTGACCACGCCCTGGGTGTGGGCCTGGACCACGTCCGGCTGGAAGAGCTTGAACGGGTGGCGCAGGATCCGGCCGCCCTGGCGTGAGCGCCCCTCGATGTCCGAGGTGCGCATCCGCCAGGAGAGGTTGACGCGCAGATTGCCGGTGGCCGCGCCCTGTTTGGTGAGCGAGACCGTCGGGCGCCGCTTGGTCAGCTCTATGGAGTTGGTGGCGGCGCTGCCGGAATCGAACTGCGCCGCGCTCCCCCGAAACAGGTTGTCCCAGAAGGCCATGCCCCACCCCACACTCGGTCGTCAGATCCCCGCGTCATGCCGCGGGGCGGCCTCGAGGCTCGAGAACCTCGTGACCGCCCCGTTCAGAGCGTTCCCTCCTCGCGGAGGGTGTCACACCCCGGACGACACCCCGGCTTTGTCGCCCGAGTCGGCACTCCCCTCGGCCGCCGCGAGCGCCTTGTTGCGCCGCAGCGAGGACCAGAAGGAGGCGGCGATCAGGAACACGCCGACGAGGCCGGTGATGATCTCGCTGATCTCGTGCTGGATGGTGATGAGCAGGATGACCGCGAGCGCGCCGATCGCGTAGTGGGCGCCGTGCTCCAGGTAGACGTAGTCGTCGAGGGTGCCCTGGCGGACCAGGTAGACGGTCAGCGACCGGACGTACATCGCGCCGATGCCGAGCCCCAGCGCCATCCAGAAGATGTGGTTGGTGATGGCGAAGGCGCCGATGACGCCGTCGAAGGAGAAGGACGCGTCGAGGACCTCCAGGTACAGGAAGAGGAAGAACGCGGCCTTGCCGGCCAGGCCGACCGCGGAGACCGGCTTGCCCTCCTTCTTGGCCTGCTCCTCCTCCTCGTGCTCGCGCTCCTCCTCTTCCTCCAGCTTGTCCTCGAAGTAGCCGGAGAGGCCGCCGACGACCAGGTACGTGATCAGGCCGGCGACGCCGGAGAGGAGCACGGTGGCCGACTTGTCGGCGTGCCCGGTGCTGGTGTGCGCCTGGGTGGCGAAGGTCATGGCGGTGATCATCAGGACGATCAGCGCGATGCAGACCGAGAGCATGTCGACCTTGCCGAGCTTGGCCACCGGGCGCTCCAGCCAGGCCAGCCACTTGTGCTCGCGCTCCTCGAACATGAAGTCCAGGAAGATCATCAGCAGGAACATGCCACCGAACGCGGCGATGGCCGCGTGCGCGTCGGTGACGAGGTCCTCGTACCGACCGGGGTTGTCCATGGCGAGCTGGACCGCTTCGATCGGTCCGACCTTGGCGCTGATGGCGACGATCACGACGGGGAAGACCAGTCGCATACCGAAGACGGCGATCAGAATGCCGATCGTCAGGAAGATCTTCTGCCAGAAGGCGTTCATCTTCTTGAGGATTCCGGCATTGACGACCGCGTTGTCGAACGACAGCGAGATCTCCAGGATCGACAGGATCAGTACGATCCCGAACGCCTCCCAGCCCCACTGCCAGGCGGCGAATGCGAGGCCGAGCGCCGTGACGGCGAACGACCAGCCGAAGGTTTTCAGAACCACTGGCTACCCAATCGTGTAATGGTCCCCCGGGCGATGCCCGGGGGAGGGTCTCCCCCGCGCCGCACGCGGCTTTACGAAACGTTGACCCCGAAGTCTAGAGCGATGCCCCGCAGGCCCGACGCGTACCCCTGTCCTACCGCCCGGAACTTCCACTCGCCCCCGTAGCGGTAGAGCTCACCGAAGATCATCGCGGTCTCCGTCGAGGCGTCCTCGCTGAGGTCGTAGCGCGCGAGTTCCTGGCCGTCGGCCTGGTTGACCACGCGGATGAAGGCGTTGCTCACCTGGCCGAAGGTCTGGCCCCGGTTGTCGGCGTCGTGGATGGAGACCGGAAAGACGATCTTGTCGACCGTGGCCGGCACCTTGGAGAGGTCCACCAGGAGCGACTCGTCGTCGCCGTCGCCCTCACCCGTGAGGTTGTCCCCGGTGTGCTCGACGGAGCCGTCGGGGCTCGTGAGCTGGTTGTAGAAGACGAACCACTCGTCGCCGAGGACGCGGCCGTTCTGGCAGAGCAGGGCGCTGGCGTCGAGATCGAAGGGTGCTCCCGTGGTGGAGCGTGCGTCCCAGCCGAGCCCGACGAGGACCTGGGTGAGATTGGGTGCGGCCTTGGAGAGGGAGACATTGCCTCCCTTGGCGAGCGTGACGCCCATGATGGTGAGTCCTCCCCTGGGGTGGCTGGGTTGAGAGGCACGTCCGGCGCCGCACCAGAAGGAGTGCGGCGCCGGACATGGGAACTGCTGGGCTCAGACGTTCACGCCGAAGTCCTGCGCGATGCCGCGCAGGCCCGAGGCGTAACCCTGGCCGACGGCGCGGAACTTCCACTCCGCACCGTGCCGGTAGAGCTCGCCGAAGACCATCGCCGTCTCGGTGGAGGCGTCCTCGGAGAGGTCGTACCGCGCGATCTCGGCGCCGCCGGCCTGGTTCACGACGCGGATGAAGGCGTTGCGGACCTGGCCGAAGGACTGCTGGCGGGTCTCGGCGTCGTAGATCGACACCGGGAAGACGATCTTGTCGACGTCGGCGGGGACACCGGCCAGGTTCACCTTGACCTGCTCGTCGTCGCCCTCGCCCTCGCCGGTGAGGTTGTCACCGGTGTGCTCGACCGAGCCGTCGGCGCTCTTCAGGTTGTTGAAGAACACGAAGTCCTGGTCGTTGCGGACCTTGCCCTGCGCGTTGACCAGGATGGCGCTGGCGTCGAGGTCGAAGTCGGTGCCGGTGGTGGTGCGAACGTCCCAGCCCAGACCGACGGTGACGGCGGTCAGGCCAGGGGCCTCCTTGGTCAGCGAGACGTTGCCGCCCTTGCTGAGGCTGACTCCCACGAGTCCCTCCATTGGATGTTCAGGGGCAGCGCCCCCGTCGTTCGTTGCTGTTGGGATCAACGAAAGGATCCTAGTGACCGGTTCCCGGCCGCCGTGCTATTTCCGGGCGATCGCCGGGAAACCCCGTGGTCCGCGGCGGCCGGTGCGCCGGGAGCGGCTCAGAGCGCGCCGAGGGCCTCGACGTAGTCGTTCAGGTCGCGTGCGTCGGGCAGGGCGTTGACCACGGTCCAGCGCACGACGCCCTCCTTGTCGATGATGAAGGTGCCGCGCACCGCGCAGCCCTTCTCCTCGTCGAAGACGCCGTAGGCCCGGGAGGTCTCGCCGTGCGGCCAGAAGTCGGACAGCAGCGGGTACTCGAGGCCCTCCTGCTCGGCGAAGACGCGCAGGGTGTGGATCGAGTCGTTGGAGACCGCGAGGAGCTGGGTGTCGTCGTTGACGAACGTCGGCAGCTCGTCGCGCAGGGCGCACAGCTCTCCCGTGCACACGCCGGTGAAGGCGAAGGGGTAGAAGAGCAGCACCACGTTCTTCTCGCCGCGGAACTCGGACAGCGTGACGGTGCGCCCGTGGTTGTCCTTGAGCTCGAACTCCGGAGCCTTGTCACCGACCTCGATGGCCATGGAAAACGCATCCCTTCTGTGAGCCGGTCAGGTGAACGACCACCCTACGCAGAAGGCGCGGGCCCCATGCGCGAGGCCCCCGCCGACTGCTCCCCCCGGGTCGGGGGAGGTGTCGGCGGGGGCCTCGCGATGCTGTCGGATCGCACACGGCGCCGCGGCCGGCGCTCCTCGCGGCCTAGCGCTTCTTCGCCGCGGCCTTCGGCGTCACCAGACGGGTGCCCGCCCAGTCCTTGCCGGCGCTGATGCTCTTGGTCTGCGACAGCCCCGCGGTGGTGGCGGCCTCGCCGATCTCGCTGGGCTCGACGTAGCCGTCACGGCCGGTCTTCGGCGTCAGCAGCAGGATCTGGCCGCCTTCCTCCATGTAGGCGATGGCATCCACCAGCGCATCGGTCAGGTCCCCGTCGTCCTCGCGGAACCAGAGCACCACGGCATCGGCCACGTCGTCGTAGTCCTCGTCGACGAGCTCCGTGCCGGTGACCTCTTCGATGGCCTCGCGGAGCTCCTGGTCGACGTCGTCGTCGTAGCCGATCTCCTGGACCACCTGGTCGGGCTGGAAACCCAGCCTTGCGGCCAGGTTCGTCTCCGCGTGGTCCGCGGTCGCGCTCACGGCTTGCCTCCTGATCTTGTTCTTTGGAATGCCTTGAGGCCACGCGCGTACGCGTGGCATTGGCCGTAGTCCACACGGGCGGGACGGATCGCGCAAGTACCCGGCCGTACGGACCGCCGAAACGGTGACGTTTGCGGCCGTCTCGGCGCAACTCCAGGCAGCGCCCGGTGACCCGTGCGTGAAGGGACCACGCCTTTTGTCCGTCATTGCCGCATACCTACCCCTCGATCCCTCAATCGGAACCGAACGACCGAACGAAACGCATGGACGGGTTGAGCGTATGGTTGCGATTTGGCCGGGCCGGTACCCGGGGCCTCGGCCCGATGTCACGAAGTCCGGGGGTTACCCCTCGGTAGAGGTGACGTACGCCTCCCTGCGGTACACGATGGAGGCGGTGCGACAGCTTCCCCGACATCACGTCAGCGCGTCTTCCCGTGATCTTGTCGCGGCAGACCCCCGAACAGCGAAGGAATAGCGTGGCTTCCGGATCCGATCGCAACCCGATCATCATTGGCGGCCTTCCCAGCCAGGTCCCGGACTTCGATCCCGAAGAGACCAAGGAGTGGCTGGACTCTCTCGACGCCGCCGTCGACGAGCGGGGCCGCGAGCGCGCCCGCTACCTGATGCTCCGCCTGATCGAGCGGGCGCGCGAGAAGCGCGTGGCCGTGCCCGAGATGCGCAGCACGGACTACGTCAACACCATCGCCACCAAGGACGAGCCGTTCTTCCCCGGCAACGAGGAGATCGAGCGCAAGATCCTCAACGCCACCCGCTGGAACGCCGCGGTGATGGTCTCCCGCGCGCAGCGCCCCGGCATCGGCGTCGGCGGCCACATCGCCACGTTCGCGTCCTCCGCCTCCCTGTACGACGTGGGCTTCAACCACTTCTTCCGCGGCAAGGACGACGGCAAGGGCGGCGACCAGATCTTCTTCCAGGGGCACGCCTCCCCCGGCATCTACGCCCGCGCGTTCCTGCTGGACCGGCTCTCCGAGCAGCAGCTCGACGCGTTCCGCCAGGAGAAGTCGAAGGCGCCGTACGGCCTGTCCAGCTACCCGCACCCGCGGCTGATGCCGGACTTCTGGGAGTTCCCGACCGTCTCGATGGGCCTCGGCCCGCTCGGCGCGATCTACCAGGCGCGGATGAACCGCTACATGGAGGCCCGCGGCATCGCCGACACCTCCGACTCGCACGTGTGGGCCTACCTCGGCGACGGCGAGATGGACGAGCCCGAGTCGCTGGGCCAGCTGTCCATCGCCGCCCGCGAGGGCCTGGACAACCTGACCTTCGTCGTCAACTGCAACCTGCAGCGCCTCGACGGCCCGGTCCGCGGCAACGGCAAGATCATCCAGGAGCTGGAGTCGCAGTTCCGCGGCGCCGGCTGGAACGTGATCAAGCTGGTGTGGGACCGCACCTGGGACCCGCTGCTCGCGCAGGACCGCGACGGCGTGCTGGTCAACAAGCTCAACATCACGCCGGACGGCCAGTTCCAGACGTACGCCACCGAGACGGGCGCGTACATCCGGCAGCACTTCTTCGGTGACGACCACCGACTGCGCGCCATGGTCGAGAACATGAGCGACCACCAGATCCTCATGCTGGGCCGCGGCGGGCACGACCACCGGAAGATCTACGCGGCGTACGCGGCGGCGCGCGCGCACAAGGGCCAGCCAACCGTGATCCTCGCCCAGACGGTCAAGGGCTGGACGCTCGGCCCGAACTTCGAGGGCCGCAACGCCACGCACCAGATGAAGAAGCTGACGGTCGACGACCTCAAGGGCTTCCGCGACCGCCTCCACATCCCGATCTCCGACGCCCAGCTGGAGTCCGGCCTGCCGCCGTACTACCACCCGGGCCCGGAGTCGGAGGAGATCCAGTACATGCACGACCGCCGCAAGGCGCTCGGCGGTTACGTGCCCACCCGCGTCGTGCGCTCCAAGCCGCTCGTGCTGCCCGACGACAAGACGTACGCGGCCGTGAAGAAGGGCTCCGGCCAGCAGTCGATCGCCACCACCATGGCGTTCGTCCGGCTGCTGAAGGACCTCATGCGGGACAAGGAGATCGGCAAGCGGTTCGTGCTGATCGCGCCGGACGAGTACCGCACCTTCGGCATGGACTCGTTCTTCCCGAGTGCGAAGATCTACAACCCGCTGGGCCAGCAGTACGAGGCCGTGGACCGCGAGCTGCTGCTCGCGTACAAGGAGTCGCCGACCGGGCAGATGCTGCACGACGGCATCTCGGAGGCGGGCTGCACGGCGTCGCTGATCGCGGCCGGTTCGGCGTACGCGACCCACGGCGAGCCGCTCATCCCGGTCTACGTCTTCTACTCGATGTTCGGCTTCCAGCGCACCGGTGACCAGTTCTGGCAGATGGCCGACCAGCTGGCGCGCGGCTTCGTGCTGGGCGCGACGGCCGGCCGCACCACGCTGACCGGCGAGGGCCTGCAGCACGCGGACGGCCACTCGCAGCTGCTCGCCTCCACCAACCCGGGCTGTGTCGCCTACGACCCCGCGTTCGGCTTCGAGATCGCGCACATCGTCAAGGACGGTCTGCGCAGGATGTACGGCGGCGACGCCGAGCACCCGCACGGCGAGGACGTCTTCTACTACCTCACCGTCTACAACGAGCCCATCCAGCACCCGGCCGAGCCGGCCGACGTGGACGTGGAGGGCATCCTCAAGGGCATCCACCGCTTCCGGCGCGGCGAGCAGGGCGCGATCCCGGCGCAGATCATGGCGTCGGGTGTGGCCGTGCCGTGGGCGGTCGAGGCGCAGCGCATCCTCGCCGAGGAGTGGAACGTACGCGCCGACGTGTGGTCGGCGACCTCCTGGAACGAGCTGCGGCGCGACGCCGTCGAGGCCGAGGAGCACAACCTGCTCCACCCCGAGGAGGAGCAGCGCGTCCCGTACGTGACGCAGAAGCTGTCCGGCGCCGAGGGCCCGTTCGTCGCGGTCTCGGACTGGATGCGCTCGGTACCGGACCAGATCTCCCGCTGGGTGCCGGGCACTTACACCTCGCTGGGCGCCGACGGTTTCGGCTTCGCGGACACGCGCGGCGCGGCCCGCCGGTACTTCCACATCGACGCGCAGTCGATCGTGCTGGCCGTGCTCACCGAGCTGGCGCGTGAGGGCAAGGTGGACCGCAGCGTGCTGAAGCAGGCGGTGGACCGCTACCAGCTGCTCGACGTGTCGGCCGCGGATCCCGGCGCGGCCGGCGGCGACGCGTAGCCGCTCCCGTCCTGGGGGTGTGCGGGGTTCGTCCCCGCACACCCCCTTTACGATGCGCCCCATGAAGGAACGAACGGCGCAGATGCGCTGGGAGGCGCGCACCCAGGGGCCGCTGCTGGGTCTCGCCGTGGCGTTCGCCGTCGCGTACGCGGTGCCGATCGTGGCGCCCGGCGCGGACGCGTGGGTGCACAGCGCGTGCACGGTGACCGAGTGGGCCGTGTGGGCGGCGTTCGCGGCGGACTATCTCGTACGGCTGGCCCTGGCGCCGGGCAGGTGGCTGTTCGTGCGCAGCCATCCGCTGGACCTGCTCGCGGTGGCCCTGCCGCTGGTGCAGCCGCTGCGGCTGCTGCGGCTGGTCTCCACCCTGCTGCTGGTGGGGCGGCGGGCCCGGATGGCCCCGCAGATCACGCTGACCACCTACGTGGGCGGCGCCGTGGTGGGGCTGATGATGTTCGGCTCGCTCGCGGTCCTGCGGGTGGAGCGGGACGCGCCGGGCGGAAACATCAGGACACTCGGCGACGCGGTGTGGTGGTCGTTCACGACGATGACGACGGTCGGCTACGGGGACCACGCGCCGACGACCGGGCTGGGCCGGCTGCTGGCGGTCGGACTGATGATCTCGGGCATCGCCCTGCTCGGTGTGGTGACGGCGAACATCGCGGCCTGGTTCATCGCCCGCTTCGAGAGGGACGACGCCGAGGAGCGCCGGCAGACCGCGCTGCTGGAGGCGCTGACAAGCGAGGTGAAGCAGCTCCGCGCGGAGGTGGCGCGGCTGTCGGGCACGGAGGCGGGCGCTTCCGTGCCCGGGCAGGCTGACCGTTGAGGCCCGGTTCGCCTCGGTTGCTCTGGATCTAGTTCTCCCAGATCTTGAACGCCCTTACCCGGTAGGGGGATTCGGGCACCCAGATACCGCCGCCGGGGTAGGTCTCGAACTCGCCCGTCTCCGCGCACTCAGCGGACTGGTACGTGGTCACCGGGCGGCCCGTGCGGTTGGCGAGGGAGACCGCGGTGGTGCCGGCCGGGAGCGGCACACAGCTGTCGATGTCGGTGCCGGCGAGTTCATGGGCCGTGCGGGCGCCCTGGAAGCCGCTCTTCGCCCAGAGGCACAACTCACCGGCGGCGCACGCCCCGAGGCGCAAAGGCGGGGCCGCCGGGGCCGCGGACGCGGCGGCGGGTGCGAGCAGGGCGGTGGCGGCCAGCGCGGCCGCCGCGAACACAGTCGTACGCATACGGATCGTCCCCCGTGTCGTGTGGATCACTTGACCGCAGCCTGACCTGCGCCGGCACGGCCGCGGAAGAGGGCGGCCGCGTGATCACCCGGATAGGCGAGAGCCCCGCCGGGAGTGTCCGGCGGGACTCCGGCGGGCGCTGCGTTGACGTCAGATGTGGGCGGCGCCCGCACCGGCCTCCGCGTTCTCGCCGCGCTTGGTGAGCATGGCGACCAGGGCGGCGACGACCGCGACGACGCCGGCGACGGTGAACGCCAGGCCCATGCCGGACATGAACGTGTCATGGATGACGTCACCGATCCTGGTGACCAGGTCCGGCGTCACGCCGGGCGCCTTCGCCAGTTCCTCGGGGACGGCGCCGAACTCGGCGGCCTCCTCCAGTCGCGGGTCCGGCGGGACGGGAATGCCCGCCTCTCGCCAGTTGTCCGCGAACTCGGCGCTCACCTTGGAGGACATGACGGCACCCAGCACGGCGGTGCCGAGCGCGCCGCCGACCTGCATGGCCGCCTGCTGGAGGCCGCCTGCGACGCCGGAGAGCTCCAGCGGCGCGTTGCCGACGATGACCTCGGTGGCGCCCACCATGACCGGCGCGAGGCCGAGACCCAGCAGGGCGAACCAGAGGGACATCACGAACGTACCCGTGCCCTCGGTCAGGGCGGTCATCCCGAACATCGCGACCGCCGTGCAGACCATGCCGCCGACGAGCGGGACGCGCGGTCCGAACGTGGTGATCAGAGCGCCCGCCAGCGGCGAGGACACGATCATCATCGCCGTCAGGGGCAGCAGCCGCAGACCGCTGTCGACCGGGCTGAGGCCCTTGACGCCCTGGAGGTAGAACGTCACGAAGAACAGGCCGCCCATGAAGGCGAAGGCCATCAGCACCATCAGGACCGTACCCGCGGAGAGCGGGACGGAGCGGAAGAGACCGAGTGGGATCAGCGGCTCCTCGACCTTCGTCTCCCAGAAGGCGAAGAGGGCGAAGAGGAGGATCGCGCCGCCGAGGCAGAGCCAGGTCCGGCCGCCGCCCCAGCCCCAGGACTCGCCGGCCTTGATCAGGCCGTAGACCAGCGCGCCCATGGCCCCCGAGAGCAGCACGATGCCGGGGACGTCGAACGAACGCGGCGCGTTCTCCGCGCGGTGGTCCCGGAGGATCACCAGACCGAAGAGGAGGGCGACGACGCCGACGGGCACGTTGACGAAGAACACCGACTGCCAGCTGACGTGCTCGACGAGCAGACCGCCGAGGATCGGGCCGCCCGCCGTGGAGGCGCCGATGACCATGCCCCAGATGCCGATCGCCATGTTCAGCTTCTCGGCGGGGAACGTGGCACGCAGCAGGCCGAGGGCGGCCGGCATCAGCAGCGCGCCGAACAGGCCCTGGAACACGCGGAACAGGATGACGAGGGCGATGGAGTCGGACAGGCCGATCGCCGCCGAGGCCGCGGCGAAGCCCGCGATGCCGATCAGGAACGTCTGGCGGTGGCCGAAGCGGTCACCGAGCTTGCCCGCCGTGATCAGGGCGACGGCGAGGGCGAGCAGGTAGCCGTTGGTGATCCACTGGACCTGTGACAGGGATGCGCCGAGGTCCTTCTGGATCGCCGGGTTGGCGATCGCGACGATCGTGCCGTCCAGCGCGACCGTCATCACACCGATGGCGACGGCGAACAGGGTCAGCCAGGGGTGGCCGCGCAGCCCCTTGACGGGCGCCGGGGCGGAGTCCTGGGGACCTCCGGGCTCTCTCGGCGCCTTTGCGACGGTGGTCCGACTAGTCATACGGCGAGGCTAATGTCAGCGGCTGACAGTTGACAAACGCATTCGGTAGTCGGTAGCTGTCAGCTCGCCCACAGGTACGCTGAGCTGGACGAATGCCGGGGAAAGAGGACGATGACGTGACGGTCGAGCCGACCGGACTGCGCGCCCGTAAGAAGCAGCGCACCCGCGACGCCCTGGTGCGCGTGGCCCTCGAGCTGTTCACCACGCAGGGATACGAGACGACGACGGTCGACGAGATCGCCGACGCGGTCGAGGTGTCCCAGCGCACCTTCTTCCGGTACTTCGCCAGCAAGGAGGAGGTCGCGTTCGCCGTCCAGGAACTGGCGGAGTCGCACTACCTCGCCGCCCTGCGCGAACGCCCTGCCGAGGAAGGCCCGTTCGAGGCGATGCGCAACGCCGTCTCCGCGTCCTGGGACACCATCGGGGTGGCCATCGAGGAGATCGTCCCGCTCGACCTGTACATGCGCAGCTTCCTGATGATCGAGTCGACCCCGGCACTGCTCGCGGCGCATCTGCGGCGCTCCGCGGACATGGAGGACCTGCTCGCCCGCCTGATCGCCGAGCGCGAGGGCCTGGACGTGGACGCCGACCCGCGGCCGCGGGTGGCGGTGGCCGCGTTCGGCGGGGTCATGCGGATGACCGGTCGGCTGTGGGGCCGGGGCGAGGACCCGAGCGTGGAGGCGATCCGCGCGCTGACCGAGACCTATCTCGACCATCTGGGCCCGGCGCTGGCGGGCGACTGGCGCGGGGGCGGCTGACGCCGCGGGGTGCGCGGTGCTCGCGCCGGCCGGGCGGGTGAGACCGGTGCGCGTGCTGCGCCACGGCGCCGGACAGGGCGGGCGGCGTCGCCTGCCCGGCCCGCCGCCGGAGGGGAGGGACGCCCACGGCGGGAGGCGCTACACGACGCACCGCGGGCGGCAGACGGCGGTTGTGCGACCGCGCCCGCCCGGCCCGCCGACGGAGGCAGCGGACGCCGAGCGGCCGCGCGCACGATGCGGAGGCGCGACACGACGCATCGCGGACGGCAGACGGCGGTTCACTGTCGGCGCCCGGCCCGCCCGCGGAGGCAGCGAACGCCGAGCGGCCGCGCGCACGATGCGGAGGCGCGACACGACGCACCGGGGGCGGCAGACGGCGGTTCACTGTCGGCGCCCGGCCCGCCCGCGGAGGCAGCGAACGCCGAGCGGCCGCGCTCATGGCACGAGGCACGACCAGATGGCGGTGCGGCCTCGGTGGCCGCGCCGCTGACGGACCAGCGCGGCCCGGCGCTCGGCGGCGCGCGCGGCGCCCGGGCGCGTACGGCCGGCAGCTGGTCGCGCTCGGGGCGACACGGCGCAACACCCGGCAGGAGTACGGGTGTCCGGCGCCACGCGCGGGCGCGGGGCCCGGCACGTGCTCGGCCGGACGCGGCGCGGGGCGCGTCAACGCGGCGCGCAGGCGCGCGCGTTGTGCCGATGCGTACGCCGCGCGCACGGAACGTCACCCTCCTGCCCCTTCATTCCTCCTTCACACGTGATCTGCCTCACCCTCTTCGCGCCCGTGGCCACCCTTCTCCTAGGGTGTCCCGCAGTGACTTCTTTCGACGCCTCCCCCGCCCCGACCGTCTGGCGCGCCCTGCTCGCCCTGACGGTGGTCTTCATGATGCTCGCGACCACCGGGTGGACCGCCATACGAGATCAGGGCGGCCCGCGCACCGCTCTGGCCGCCGAACTGGCGGGCTGGCGCAAGGCCCGGATCGGAGCCGAGGCGCTGCCCGCGCCGGACTCGGCACCCGCCCGGCTCGCCGCGTTCTTCGCGTCGATCGGCAGCGCCGGGGGCAAGCGGCTCGCCGCCGACTTCCCTCATGTGGTGGGCAACCTCAACGGCGCGCCGGTCACCCTGCGTTACCGGGCGAACCGCCAGGCGCTCGCCGCGTCCCTCGCCGCCGAACGGCGGCGGGTCGCCGACCCCGGCCTCACCGCGGAAGGCCATCACGAGGCGGTCCGGCGGATGCACCGGTTCCGCGCGCTGATGGACAGCGGTCGGCAGATCCTTGCCTTCGACCCGACGGGGCCCGGCCGGGTCGCCGAGGTCTTCGGCGACCTCGACCGCGCCGAACGGGTGTCGGTGATCGTCCCCGGCGTCGACACCAATCTGCTCACGTTCCAGAAGACCGCCCGCAAGTACACCGCGCCGGTCGGCATGGCGCAGTCGCTGTACACGGCCGAACGGGTCGCCGCGCCCGGCGTGCGTACCGCCGTCATCGCCTGGGCCGACTACACCTCGCCGGTCGGCGTCGGCATGGATTCCGCGATCGGGCGGCTCGCCGAGAGCGGCGCCGTGCGGCTGAAGGCCCTCACCGAAGCGCTGCCCGGCGACTCCAGGATCGCGCTCTTCTGCCACAGCTACGGCTCCGTGGTCTGCGGGGTGGCCGCCCGCAATCTGCCGGAGCGGGTCGAGGACATCGCGGTCTCCGGCAGCCCGGGGATGCGTGCCCAGCACGTCTCCGAGCTCGGGACCGGCGCCCGCGTCTGGGCCACGCGCGACAGCGACGACTGGATCCAGGACGTGCCGCACCTGGCGGTCGGCGGGCTCGGGCACGGCGAGGACCCGGTGACGCCGGAGTTCGGTGCGCGGGTGGTCTCCGCGGAGCGCGCGATCGGACACACCGGCTATTTCGAGCCGGGTACGGAGAGCCTGGACAACTTCGCCGAGATCGGCGTGGGTTCGTACGAGGGCGTCAGCTGCGCGGGCGCCACCGACACCTGCCGCAGTGGCATTTACGGCGAGGACGCGGGCCAACGCGCGTAGAGCGTCGGTGAACGGGCTTGTGACCGAGGGGCGACGGACAGGCGTCGGCCGCATACGATGAGGCACATGGGTGATGTGCTGGCCGGTATTCAAGCCACCTGGGAGTTCGAGACCGACTCCGTGCTCATCCGCTTCGATCGGGGGATCCGCAGGCCGAAGCTCTTCTCGGCCCTGCGTGAACGGCGCGTCCCCCACGAGGCGTTGGCCACGGTGACACTCACGCCCGGCAAGCCCGGGACCGTCGTCCTGCACGCCGTGCCGAGACCCGGCGCCGACCCGCTGATGGACGCGGCGGCGGGGCAGCTCAAGGATGCCAGCGATCCGTACCGGCTGGTGCTGTCGGCCGAGCGCGAGACGCTCGCCGAGTACTACGCGGACGCGCTGCGCGACGCGCTCGGCCCGGACGCGGACCGTCCCGCCGAGCGGTACACCGTGGCCGCGCCCCCGGCGCCGCTGGGCTTCAAGGCCTACGACGGGAAGGCGTCCTTCGACGGCTCGCGCGTGAGATTCCGCTGGTCGCGCACGGCGGCGTCGACGGCCAAGTGGAACGCGGGGGACCAGAGTTTCGCGGTGTCCGAGCTGACGGGGGTGGAGTGGCGCTCCCCGGAGGCGTTCGACGGCTATCTGCGCCTGGTGCCGCGCCCCGGCGCCTGCGCCCCCGCTGCCCCGCCGGCCTCGCAGGCGGACCAGGATCCGGCGGCGGTGGTGTTCGGGCTGGGCTACGGGCCGGTGCACGAGTCGCTGCCGTTCGCGGCGGCGGTACTGGAGTCCGTCCGCGCCCAGTCCCCCGCCCCCGCCCTGACGGCGCCCCCCGCCCGCCGCGACCCGGCGGACATCGCGGACCGGATACGGCACTTGGGGGACCTGCACCTGGCGGGGCTGGTGACGGACGAGGAATTCACCAAGAAGAAGGCGGAACTGCTGGCGGAGCTGTGAGCACGGCGCCTCCGGCGGTCTGATCGCGTTTCCCGGCCCGGGCCCGCTCCGCGCTGCCGCTGGCGCGACCCTTCACCCCGGAGGAGCTGGCCGCCGCGGGCGAGCCCGGCTTCCGTTGGGGCGACCGTGCGTGGCTGCCCGGTTCGCTGGCTCTGAGTGGGGAACACGGGCGCAGGGCGGCCGAGTTGCTGGCCCCGCGGCTGGAGTGGCTTGGGGCGCCGGCAGCCGATTGAGCCGCGGCCGCGGGTCGCCGGTGCGCGCCTGAGATCAGCCCCGCTCCCTCCCGGCGCGGGCGTCCGCGTAGAACTGGATCTTGTGGTCCAGCACCGCGAGCGTGTCCCGGAGCTCGGCGATCCGGTCGACGACGTCACGCCGGGTGCGCTCCAGCAGGTCCGCGCGTGCCTCGAAGGTGTGCTCGCCCTCGCGGACCAGCTCGGCGTACCTGACCATGTCCGCGACGGACATCCCGGTCAGCCGGAGCTTGCCGACGAAGGCGAGCCAGTCCAGGTCGCGGTTGCTGAAGCGGCGCTGCCCGGTGTGCGAGCGGTCGACGTGGGGCATCAGTCCGATCCGCTCGTACCAGCGCAGGGTGTGCGCGCTGAGTCCGGTGAAGGAGACGACCTCGCTGATCGTGTAGTGGTCCTGGCCGTCGGGGCGCGGATGCGCGCGGGGTGCGGCCTTGCAGAGATCGGTCCGGGCGGTCGGGGACGTGCTCTCGATCACCGTCATGCGCTCCACGCTAGAACCCTGGAGTGCACTCGAAGCAAGCGCAATCCCGTGGCGATCCGGGCGGAGCCCGCACTAGCCTGCCGGGCCATGAGCCCCGCACGCCCCGCCGGCCCCGCCGACGCCGAAGAACTGGTCCGCCTCCGCAAGGTCATGCAGGACTCCTGCCACGGCCCCGACCCGGATGTGAGCTGGCAGCCGGCCGCCGTGGCGACGCTGCGCGAGCGGCTGGCCGACGCGTCCGGCGACCTGGCCGCGTACGTCGTCGACCGGCCCGGCGGCGGGCTCGCCGCCTGTGCGGTGGGCACGATCGAGTACCGGCTGGGTGGTCCGGGCAACCCTCAGGGCACCACCGGCTACGTGTTCAGCGTCGCCACGGACGAGGACATGCGCCGGCGCGGGCTCTCCCGCGCCTGTATGGAGGGCCTGCTCGGCTGGTTCCGCGAGCGGGACGTGCGCCGGATCGATCTGCGCGCCTCCTCGGACGGCGAGCCGCTGTACGCGTCGCTGGGCTTCGTCCGCACTCCGGACCCGGCCATGCGGCTCACCCTGTAGCACCGTCTAGGCTCGTACGCATGCACAGCCTGGCGATGATCGAGAACTGGCCGGTACCGACCGCGGCGGCCGCCGTCGTGCGCGCCGACGGGACCGTGGCCGGTTCCCACGGCCCGACCGGCCGCCGCTTCCCCCTCGCCTCCGTCACCAAGCCGCTCGCGGCCTACGCGGCGCTGGTGGCGTACGAGGAGGGCGCGATCGAGTTCGACGAGCCGGCCGGGCCCGAGGGCGCGACCGTCCGTCATCTGCTCGCCCACACCTCGGGGCTCGCCTTCGACGAGCACCGGGTGATGTCCGCGCCCGGCACGCGCCGGATCTACTCGAACGCGGGGTTCGAGGCGCTCGGCGACCACATCGCCAAGGCGACCGAGATCCCGTTCGCCGAGTACCTGCACCAGGCCGTGCTGGAGCCGCTCGGCATGACGTCCACCACGCTGGAGGGCTCGCCGGCCAAGGACGGCGTCTCGACGGTCGACGACCTGGTGCGGTTCGCGGCCGAGGTGCAGGCGCCGCGGCTGCTGGATCCGCGCACGGTCCTGGAGGCCATGTCGGTCGTGCACCCGGGGCTGTCCGGGATCCTGCCCGGGTACGGCCACCAGAAGCCCAACGACTGGGGCCTCGGCTTCGAGATCCGTGACGCCAAGTCGCCGCACTGGACGGGCGCCTCGTCCTCGCCGCGCACCTTCGGCCACTTCGGCCAGTCCGGCACGTTCCTGTGGATCGACCCGGACGCGCGGGCCGCGTGCGTGGCGCTCACGGACCGGGCGTTCGGCCCGTGGGCGATCGAGGCGTGGCCGCCGTTCACGGACGCGGTGCTGGCGGAGCTGCGTCGCTAGAGGTGGCCGCGGGTGTCATGCCGGCAGGCGAGTCCCGGCCGGCCGTGCCCCCGGGCGTCACCTCGGGTTCGGCGGCCGGCACCCGCGGCACGTCCGTCGGCGCCGGGCCCGACCCGGCGTCGCAGCGGGCCGGTGCGAGCGTGCCGTCCACCCCCCGCAGGGTCACCTCCGTCTGCCCCTCGGCGTCCTCGGCGTAGGCGATCGTGCAGACGAGCTGCCGCCGCGCGGCCCCGGTCAGATCGAACACGCGGGCGGCCATCGTGACGACCACCGTGCCGCGGCCCGGTTCGACCTCGGGCGCGGAGGCGAGGGCCGGAAGGGCGACGGCGCTGCGGAGCCCGTACCCCTCCTCCTCCGGGCTGGGGCCGTTCAGCAGCGCGGCGACGGTCTTGGCGGTCGACGGCCGCGGGCGCTCGACGGCGTCGTCACCGAAGGGCTCGCCCGTGTAACGGCTCACCGGCATCAGCGTGCCCTGGGGCGAGTAGAAGAACAGGAGCATCCGCACCTCGCGTGCGGGAAGCACGTCGACGGTGGCCGGGCCGCCCGCCTCGATGACATCGGACTCCTGGATGCCGCACGCCGTGAGCGACACCGCGGCCGCCAGGCCCGCCAGGACGGCGCGTCCGCGCTTCCTCGTGCTCATGCCGTCACCCTCGCCTTCCGTGGTCCGCGGGGATCTCGACGGTGAACACCGCGCCGCCGCCGGGCCCGTTGGCGGCGCGGATGGTGCCGCCGTGCAGCCGTACGTTCTCCTGGGTGATCGCGAGCCCGAGTCCGCTGCCCGCCGACCGGGTACGGGCCGCGTCCGCCTTGTAGAAGCGGTCGAAGACGTGCGGCAGCACGTCGGGGCGGATGCCGGGCCCACTGTCGGTGACCTCGGTGACCAGCAGCGGTGTGCCGTCCGGGGCCGCCCCCGTGCGCAGCCGTACGGTGACGGGCGCGCCGCCGTGGCGCAGCGCGTTGCCGACGAGGTTGGCGACGACGACGTCGAAGCGGCGGGGGTCGAGGCGGAAGCGGATGCCGTCGGGCAGGTCGGTGCGCACCTGGCCGGTCCAGTGCCGGTTCTCCAGGGTCTTGCGTATGGTCTCCGCGGCGTCGACCTCGTCGGTGTTGAGCTCAGCGGCGCGGGCGTCGAAGCGGGAGATCTCCATCAGGTCCTCCACGAGGACCGCGAGCTTGCCCGTCTCCGCGCTGATCAGCCGCACGGCCCGCGCGGTGTCCGGGTCGAGCGAGTCCGCGTCCTCGTCGAGGACCTCGGTGACGGCGAGCATTCCGGCGAGCGGGGTGCGCAGTTCGTGCGAGACGTCGGAGGCGAAGCGGCGGGCGCGGGCCTCGGCCTTCTGCAGTTCGTCGACGGATCTCTCCAGTTGGGCCGCCGACTCGTTGAACGTGTGGGCCAGGTCGGCGAGTTCGTCGCGGCCCCGGGCCCGGATCCGGGCGTCGAGCCGGCCGCTGCCCATCGAGCGGGCGGCCTCCCGCAGTTCGCGGACCGGCCGCAGGACGCCGCGCGCGGCGATCAGCGCGGGTACGAGCGCGATGGCGAGGCCGGGCAGTGCGCCGTCGCGGGCCGCGGTGACCAGGGCGTCGATGTTCGCCTGTTCGTCCGACATCGGCATCACGGCGTACAGCACGAGCCCCGTGGGCAGCGTTCCGCCCGCGCCGACCTTCACCACCACGGGCATGGCGATGGTCAGGTACGGCACGCCGTCCTTGACGACGCGTTCGAAGCTGCCGTGCGGGGAGCCCTCGCGGGCGGTGCGGCGCAGCTCCTCGGTGATCACGGTCGATGTGGGGCTCGTGCCGGAGGAGGCCCGCAGCGAGCCGTACTCGGCGAAGACGAACCAGGGGTGCGGTTTGGCCTTGCGCGCGATGCCGCGCAGCACTTCCTGCATCACGGTGCGGTCCACGGGCAGCCCGACGCCGAGTGTCTGGACCTGCTCGCGGAAGGACTCCACCGCCGTGTCCTGGGCGCTCGCGAGAACCGCGTTGCGCGCCTCGCGGTAGGTGAGCGCGGCGGTCGTCCCGGCGCTGACGACGGCCACCAGCAGGAAGGCGATGACCAGCCGGGTGCGCAGTCCGAACGCGGCGATACGGCCCCGGCCGCCGCTCCCGGCGCCGCGCCTGCCCGGCCCCCGGTCCCCGCCGCTCCGCCGGCGTCCCACGGCGGGCTTCACGGCGGAGTTCACGGCGGGCCCCGTAGCGGGCTTCACCGCGGGCTTCACTCCGGGCTTCCCTGCGGGCTTCACGGCGGGTCTCACAGCGGCCCGAAGCGGTAGCCGAAGCCCCGCAGGGTCTGGATGTACCGCGGGGCGCCCGAGCCGTCCTCGATCTTGGTCCGCAGCCGCCGTACGCACGCGTCGACGAGCCGTGCGTCGCCGTGGTAACTGTGCTCCCACACGTGCTCCAGCAGTTGCTGGCGGCTGAACACCTGCTCCGGGGCGGCGGACAGGTGGAGCAGCAGCTTCAGTTCCGAGGGGGCGAGGGCGAGCGGCCGGCCGGCCTTGGTGACGGTGAGACCGGCGCGGTCGATGGCGAGTTCGCCGTGGGACTCGACGGCGGGCCTGCCAGCCCCCGGCCCCTCGATACGGCGCAGCACGGCCCGGATCCGGGCCTCGATCACCTCGGTCCGGGCCGGTTTGACGATGTAGTCGTCCGCGCCCGCCTCCAGGCCGATGACGACGTCGAAGTCGTCGCCGCGGGCGGTGAGCATGATGATGGGCAGCTGGCTGTTCTCCCGTACGCGGCGGCAGACCTGGACGCCGTTCATGCCGGGCAGCATCAGGTCGAGCAGCAGCAGGTCGGGCCGGAAGGCGCGCAGGGCGTCGAGTCCGGCCTCGCCGGTGGCGGCGGTACGGACCTCGTGGCCCCGGCGGCGCAGCCCGAGTTCGACCCCTTCGCGTACCGAGGGGTCGTCTTCGATGAGGAGGACGCGTGGCATGGGCGGGTGTCTCCAGGTCGTGGTCAGCGTCGGGCGGTGCGGCGGCGGAGCCGGGCCGTGGCCCCGGACAGCAGCGCGGCGGTCCCGTCCAGCCGCAGGGGCCGGGCGAGCAGGGCGAGGACGGCCGCGATCACGAGGACGCCCGCGGCGGCGGCGGCGAGCGCGCCGGCCGGGGCGGCCCAGCGGGCGGCGAGATGTGCGGCGGCCGTGGCGAGGGCGGCGGCGGCGAGCAGCCGCAGCTGCCCGCGCAGGGTCGCCGAACGCCACAGGGCGCCGCTGCCGCCCGCGAGCCTGCGGTGCAGGACGTACGCCGTGACGGCCCAGCCCGTGAACAGCGCCAGCGAGTACGCCGCGGCGATGCCGGTGACGGCCCAGCGCGCGGGCAGCAGGGTGTACGCGGTCGCGGACAGTGCCGCGTTGAGGCCGGTGATCACGAGGTTGAGGAGGAAGGGGGTGCGGGTGTCGGACAGGGCGTAGAAGGCGCGGGAGAGCACGTACTGGCCGGAGAAGGCGACGAGTCCGGGGGCGAACGCCATCAGGATGCCCGCCATGACGGCGGTGTCGTCGGCGTCGACCGCGCCGTACTGGAAGACGAGCGTCATCACGGGCCCCGCGAGGGCGAGCAGCGCGCACGCGGCGGGCACGATCAGGGCGGCGCTGGTGCGCAGCGCGTAAGCGACGTCCCTGCGCACGGCGGCCGTGTCCCCGTCGGCGGCGGCGCCGCTCATACGGGGCATGAGCGCGGTCACGAGCGAGACGGTGACGATGCCGTGCGGCACGGCCCACAGCATGTAGGCGTTGTTGTACGCGCTGAACCCGGCGCCGTCGATGTGCGCGGCGGCGGCCCGCGCGCCGGCTGCGGTGGCCAGTTTGGTGGTGACCCAGTAGGCGGCCTGGTTGGTCAGCACGAGCAGGACGAGCCAGCCGGCGGAGCGCAGGGGGCGGGTGAGCCCGCTGCCGCGCCAGTCGAAGCGGGGGCGGAAGCGGAACCGGGCGGCGCGCAGGAACGGCAGCAGGGCGAGCGCCTGGACGGCGATGCCCGCGGTGGTGCCCCAGCCGAGGAGGGCGGTCTCGGCGGGGGTGAGCGCGCCGCCGTCTCCGGCCGCGAGGTACAGGCCGAAGACGGCGATGACGACGAGGTTGTTGAGGACGGGCGTCCACATCATGGCGCCGAACCGGCCGCGGGCGTTGAGGACCTGCCCGAGCAGGGTGAAGAGGCCGAGGAAGAAGATCTGCGGCAGGCAGTACCGGGCGAACGCGACCGTCATGGCGGCCTGTTCGCCGGGGTAGTCCGTGTACGCGTCGACGATCGCGGGCGCGGCCCAGACGGCGGCGGCGGTGATGCCGAGCAGGGCGAGCACGCAGACGGTGAGCAGCCGGTCGGTGTACGCGGCGCCGCCGTCCGGATGCTCCTTGGCGGCCTTGACGAGCTCGGGCACGAAGACGGCGTTGAGCGCGCCGCCGAGGAGGAGCATGTAGACGATGGTGGGTACGGAGTTGCCGACGGCGTACCCGTCGGCGGCGGTCCCCACCCCGAGCCCCGCGGCGACGACGGCGGACCGCACGAACCCGGTGGCCCGCGACACGACGGACCCGGCGGCCATGACGGCACCACTGCGCGCGGCGGACGCGGCTCCGCGGGGGACGGCGTTTCCGGCGACCGCGCGCTCCGCCGGAGCGGCGCAGGCGTCGGCCCCGGGACCCGCGGGCCCGACCCGGCTCGGCGCGACCGAGTCGCCCGCCGGCGGGGCAGCGACAAACCGGTCCGCCTCCGGCGCGTCCGCGTCCGCGTCGGCGGAGCCGGCCGGGAAGACCCGGTCGCACCCGGCCCGGCCGCCGGCCACGGCTCCCGCGGGCGCGGCGCTGCCCGGCGCAGCCGGAACTCCCGCGCCCGCGTGGCCGTCCCGACCAGCCGGAACGGCCACGACCCCGGCGGGGCCCCCGGCCCCGGGTACCGCGCGGTCGCCGAGAGCCCGGCCCACCGGCCCGGCCGGCCCACCGGCCAGCCGGTCCGCCTCCGGCGCGTCCGCGTCCGCCTCGGCGGCACCGGCCGAGCCGGCCGGGAAGACCCGGTCGCACCCGGCTCGGCCGCCGGCCACGGCTCCCGCAGATTCGGCGCTGCCCGGCGCAGCCGGAACTCCCGCGCCCGCGAAGCCGGTTGCGACCGGTCGGCAAGCCGTCGGCGCGGTGTCGCCGCCGGCGGCAGGTTCGGTGTCGGCAGCCTCGGCCGCCGGCGCACGGCCCGGCGCGACCGAGAGCATGGGCCGCCCGGACAACTCCGGCGCAGCCGGAGCCTCCGCCCCGGCGGGGCCGGGTGGGCCCGGCACGGGCGTGGGCGCCTGGGCGGCGGACCTGCGCGCATTGCGCGTCATCGGCGGGCCAGGTACGCCTGGAACGCCCGGTACAGCGCATGGTTGGCGGTGCCGTCCAACGGTCTCTCCCATTCCCCCAGGGTCTCGACGACCTCTCCCCCGGTGCCGAGCTTCCAGCGCAGCAGTCCGTACCCGCGGTCGCCGGGGTCGAGGGTGGAGGGTACCCCGCGCATGTCGTAGACGTCGGCGCCGAGGGCGTGGGCGTCCTGCATCATCCGCCACTGCAACAGGTTGGACGGCCGCACCTCACGGCGGTGGTCGGCCGACGCCCCCGTCTGGTACCAGACGCGGCGGCCCACCCGGATCATGGTGTGCGCGGCGAGGATCTCCCCCCGGTGCCGGGCCAGGTACAGCGTCATCCGCCCCGGCTCCTCGGCGTTGAGCGCCGCGTACTGGCGCTCGTAGTACGCGAGCGAGCGGCCGAGCCGGAAGCCGTCGCGCTCCTCGGTGATCCGCAGCAGCCGGTAGAACTCGGGCAGGTCCGCCGCGCTGCCCACCACCGTCTCCACCCCCTCCTTCCGCGCCCGCCGCACATTGCGACGCCACTCCTGGTTCAGGCCGGACCACAGGTCCTCGACGGTCCGGCCGACGAGCGGCAGGCGGAACACGTACCGGGGCTGCGCGTCGCCGTCCTCCTCGCCCCCGCACCGGTGCCAGCCGCGGGCGCGCAGCCGTTCGGCGACGGCCGTCCCCAGCGGGTCGACCTCGCGGGCGAGCACGTCCGCGAGCCGCCGGTCCGCCCCGGCGGCCGCCTTGAGCCGGGCGGCGTCCCAGCTGCGGTGCTCCGGCGACGGACCGATCCGCACGGCGAACGCGCCCGCGGTGCGCAGCAGCCTCAGCAACGGGGTGAGCCAGGCGTCCATGCCCGGATCGGCCCAGTCGGCGACGGGCCCCTCGGGAAGGTACGCGAAGGACTTGCGTGTACCGGGGAGTTGGCGCAGCAGCACCAGGGCCACGCCGCTGAGCTCCCCCGCCTCCGGCCGGGGCCCCCAGCCGACGAGCAGCGGACGCCAGCCCTCCTTCACCTCGGCCCAGGACGGGCACTGGAGGAAGCCGGGCCCGAGAGCACTCCCGGCACGGGACGCGAGGAAGGCGCGGTAAGCCTCTTCGGTGATGGGACCGAGCGGTGTTTCCTGGCCGCGGTCGGCCGGCACGAGCAGCGCAGACACGGTGTGGGACCTCTCTGTGTTCGCGGAATGCCGTGGATGCTCACAGCCGTCCGTGACCGGTCCACGCGGCGGATGTGACCGGACGATGACCATTCGGCCCCAAACGGCCGTCATATCGCCCTACGGCCCCTCACCTGCGATTTCTCGGTCCTACGCTCGTCGCATCCCACTTCGTTCCGCGACCACGGAGGTTCCGTAGATGTCTGTGAGCCGTGCAGCCGCGCGCCGTATACGCATGCGCGTCGCGGCCGCCGCCGTGTTGCTGGCCCCGCTCGCCGCCTGCTCCCCCGGCCCCACGGAGGCACCGGCCGACGACGCGAAGCCCGGTGCCCGCGCCGCCGACGACCGTCCGGCGACCGTGACGGTGTCCCCGAGCGGGCGCGCTGTCCGGGCCGGGCAGCCGGTGAAGGTGACCGCCTCCGGCGGCACGCTCGCCTCCGTGACGGTCACCGACACCGAGGGCCGCACGCTGAAAGGCTCGGCAAGGGACGGCAGTTGGCAGTCCGAACGCAAGGCCGTCCCCGGCACCACGTACACGGTGAAGGCCACCACCCGTACCGCGGGCGGCACGGAGCGCACCACGTCCACGTCGTTCACGACCGCCCCGGCCGCCAAGGTCAACAAGGTCGACTGGCGGCCCGGAGCGGCCACCACTGTCGGCGTCGCCCAGCCCCTGTCGCTCGTCTTCGACAACCCGGTGACCGAAAAGGCGGAGGTGGAGCGGCAGTTGAGGGTCACCACCTCCGACGGCACCGAGGGCTCCTGGGGCTGGATGAAGGACTGGTCGGGCCGCGACAGGATCGACTGGCGGCCCAAGGCGTACTGGAGGCCCGGCACGAAGGTCACCCTGGAGGCCCGGCTGAACGGCACCGACTCGGGTGCGGGCGGCGGCTGGTTCGTCCGCGACTACGCGACGTCGTTCACGGTCGGCGCGCGCCAGATAGTCAAGGTCGACCTCGACCACCACAGACTGACGCTCGAGCGCGACGGCCGCACCGTGCGGACCATCCCCGTCTCCGGCGGAACACCCGGCGGAGACAAGCGGTCCTGGCGCGGCACGACGGTGCTGATGGCGAAGGAGGGAAGGATCAACATGAACTCCGAGACGGTCGGCCTCGCGGACGCCTACGACAAGATGGTCGACTACTCGATGCGCCTGACCTGGTCGGGCATGTACGCGCACGCGGCGCCCTGGAACGACAAGTGGATGGGCAAGGCCAACAGGAGCTCCGGCTGCATCGGCATGAGCGACGCGAACGCCGCCTGGTTCTACGCCCAGGTCCGCCCCGGCGACCCGTTCGAGATCACGGGCAGGGACACCAAGGGCGTCCCCGCGCCCGGAAACGGCTTCGGCGAGTGGAACCTCTCCTGGGAGGAGTGGCGGACGAAGAGCGCGCTGCACCCGTCAGGTGAGTGATTCCCGGCGGAACGCGAGAGCCCGGGGAGCGTGATCGCGCACGAGCACGCGCCCGGCTGTCAGCGGCAGAGCGATCCCCGGTGGCGGCTGGAGGCGCTGTGCACCAGCCCGCCCGTGGACCCCGACGAGGACGAGCGGCTCCGCCTGGCGACGGCCGCGCTGACGGCGGCGGGCCCTGCCCCCGGGGCACCGGGTCCGCTCGATGTCGGCACCCCGCCCTTCTCCTGGCAGGACTCAGACCGGCAGGACCGAGTCAGCCGGCGCCCATCTCCCACATCAGCACCTCCGCCGCCCCCTCGGCCACGATCTCCAGCCCCGCCGCGTCCGTGATCCGCGCCGCGTCACCCGGACCCAACTCCTCGCCACCGAGCGCCACTCCTCCGCGCACCACATGCACGTACAGGAACGGCGCGTCGGGGACGGCGGTCCGCTCGCCGGGGGCGAGGCGGCGGACGTGGAGCATCGCCCCGGCCTCGGGGAGCGCGTACGGGGTGGAGTCGGCGATGCCGCGCACGATCTCGTACGACGGCTCGCCGCCCGGGTCCTTCGGCGCGAGCCACATCTGCACGAAGACCAGAGGGTCCGGCCCGTCGTTGCGTTCGACGTGCCGGACGCCGCCCGCCGAGCTGAGGCGCTGGACGTCGCCGGGACGCACGAGGGTGGCGTGGCCCGCGGAGTCGCGGTGGGTCAGCTCGCCCTCGACGACCCAGGTGACGATCTCGGTGTGGCTGTGCGGGTGCTCCTCGAACCCGGCGCCGGGCGCGAGGCGCTCCTCGTTGCAGGCGAGGATCGCGCCGAAGCGCAGATTGCCGGGGTCGTAGTGGCGCCCGAAGGAGAAGGCGTGCAGGGACTCGATCCCGGCCGCCGGGTCGCCTCCCGGGTAGCGGTCGGCGGAGCGCCGGATGGAGGTCCGGATGGCAGTCACGCGGACCACCGTAGCGGGGCCGCGACAGTACACGACGCGTTGAGGGGAACCCCGGCACTTAGCCCACGCGTCCTGATAAGGCAGTCTTGTCCCGTGCCCGAACCTGCAGCTAACTCCTCCCATCCGCACTCCGCGACCCTCCGGCGCCTTGAGCAGTCCTCCGGCCGGCTGGCCGCGAACGCCATCGCCCGCATGGACGAGTCGCTGCCCTGGTACCGGGCCATGCCCCCGGAGAACCGGTCGTGGATCGGACTGGTCGCGCAGGCCGGTATCGCCGCGTTCACGGAGTGGTTCCGGCACCCCGAGACCCCGCAGGCGATCTCCACCGACGTCTTCGGCACCGCCCCGCGCGAGCTGACCCGGGCCATCACCCTGCGCCAGACCGTGGAGATGGTGCGCACCACCATCGAGGTCATGGAGGCGGCGATCGAGGAGGTCGCGGCCCCCGGCGACGAGTCGGTGCTGCGCGAGGCGCTGCTGGTGTACGCGCGGGAGATCGCGTTCGCCACGGCCCAGGTGTACGCGCAGGCCGCCGAGGCCCGGGGCGCCTGGGACGCCCGGCTCGAATCCCTCGTCGTGAACGCGGTGCTGTCCGGGGAGGCCGACGAGGGCGCGGTGTCCCGGGCCGCCGCGCTCGGCTGGAACTCGCCCGAGCACGTGTGCGTGATCCTCGGCACCGCCCCCGACGGGGACAGCGAGCTGACGGTGGAGGCGATCCGCAGGGCCGCCCGGCACGCCAAGCTCCAGGTGCTGACCGGGGTGCTCGGCGACCGGCTCGTCGTGATCGCGGGCGGCAGCGACAATCCGCTGCATGTCGCCAAGGCGCTGATCGGCCCGTACGCGGCCGGGCCGGTGGTCGCGGGCCCCATCGTGCCCGACCTGCTGGCCGCGACCCGGTCCGCGCAGGCCGCCGCCGCGGGCCTCAAGGCGTGTTCCGCCTGGCAGGACGCGCCGAGGCCGGTCCTCGCGGACGATCTGCTGCCGGAGCGCGCGATCGCCTCCGACCCTGCGGCGCGCGAGCAGTTGGTGGAGGAGATCTACAGACCGCTGGAGGAGGCGGGCTCGGCGCTGCTGGAGACGCTGAGTGTCTATCTGGAGCAGGCCAGCAGCCTCGAAGGCGCCGCGCGGATGCTGTTCGTCCATCCCAACACCGTGCGCTACCGGCTCCGACGTGTGACCGACGTCACCGGTTGGTCACCCTCTGATGTCCGCTCGGCGTTCACTCTGCGGATCGCCCTGATTCTCGGGCGTCTGGCCGACGGGGACACCCAGCCATAGACTTTTGTCGAACACCGACAATTCCCCTGACGGTTCTTCGTCCCTGTCCCCACGGGCGGGTACGGCCGTCCGCAAGAGAGAGTGTGAGGGTGCTCGTACTCGTCGCTCCCGGCCAAGGCGCCCAGACGCCCGGCTTCCTGACTCCCTGGCTCGAACTCCCCGGCGCCGCCGACCGCATCGCGGCCTGGTCCGACGCCATCGGGCTCGACCTTGCCCACTACGGCACGAAGGCGGACGCGGACGAGATCCGCGACACGGCCGTGGCCCAGCCGCTGCTCGTCGCCGCCGGCCTGCTGTCCGCCTCGGCGCTCGGGGTCGTCTCCCCCGGCGCGGTCGCCGGCCACAGCGTCGGCGAGATCACCGCGGCCGCGTTCGCCCGCGTCGTCGACGAGACCGCAGCGCTGCGCCTCGTACGCGCCCGGGGTCTGGCGATGGCCGAGGCCGCCGCCGTCACCGAGACCGGCATGTCGGCGCTGCTCGGCGGCGACCCCGAGGTGACGGTCCCGCACCTGGAGAAGCTCGGTCTGACCCCGGCGAACGTGAACGGCGCCGGCCAGATCGTGGCCGCCGGCACGATGGAGCAGCTGGCCGCGCTGGAGGCGGACAAGCCGGAAGGCGTCCGCAAGGTCGTGGCGCTGCAGGTGGCCGGCGCGTTCCACACGCACCACATGGCGCCCGCGGTGGCCAAGCTGGAGACCGCGGCGCAGGAGCTCTCCCCGGCCGACCCGGCCTTCCCCTACGTCTCCAACAGGGACGGGCGGACCGTCGACACCGGTGCCGAGGTCGTCTCGCGCCTGGTCGGCCAGGTCGCCAACCCGGTGCGCTGGGACCTGTGCATGGAGACGTTCGCGGAGCTCGGGGCGACCGCCCTCATCGAGGTGTGCCCCGGCGGCACCCTCACCGGTCTCGCCAAGCGCGCCCTCAAGGGCGTCCAGACGCTCGCTCTGAAGACCCCCGACGACCTCGACGCGGCCCGCACGCTCGTCGCCGAGCATTCAGCAGCCTGACAAGGAGCCGTAGCGCATGTCGAAGATCAAGCCCAGCAAGGGCGCCCCGTACGCACGCATCATGGGCGTCGGCGGCTACCGTCCGACCCGGGTCGTGCCCAACGAGGTGATCCTCGAGACGATCGACTCGTCCGACGAGTGGATCCGCTCGCGCTCCGGCATCGCCACGCGCCACTGGGCCTCCCCCGAGGAGACCGTGACCGCGATGTCGGTCGAGGCGTCCGGCAAGGCGATCGCCGACGCGGGGATCACCCCGGAGCAGATCGGCGGCGTGATCGTCTCCACCGTGTCGCACTTCAAGCAGACCCCGGCCGTCGCCACGGAGATCGCGGACCGGATCGGCGCGGTCAAGCCGGCCGCGTTCGACATCTCCGCGGGCTGCGCGGGCTTCGGCTACGGCCTCACGCTCGCCAAGGGCATGGTCGTGGAAGGCTCCGCCGAGTACGTGCTCGTGATCGGCGTGGAGCGCCTCAGCGACCTCACCGACCTGGAGGACCGGGCGACGGCCTTCCTGTTCGGCGACGGCGCCGGCGCGGTCGTCGTGGGCCCCGCGAAGGAGCCGGCGATCGGCCCGACCGTGTGGGGCTCGGAGGGCGACAAGTCCGAGACCATCAAGCAGACCGTGCCGTGGACGGACTACCGCGAGGGGTCCGTCGACAAGTTCCCCGCCATCACGCAGGAGGGCCAGGCGGTGTTCCGCTGGGCCGTCTTCGAGATGGCGAAGGTCGCCCAGCAGGCGCTCGACGCGGCCGGCATCTCGGCGGCCGACCTGGACGTCTTCATCCCGCACCAGGCCAATATGCGGATCATCGACTCGATGGTGAAGACGCTGAAGCTGCCGGAGCACGTCACGGTCGCCCGTGACGTGGAGACCACTGGCAACACCTCGGCCGCCTCGATCCCGCTCGCCATGGAGCGGCTCCTGGCGACCGGACAGGCGAAGAGCGGCGACACCGCGCTCGTCATCGGCTTCGGGGCGGGTCTCGTCTACGCCGCGACGGTCGTTACCCTCCCCTAGGCACCCGTACGGATCTTCCGGACGGCTGCAGCCACACCCTCTGATACACACCGAAGGAGCGCCAACATGGCCGCCACGCAGGAAGAGATCGTCGAAGGTCTCGCCGAGATCGTCAACGAGATCGCCGGTATCCCCACCGAGGACGTCCAGCTGGACAAGTCCTTCACCGACGACCTGGACGTCGACTCGCTGTCCATGGTCGAGGTCGTCGTCGCCGCCGAAGAGCGCTTCGACGTCAAGATCCCGGACGAGGACGTCAAGAACCTGAAGACCGTCGGCGACGCCGCGGACTACATCCTCAAGCACCAGGCCTGAGACTGACGCGCTCGTCGCCGCCCGGCGGTGGCGCCGTGCACATTCCGCACCCCCTACACGTGGAGAAAGAATTCCTGTGAACTCGACCAATCGCACCGTGGTCGTCACCGGTATCGGCGCAACCACACCGTTGGGTGGCGACAGCGCATCGACCTGGGAGGGCCTGATCGCCGGGCGCTCCGGAGTGCAGCTCCTGGAGGGCGAGCGCTTCGCCGAGCTCCCGGTGCGCATCGCCGCCGCGGCCGCGGTCGACCCGGGCGAGGTCCTGCCGCGCCCGCTGGCCCGCAAGCTGGACCGCTCCGCCCAGTTCGCCGTGATCGCGGCGCGCGAGGCGTGGGCCGACGCCGGTTTCACCTCGCCCGCGGGTGAGGACGCCGCCGTCGCGCCGGCCCGGCTGGGCACCGTGATCGCCTCCGGCATCGGTGGCGTCACGACGCTGCTCGACCAGTACGACGTGCTCAAGGACAAGGGCGTACGCCGCGTGTCCCCGCACACCGTCCCCATGCTGATGCCGAACAGCCCCTCCGCGAACGTCGGCCTGGAGGTGAACGCCCAGGCGGGCGTCCACACCCCGGTCTCGGCGTGCGCGTCGGGCGCGGAGGCGATCGGTTACGCCGTCGAGATGATCCGCACCGGCCGTGCCGACGTGGTCGTCGCGGGCGGCACCGAGGCGGCCATCCACCCGCTGCCGATCGCCGCGTTCGCCAACATGATGGCGATGTCCAAGAACAACGACGAGCCGACGAAGGCGTCGCGCCCGTACGACACCGCCCGGGACGGCTTCGTCCTCGGCGAGGGCGCGGGCGTCGTGATCCTCGAGTCGGCCGAGCACGCGGCCGCACGCGGCGCGAAGGTCTACTGCGAGGTGCTGGGGCAGGGCCTGTCCGCGGACAGCCACCACATCGCGCAGCCGGAGCCGACGGGCCGCGGTATCGCCGCCGCCCTGCGGAACCTGCTGGAGACGACGGACCTCAAGCCGTCCGAGGTGGTTCACCTGAACGCGCACGCCACCTCGACGCCGCAGGGTGACGTCGCGGAGATCAAGGCGCTGCGGTCGGTCCTCGGGGACGACCTCGACCACGTCGCGGTCTCCGCCACGAAGTCGATGACGGGTCACCTGCTGGGTGGCGCGGGCGGTATCGAGACGGTGGCGACGGTGCTCGCGCTGCACCACCGCACGGCCCCGCCGACGATCAACGTGGACGACCTGGACGAGAGCGTGGACGCGGACATCGTCCGCGGCGAGCCGCGGGCGCTGCCGGAGGGCACGATCGCGGCGATCAACAACTCGTTCGGCTTCGGCGGCCACAACGTGGTGCTGGCGTTCCGCACGGTGTGACGCGCGCGCTTCTGCATGAGGCCCGCCCCTTGTGGGGGCGGGCCTCGCTGTTTCCCCGGCCCGCCCCTTCCCGTAACCGGGGCCCCCGGACCCCCGCACCTCAAACGCCGGACGGGCTGCATTGCAGCCCGTCCGGCGTTTGAGGACACCGCGCGAAGCACGGTACGGGTCCGGGCGAAGCCCGGTTCGGGAAGGGGAGGGGTCGGGAACAGCCCGCGCAGCGGCCGGCCCGCCCGCCGCGGCGGTCTCGGGGCGCAGCCCCGGTCATGGGAAAGGTCGGGGTGGGGAACAGCCCCCTGTCACACCACCTGGTGCAGCCAGCGGACCGGCGCGCCCTCGCCCGCGTAGCGGAAGGGCTCCAGCTCGTCGTCCCACGGCTTGCCCAGCAGCTTCGCGATCTCCGCCTCCAGCTCCGTCTCCCCCTGCGACGACCGCGCCAGCGCGGCCCGCAGGCGGTCCTCGGGGACCAGGATGTCGCCGTGCATGCCCGTGACCGCGTGGAAGATGCCCAGCTCCGGCGTCGCGCTGTAGCGCTCGCCCTCGGCCGTCGCGCACGGCTCCGCCGTCACCTCGAAGCGCAGCAGATGCCAGCCGCGCAGCGCCGACGCCAGCTTGGAGGCCGTCCCGGCCTCGCCGCGCCAGGAGAACTCCGCTCTCCAGGTCCCCGGCGATGCGGGCTGGCGGACCCAGTCGAGCTGGACCCGCACGCCGAGCACTCCCGCGACCGCCCACTCGACGTGGGGGCACAGCGCGCGCGGTGCGGAGTGAACGTACAGAACGCCACGTGTCGTCACCGGGACCTCCAGTGTGGGACGAGGGTCACCTTCCCAGCGGCCTCAGTAAACAGCATCGGGAGCGGAACTCCGCAAAACGGACAACATATGACGTGATGTAATTTACTGGCGCCGATGGGCGGGGGTGCCTCTGGGTCGACGGGAAAAAGCTACCGTGCGGGGGCCCGGGAGGAGTGGCGTACTGTCGGTCCTGGGCCCGTACGCACGAAGCTTTCACTCGGCAGGAGTCCGACCGCCGGGTCACGGAAGGGGGAACACGGGGATGCGGCAGCGCGCGAGGACGCACCGCGGGCGCAAGGCAGGGCTCGTCGCCGTGGCGCTCGCCGCCCTGTCGGCCGCCGTGCTGACGGCATGTGACTCCTCGTCACAGCAGGGCGCGCGCCCTGGCTCCGCTTCCTCCCGGCCCACGCCGAGCCCCAGCCCCACTCCCCCCTGGGACCCCACCCCGCGCTCCCTCGCCGCGGTCGGCGACTCGATCACGCGCGGCTTCGACGCCTGCTCGCTCTTCACCGACTGCCCCGAGGTGTCGTGGGCCACCGGCACGGACGCCCGGGTGAACAGCCTCGCGCTGCGCCTGCTCGGACCGGCCGGCGCCGCCGCCCGCAGCTGGAACCACGCCCGCTCCGGTGCCGACGTCGCCGACCTGCCCGCACAGATGGCCCTGGCGGCCGCTCACAAGCCGGAACTGGTCACGGTGATGGTCGGCGCGAACGACGCCTGCGCCGACACCATGGAGCGCATGACGCCCGTCGAGACGTTCCGCGCGTCGTTCGAGGCGTCGATGGCCCGGCTGCGCAAGGACGCGCCCAAGGCCCAGGTGTACGTGTCGAGCGTGCCGGACCTCAAGCGCCTGTGGTCGACGGGCCGCGCCGATCCGCTGGGCAGTCGGATCTGGAAGCTGGGCATCTGTGCGTCGATGCTGGGCGAGGCGGAGGACGACAGCCTGTCGGCGCAGCAGCGCCGGGACGCCGTCCGGCAGCGGATCGTCGCGTACAACGAGGTCCTCGCGGACGTCTGCGCCGAGGACGACCGCTGCCGCTACGACGGCGGCGCGGTGTTCGACTACCGCTTCAGCGGGGAGCAGTTGAGCCGCTGGGACTGGTTCCATCCCAGCCGGGACGGCCAGGAGCGGCTGGCCGAGATCGCGTACCGCAACGTCACGGCCGCGAAGCCGGCGGCCGGGCAGGCCGGCGGCGGCGCGCGGTAGCCACGGCGGCGCCCCGCCCGCGATACTTCCGCCCACCCGACGGAAGGATTCCCGTGTCCCGGAAACGCGCCCGCCTGGACGTGCTCGGTGTCGCCCTCTTCGCCTTAGCCTCCCTCGCCCTCACCGTGTCTCCGACCGCCGCGGCCCAACCCGCCGACGCGGCGCGGGCGTCGGACGTGCGGCCCCTCACCGTCGAGGAGCAGCGCCTGGAGCGGGCCGTTCCGCAGGAGATCCTGCGGCGCAGCGGATTCGACGGCGTCGCGCCCGCATTCACCCGGGCGCTCGCCGGAGCCCGGTCCTACGAGCAGGCGGAGCGGACCGTCGTCCGGCAGGGCGCGGCGCTGTGGGAGCGCGCCGTCGACCGGGCGCAGGGGCGCGGGCCGACGCCGGGCGACCTGAGCCGCGACGACGACCGGCCGCTGTACTGGGCCCGGCTCGGCATGACGGCGCATCTGCGCCACTGGGAGCCGTCGTTCGGTCTCGACGACGCGCGGCGGGCGCGCCTGCTGGACCACCTGGAGCGCAGCTCGCGCGGCCAGGACTCGATGGACTTCCCCGCGGGCAAGGGGATCAGGCGCATCGTGATGACGGGCTTCGATCCGTTCACGCTGGACCGGGACATCCGGATCAGCAACCCGTCCGGCGCCACCGCGCTCGCGCTGGACGGCACCTGGATACGTACGCAGGACGGTCCGGCGCGGATCGAGACGGCCGTCTTCCCGGTGCGCTGGCAGGACTTCGCGGACGGCACGGTCGAGCGGACGCTCGGGCCCCGGCTGCCGGAGGCGGATCTGTTCACGACGGTGAGCCAGGGCCGGGTGGGCCGGGTCGACATCGAGCGGTTCAACGGCGCCTGGCGCGGCGGGTTCCCGGACAACGACAACGTCTCCCGCACGGGGACGGTGCCGGTCGACGACCCGGCCACGCAGCCCCAGTGGACCACGACCACGCTCCCGTACGCGGCGATCACCGCAGCGGACACGGGCCGCTTCCCGGTCTACGACAACACCTCGGTGACCGAGGTCCCGGCGGGCGGCGGGCCCGCGGTGGTGCGGCCCGACGGGCCGACGCCGGGCTCGGCCGCGCGCGCCGGAGGCGGCGGCAACTACCTCTCGAACGAGATCGCCTACCGCGCGACGCTGCTCCGCGACCGGCTGGGCCTGACCGTCCCCGGCGGCCACGTGCACACGCCGGTGCTGCAGTTCGGGTCCGGGAACACGACGGAGGTCACCGACCCCGAGTTCGTACGCAACCGGCTGGACATCATCGCGCAGGTGCGGGCGATCATCCGCGTGACGGCGGAGTCGGCCGGCTGATCCCCGGACGCCGCCTGGCCCGCGCCGCCGCCGGGGGGTGCGGGCCAGGGCCGTTGCCGCCCCCCTACTGGTCATGTACCGTTCAATAAAGGGACGCCCGCTCGTGCGCCGGGCGCATTTCTACGCGCGCAGACTCGACGCCCGCACCGCCTCTCCCCCCGCCGCAACGGAGGTATGCCGGATGCTCGGACCCAGACGTACCGGACGCGGATTCACCCGCGTCCTCGCCGTGTTCGCCGCCGCTCTGCTCACCGCCGGAGCCGTACAGGCCGCCACCGCCCCCACCGCGGCGGCCGCCGAACCGCATCGTGTCCTGTTCGACAACAGCAAGGCCGAGACGGCGGGCAACGCCGACTGGATCGTCAGCACGAGCCAGCCCGACCCGCTCGGACAGAACCCGTCCCCCTCGACGGAGACCAGCTGGACCGGCGCCATCTCCGCCTGGGGCGTGGCCCTCCAGCGGACCGGCGACTACGCCCTGAAGACCCTGCCGCCCGGCAGCACCATCACCTACGGCTCCGGCGCCGCGCTGGACCTGCAGAACTTCGACACCTTCGTCCTGCCCGAGCCCAACGTGCTGCTGACGGCGGCCGAGAAGACCGCGGTCATGCGCTTCGTGCAGAACGGCGGCGGCCTCTTCGTGATCCCGAACCACAGCGGGGCCGACCGCAACAACGACGGCTACGACGGCGTCGAGGTCGTCAACGACCTCATGAGCAACAACAGCGTCGACAGCACCGACCCGTTCGGCTTCTCGGTCGACTCGCTCAGCATCGGCAGCGAGAACCCGAAGGCCGTCAGCAGCACCACCGACCCGGTGCTCAACGGTCCGTTCGGCAAGGTGACCGGCAGCATCATCCGCAGCGGGACCACGGCGACGCTCAGGCCGTCCGCCAACTCCTCGGTCAAGGGGCTGGTCTACCGGCCGGGCTACTCCGGCAACACCGGGGCCTTCTTCGTCACCAGCACGTTCGGCAGCGGCCGGGTCGCGTTCTGGGGCGACAGCTCGCCGATCGACGACGGCACCGGCCAGTCCGGCAACACCCTCCACGACGGCTGGAACGACCCCGCGGGCACCAACGCGGCCCTCGCCCTGAACGCCACCGAGTGGCTCTCGGGCGGCACCGGCGACGGAGGCGGCGGGGGCGGCACCTGCACCGCCGCCCAGCTGATCGCCAACCCCGGCTTCGAGTCCGGCGCTGCCTCCTGGACCGCCACAAGCGGCGTCATCACGAACGACCCCGCCCGCCCGGCCCGCACCGGCTCGTACAAGGCGTGGCTGAACGGCTACGGCACCGACCACACCGACACGCTCGCGCAGACCGTGACCGTCCCGTCCGGGTGCACGACGGCCGCGTTCACGTTCCACCTGCGCGTCGACACGGCGGAGACCACGACGACCACGGCCTACGACACCCTCAAGGCGCAGGTGCTCAACAGCGGTGGCACGGTCCTGTCCACCCTGGCGACGTACTCCAACCTCCATGCCACGAGCGGTTATGTGCAGCGGAGCTTCGGCCTCGGCGCGTACGCGGGGCAGACGGTGACCCTCAAGTTCATCGGGACGGAGGGCTCCCGGCTGCAGACGTCGTTCGTCATCGACGACACGGCGCTCCAGGTGAGCTGACAGCCGCCGCTTCCGGCCCCGCCCGGTGCCGTCCCGGGCGGGGCCTTCGCGGTCAGCGGGCGAAGCCCAGGCTGACGCCGAGGCCGACGAGCACCGAGCCGATGGCCCGGTTGAGGGCGCGCTGCCGGCGCAGCAGGGCGGCGCGCAGCCGCGGTTGCGAGAAGAAGAGCGCGACGAGTCCGAACCAGCCGAGGTGCGCCACCGACATGAACAGCCCGTACCCGGCCTGCTGCCAGGTCGCCGTGCCCGGTCCGACGACCTGCGTGAAGGTGGAGACCACGAAGAGGGTCGTCTTGGGGTTGAGGACGTTGGTGAGGAAGCCGCCCCGCAGCGCGCCCAGCGGGGTCAGCCCCTCCTTCTGCCGCTCCAGGTCGACGGTGATCTCGGTGCGGGCGGTGAAGGTCCGGAAGCCGATGTAGACGAGATACGCGGCACCGGCGATCTTGATCGCGGTGAACAGCTCGGTGGACGAGGCGATCAGCAGCCCGACACCGAGCATCGTGTACGTGACGTGCACGAGCACGCCCGCGGCGACGCCGGCCGCGGCGAACAGGCCCGTCGTGCGGCCGTACAGGCAGCTGTTGCGCACGACCATGGCGAAGTCGGCGCCGGGACTGATGACGGCGAGGACGGTGATGACGGCCACTGCGATCACTTCGGTCATACGGCGATGCTGGCACGAGGGGCGGCCCCGTGGTGAGCCGGCCGGGCTTTCTCCCGGATCCGGCCGGGGTTTCCTCCCGGATCCGGCCGGGGTTTCCTCCCGGATCACGAGACGGCGATGATGGCCGCATGAAGATCGCAGCAGCACAGTTCCCGTCCGTTCCCGGCGACGTCGAGGCCAACATCGGCAGCATGGCGGCCCTGATCCGCGAAGCGGCCGGACAGGGCGCCCGGTTCGTGGCCTTCTGCGAACTCGCCGCCCAGGGTTACGCGCTGGCGACCGTCGCGGCGGACCCCGGTCTGTGGCTGGCCGAGGACGACCCCCGCCTCGAACCGGTGCGCGAGGCGTGCCGTACGACCGGCACGGCCGCCCTGATCGGCTGCGCGGCCCGCACGGACGGCGACCGGCCGGCGATCTCTGCACTCGTGATCGGCCCCGACGGCGAACTGCTCGCCCGCTACGACAAGACGCACCTGTACGGCAAGGAGCTGGAGGTCTTCACGGCGGGCACCGCGGAAGGCCGCTTCGAGCTCGACGGGGTCCGCTTCTCGGTCGCGATCTGCTACGACAACCGGTTCCCCGAGGTGGCTGCCTCCGCCAGGGCGGACGACTGCCGGGTGTACGTGGCCAGTTCCGTGCTGGAGACGGACAACGACTCGTTCGAGAAGGTCTGTCCGGTGCGGGCCCGGGACAACGGCCTGTACGTACTGCTCGCCAACCACGTCGGCGCCTGTGACGTGGGCGAGTGCCGCGGCGGCAGCGGGGTGTGGGGCCCGGACGGCACGCTGCTCGCGGACGCGGGCGACGGCGGACCGGGCCTCGCGCTCCTGGAGCTCCCGGCGGCCGGGGCCGCACGCTGAAGGCCGCCGGGCCGTCGCTCAGGACTTGGTGAAGCCGTACGGGGGCTGCCCGGGGGCGGGCGCGGGCGGGACCGCACCCTCGACGTCGTCCTCGCTGAGCGGGGACACCAGGTCGCGTGCCATCAGCGTCGCGCCCGCCACCGCGCCCGGCATCAGGAACACCGCCAGGAACGGGACGAGGAACGCCAGCGTCAGCGGCACGCCAAAGCCGAGCGTCAGCAGCCTGCGGCCACGCAACAGCCCCAGCCGCTCCTTCAGTTCGACGCCGCGGCGCTGGAGCGCGACCGCGGTCAGCTCCTCGGTGAGGAAGAAGCCCGAGACGCAGAAGCCGACCACGGGCACGACCGTCTGACCGATCACCGGGATGAATCCGCAGGCGAAGAGAAGCACTCCGTAGAACGCGACGCGCACGAGGATCCGCACCGAGTCGCGGGCGGAGATCCACAGTTCGCGCCACAGCGGCAGGCCGGACCCCGGCACCTCGCCGCCCTCGGTGCGGTCGACGTGCTCGGAGAGCGACTCGTAGAACGGCTGGCCGACCAGCAGGGTCACCGCCGTGAAGGTGATCACAGCGAGGAAGAGGCCGAAGGCGAAGGCGAGGACCGTCAGCGTGCCGCGCAGGACACCCTGCCACGGCGAGGCCCAGTCGTCGGCGAACGGCGTCGCCCACGCGACGAGGTCGTCCGCGCCCCAGACGAGGCCGGCGAGCGCCGCCGCGTAGAGCACCAGAGTCACCAGGCCGGGCAGCAGCCCGAAGCCGAACCAGCGGCCGTGCCCGCCCACCCAGCGCTGGCCCTTGGTCAAGTAGCCGAAGCCGGCCCAGAGATCACGCATACGCACAGCTTATCGGTGTGGCTCTTGTTGTTCGGGAGCCGAACCGGTAGACCTCGCGTACTGATCGTGTACTGATCACGTATCGATTCCTCCGGCAGTGGAAAGGTCCGTACCGCATGGGCTCACCCCGACCCTTACTGATCACCGCCACCCTCGCGGCCGCGCTCGCGGGCGCTCTGCTCGTCCCGCCCGCCGCCACCGCGGCCCCGGGCAGGGACGATCCGCGGCCCCACCCCCTGCGGGAGGGCGGCGGACGTGACACGGGCGCGGCCAGGGCGCCCGCGTCGGCCACCGCCCGTGCCCTCGGCGACCCGGCGTCCGGCCCGCGTCCGACAACCGGCGGCTACCCCCGCGAGACGACGCTGGACGTCCCGCCGGCGAACCCGGACGACAAGTCGCTCAAGCTGGGCCTGATCCCGTACCACGGGATCGCTCCGCGCCTCAACGCCCTGCAGCAGCTGGGCGACCGGGTCAGCGTCGAGGTCGCCGGGCACTCGGCGGGCGGCCACGAGCTGTACCTCGTCATCGTGACGGCCCCGGAGAGCGCGACGCAGGCGCGCGAGCAGGAGCGGATGCGCGAGCGGATCGAGAACGCGCCGGCGGCCGCGGCCGAGGACCCGCGCATCAAGGCGGCGTACAAGACGCCCGTGTTCATCAACAACAACATCCACGGCAACGAGTGGGAGGGCACGGACGCCGCACTGAAGCTCGTCGAGGAGCTGGCGAAGGCGAAGGACGCCCGCACGGCCGACCTGCTCGCGAAGAACCGCATCTACCTCAACGTGACCGCCAACCCGGACGGCCGGATCGCGGGCACCCGCGCCAACTCCGGCGGCTTCGACCTGAACCGGGACTTCATCACCGCGACCCAGCCCGAGTCGCGCGCCATCCGGCAGATCGCGATCGACAAGCAGCCGGCGGTCATGCTGGACCTGCACGGCTACGTCAACGGCACGCTGATCGAGCCGACGACACCGCCGCACGGCGAGAACTACGAGTACGACCTCTTCCTGAAGAACGCGTACGCCAACGCCCTCGGCATGGAGAAGGCCGTCAACGGCCTCGGCTACACCTTCGACAAGGACGGGGTGCGGCCCGCCGTGATCCCCTTCCGGGACGAGAAGGAGGGCTGGGACGACTGGCCGCCCATCTTCACCCCGCAGTACATGCCGTTCCACGGCACGGTGGCCTCGCACACCATCGAGTTCCCGATGCGGGTCAACAACCGCGACTACGACGCGCTGCCCGTCGCGGAGCTGCGCCGCCGTGCCGTCGTCAACACCGACATCGCGGGCGCCGCGATGCGGGCGACGCTCGCCTACACGCACGCGCACCGCACGTCGGTGATCGCCGACCAGATCGAGACGTTCCGGCGGGGCGCGGCGGGCGAGGCGCAGCGGCCGGTGTCGCAGGAGACCGTGCCGGGCGTGCCGGGCATCGGTCCCGAGGACGTGTACACGGCGACCTTCCCGCGGGCCTATGTGATCCCGGCCGGCGGCGCTCAGAGGTCGGCGGTGGCGGCGGGCCGGCTGGTGGACCATTTGGTCGCCAACGACGTGCGGGTGGAGCGGGCCCGCCTGCCGTTCCGGCTGGAGGGGCGCTCGTACCCGGCCGGTTCGTACGTCGTCGACATGCACCAGCCCAAGCGCGGTCTGGCCAATGTGATCCTCGCCGAGGGACGCGACATCAGCGCGGACGTCTCGGCCATGTACGACATCTCCGGATGGAGCCTCGGCCTGCTGTGGGGCGCGACGGTGGACAAGTCCGTCGCGCACGCGCCGCGGGTGCCGACGCGCACGGTGCACGCCGCGTCGCCGACCGGCCGGGTCGCGCCGTACGGCGACCTGCTGCTGCGTCTGGACGACCCGAAGGAGATCGCGGCCCTCAACTCCCTGCTGGCGCAGGGGATCAAGGTGCGGCGGACGGCGGACGGCGCGGCGGTCGTGCCGGGCTCGGCGCGGGGCGTCGCACGGGTGCTGGCGGACCGGCTCGGGGTCGCGTTCGAGGCGACGAAGGAGAAGGGCACGGCGCCGCTGCACCGCACCGAGGTCGCCGCGGCCGTCACCCCGGGCGAGCTGTTCGCGCTGCGGGAGATGGGCTTCGCGGTGGTGCCGGTGTCGACGGAGGTGCTCAACGCGGGCTTCGACTGGTCCACGGTGGACGCCCTGTTCGTGTCGTCCGGCCTGGACCACACCAAGCTCACACCGGCCGCCCGGGCGGCGTTCGGCAAGAGCGGCGTCGGCGTGGTCGGGCTCGGTGAGCAGGGAGCGGCGTTCAACGCGGCGGCCTCGCTGCTGGAGGCGACCGCGGTGGCGGGCAACGGTGACGCCAACGGCGTGGTCCGCGTGACCAACGCCGGCGGCCCGATCACGGGCGGCGCCCCGGCACACACGTTCGTCTACTCGCCGGGCTGGTTCACCGGCCTCGGCAGCGGCGTGCGCGTCGAGCAGTCGTACGGCTCCGGGAACCCGCTCGTGTCCGGCCACTGGCGTGCGGCACAGGACGGCAGGGGCGGCCCACAGGACGCGGCGGGCCGTGCGTCGGTCGTCTCGGGGACGTCGAAGGCCGGGGCGCCCGTGGTGCTGTTCGGCACCGAGCCGCTGTTCCGGGCGCACCCCAAGGGCGTGTTCGCGCAGATCGGCAGGGCGCTGCTGACCCGCTGATCACGACCGGCGGCCGGCCGCCGGGCATGCGACGAGGGCCGCACCCCCTGCGCGGGATGCGGCCCTCTGTCATGCGTGTCACACGGCGAGGTCGACCGTGATGTTGCCGCGGGTGGCCTTGGAGTACGGGCAGACCTGGTGGGCCTTCTCGACGAGGTCCTTGGCGGTGGCGGCGTCCACGTTCGGGATGCTCGCGGAGAGCTTGACGATGAGGCCGAAGCCGTCGTCGTTCTTGCCCAGGCCGACCTCGGCGGTGACCGTGGCCCCGGTGACGTCCGCCTTCTCCTGGCGGGCGACGACGAGGAGGGCCTGCTGGAAGCAGGCGCTGTAACCGGCGGCGAACAGCTGCTCCGGGTTGGTCCCGGCGCCACTGCCGCCCATCTCCTTGGGCGGGGTCACGACGAAGTCGAGGGCGCCGTCGTTCGTGGCGACGCGGCCGTCACGGCCGTTCTCCGCGGTGGCGACAGCGGTGTAGAGCACCTCGGACTGCTGGATGGACATGACGTCTTCCTCCTGCTGGTTCGCCGCGACTCGCGCCCACGATCGCGACGGCTGGGGAAGAGCCTAACGGGTGACGCCTCAGGCCAGAGAAACGATCATCTTTCCGGTGTTCTCGCCGCGCAGGAGGCCGGCGAAGGCCTCGTAGCCGTTCTCGATGCCCTCGACGACGGTCTCGTCGTACTTCAGCTCGCCGGAGGCGATCCAGCCCGCGACGTCCTGGACGAACTGCGGCTGGAGGGCGGAGTGGTCGTTCACGAGCATGCCCTGCAGGCGCAGGCGCTTGCCGATGATCAGGGCGAGGTTGCGCGGGCCGGGGGCCGGCTCGGTGTTGTTGTACTGCGCGATCATCCCGCAGATGGTCGCCCGGCCGCCGACGTTGAGGGAGGAGATGGCCGCCTCCAGGTGGTCGCCGCCGACGTTGTCGAAGTAGACGTCGATGCCGTCGGGGGCCGCCTCCCTCAGCTGCTCGGCCACCGGTCCGTTCTTGTAGTTGAAGGCGGCGTCGAAGCCGTACTCCTCCACGAGGCGCTTGACCTTCTCGTCGGAGCCCGCCGAGCCGATGACCCGCGAGGCGCCCTTGATCCGGGCCATCTGGCCGACCTGGCTGCCCACCGCGCCGGCGGCGCCGGAGACGAAGACCGCGTCGCCCTCCTTGAAGGACGCCACGTCGAACAGGCCCGCGTAGGCGGTGAGGCCGGTCATGCCGAGCACGCCGAGGTAGGCGGAGAGCGGCGCCCTCGACGCGTCGACCTTGACGGCGTGCTGCGCGGGCACGCTCGCGTACTCCCGCCAGCCGAGGCCGTGCAGCACGTGGTCACCGACCGCGAAGCCCTCGGCGTCGGACGCGACGACCTCGCCGACCGCGCCGCCGTCCATGGGGTGGTCGAGCTGGAACGGCGGGACGTAGGACTTCACGTCATTCATCCGGCCGCGCATGTAGGGGTCGACCGAGAAGTAGAGGTTGCGCACGAGGACCCGGCCCTCACCCGGCTCGGTGACCTCCGCCTCGCGCAGGGCGAAGTCCTCGGGCTTGGGCCAGCCCTGGGGGCGGGCGACGAGGTGCCATTCGCGGCCGGACGCGGGAAGAGCGGACATGCTGGGTTCCTCCTAGGAATGCTTCACTACCTGAAACAACCATGCTCCTGGATATTTCAGGTTGTCAAGTATCCGGGTATCCTGAGACCCATGGCCATCCCAGGAACAGATCCGCTCACCCTCGAAGTCGTCGAGCTCATCGGCTCCGTCGTGGCCCGCTACCACGACGAGTACGAGCGTGCCGCGGCGGAGCACTCCCTCACCGGTGCCCAGGCCCGGGTCCTGGGGCTGCTCTCCCTGGAGCCCCTGCCCATGCGCCGGATCGCGCACAGGCTGAAGTGCGAGCCGTCGAACATCACCGGGATCGTGGACCGCCTGGAGGCCCGCGGCCTGGTGGAGCGGCGCCCCGACCCGGGCGATCGCAGGGTGAAGCTGGCCGCGGCCACTCAGGAGGGGCGCGGCACGGCGAAGCGGCTGCGCGAGTCGCTGGACTTCGCGCGCGAGCCGCTGGGGGAGCTGTCCGCCGACGAGCGGACGGCGCTCAGGGATCTGCTCCGGCGGATGCTGGGCGAGCGCCCCGGGCAGTAGCCCGGGAGTGGACGCGGAAGGCCGGCCGGGCCGGCGTCACAGGTGCCGCGCGGGTGTCACCGCTGCCGCGGGGGTGTCACCCGTGCCGCGGGGGCGTCACAGACACCACCACAGGAAGCGGTCGCAGGTCTCCGTGGGCGAGGGCTCCGGCGGCGGGGGCTCCTCCTCGCCCGGCGGCTCCGGATCACCCGGGCCCCCCGGCCCGGAGGTCGGCTCGCCGCTCCCGCTCGGACCGGCTTCGTCGGGGGGGCCGTCCGACGCGGACGGGGAGGCGCCGTCACGGGCCGACGCGGAGGCGGACGGCGCCGGGGCGTCGCCGTCGCCGCGTGCCGTGCCCTCGCTCGTACCGGGCGTACCCCCGCCCTTCGTCGCCCCGGTGGCGCTCCCGGCGGGGCGCGGGGAGCCCGACGACATCACCGGCTTCTCGCTCACCTCGGACGGACCGTCCGGGGTGTCCTCGGCGGCCGACGGCTCGATCGTCTCCGTCTCGACGACGTCCTGTTCCTTCACCGTGGTGGCCGCGCCGTCATCGCCCGCCCCCTCGGTCGCCAGCTCCGCGAGGCTCAGCGCCCCCGCCGCCAGCACCAGCCCGAACGTCCCCAGCACCACCTTGCGCCCACGCCTCTTGCGCGCCCGGCGCCCGGCGGGCGCGGGCTTGCGGCGCGACTGCGCCTGACGGCGCGCGGCACGCGGCCCGGGCGGCGCCGGCTCGGGCTCCACGTCCAGTTCGTAGACGTGGCCCGTGTCGGGCACGCTGGCGGAGTGGTGACGGAGCTCCTCGACGGGGGTGCCGCACCCGGCACAGGCCAGCGCGCCGTTGAGGTGCCGTCCGCACGGGTGGCAGTAATCCATGGCCCCCGGAGAGTATGCGGCACCGGGGTACGCGCGGTGGGTCGGAGTGTGAGGATCTTGTGTGGAATCCTCACTTCCCCGGCGTGGCCGCTCGCCTGTGCCCTCCCATGCCACGGGCAGGATGTCGGGCATGGCTGCAACCGCCCCCTTCGGACCGCTCGACTTCCAGCTGGTGCTGCTGCGCCGGATGGCCGACCACCAGCCGGACCTCGTCGACGACGCCCGGCGCGAGCTCGGCGTCTCGCTCGTGCAGATGCGGGAGGCGAACCGCCGCTGGCAGGCGATAGTGCGCTCGCCCCGGGCGCGGAGCGCCCTGACCCGTTACCGCTCGGTGCTCGGCACCCCGGAGTCGGTCGAGCACCGGCGCGTCGGCGACCTGGAGTGCGACGCGCTGCTGTGGCCGGTGCCGCTCTGGCCCGACCTGCGTTTCGAGGTCCTGGCCGCGAAGAACGGGGCGGTGTGGAACGAATGGCTCGTACGGGCCCCCGGGGCGGCCGGCCCCGAGCTGCGGACGACGGCGGACCTGCGGCCGTGGTCGTGCACGGTCGACGAGGTGGCGAGGGCGTTCGCGCCGGTCCGGCCGCTGGAGGGGTCGGCACCGACGAGATGGCGCCTGGCGTTCACACCGCCCGGCGAGGACGAGCGGATCGCGGAGTTCACCTGGGGGCTTCTGCAGCGCCTCATCTGACGGAGCGTGAGCAACGGCCGGGGACGGCGCTCCCGGCTCGGGCCCCAGCCTCGCGGCCCTGTGATCCTGCCCGTCTGGCGGAGTGTCAGGCCCGTGTGCCCCCGACCGGCGCAGCCCAGCGCGCGCACGGCCCCGGGCGATCGCACGATGCGAACACGTACCGCACTCGGGAGGATCTGCCGTGACCGTCAGCCTTGAGCAGCTGCGCCGTTGCCATGTCGCCGTGGACATGGGGGCGGCCAGGACACGTGTCTTCGTCAAGGGCGCCGGCCTCGTCGTCGACGAGCCCAGCGTCGCCGCCGTGAACACGCGAACCGGCGCGCTGATCGCGGTCGGCACGCTCGCCGAGAAGATGACGGGCCGGACTCCCGACTACATCCGCGTCACACGGCCCGTCAGCGGCGGTACCGTCGTCGACATCGACATGGCCCAGCGCATGCTGCGGCACCTGCTCGGCGAGAAGCTCCGCCGCCAGCTGCGCCGCAAGCCCCGGCTGCGCGCCGCCGCGAGCACCCCGCACGACTCCGACCCGCTCGCGCAGCGCGCCACCGTGGAGACGCTGGTCGGCCTCGGCGCCCGCCGGGTCGAGCTCGTGGACACGCTGATCGCCGCGGCCGTCGGCTGCAAGCTCCCGGTCGAACAGCCCACCGCGAACATGATCATGGTGTGCGGTGCGGCGACCACCCAGATCGCGGTCCTCTCACTCGGCTCGATCGTCACGGCCGAACGCATCCCGATCGGCGGCAACGCCATCGACCATGCGGTGATCCAGCACCTGCGGCACCAGCACGCACTGATGCTGCCCAGCCAGTCCGTGCGCCCCCTGCAACTGGCGCTGCGCGGCAACGGGCTCACCTCGCAGGGCCCGACATCCACCGAGATCCACGGCCGGGACGTGGCCACCGGACTGGCCCGTTCGGTGCGCGTCGACACCGCCGCCGTACGGGAGGCCATCCACACGCCCCTCACCTCGGTCATCGACGGCATCGGCAAGGTGCTGCGCCACTGCCCGCCGGACCTGGTGGCCGACCTCGTCGACAGCGGCATCGTGATGGTCGGCGGCAGCGCGCTGCTCCCCGGACTCGACCAGATGCTGCGGGACGCCACCGGTATGTCGGTGCGGATCGCCGAACGGCCCGACACCTGCACGATTCTCGGGCTCGGCGCGATGCTGGAGGGCAGAATCCGGCCCATGGTGCCGGACCCGCTCACCGACGGGGGTGCGTACGGCTTCGACGACGAGTCCTCCGGCGGAACGGGGTACGCGGACGGCCTGTCGTCCATCAGCACCGTGTCCTCGTCCGGGACGGGCGACGAGGACGACGCGCCCGGCGCCGGTCCGGCCCCTGACGACCACGGCCGCTCGGAGACGGCCCCCGAGCCCCGGTGACGAGGACGTCCCGGCGCCGGCGGGGGCCGCCGGAGCCGCACCGGGGCTCGCGGCGCGGCTGAAGTCCGAAGGCTGTCGTCGGCGTCGTACCGCGGCCGCGGCCGCGCTGACCGGTGCCCGGTAGGCGGCGCCGGGGTGCTCGCCTCCCGAAGCGGACGCGTCACTCGGGGTGCTCGACTCCCGAAGCGGACGCGTCACACCGGCTCGGGGTGCTGGTGTCGCCGGCCGGAGGCCCGCCCGGCGTGCGGCTGCGGTCACCCGACGAGCGGTCTGCCGCGAGGACGGTGGCGCGGGGACCGGCGAGGCGATGTCGCCCGGCGACCGGGCGCGGCGTGTTCGGCGGCCGGCCGACCACGGTCACCTGGGCGTTCCCCCGGCTGTCGCCCGCGCGTCGCGCAGGGCGATACGGGTGCTGGACTGGGCGACGCCGGCCTCCCGCTTGAGGGTCCGCAGCAGGGCGTCGAGCTCGGCGGCGTCGGCCGCCGTGGCCCGTACGAGATAGTCGTGCGCGCCCGTGACATGGACGACCTCGGTGATTCCGGGCAGCTTGAGCACGACCCGTTCGAACTCCTCGTTCGTCGTGTCGAGGCGCAGCGTGATGTCGATGAACACGACGAGGCCGGGGCGGGGGCCGGCCGTCGGGTCGACGATCGTGGTGAAGCCGCGGATGATCCCGTCCCGGACCATCCGGCGCACCCGGTCGGCGGCGGCGTTGGCGCTCAGACCGACGCGGACGCCGAGATCGCGGTAGGAGATCCGCGCATCCTCCCGGAGCACGCCGAGAATTTCCCTGTCGAGGCCGTCCATACCGCGATTGTCGCAGCCAGCGCCGTAATGCGACCGCGAAAGGACCGGCGGGCGCATCACGGTGTGCGCATGACCGAGATATGGACGACGGCCGGCGCGGGAGCGGTGGCCGGACTGGGTGTGGCGGTACCGGTGGGGGCGATCGGCGTGCTGCTGGTCCAGGAAGCGATGCGCGACCGCGCCACGGCGGTGGCGGCGGCGTCCGCGGTGGCCGTGGTCGACATGTCGTACGCGGCGGTGGCCACGGCCCTGGGCCCGCTGGTGGCGTCGGCTCTGTCGGGCGTGGAGGCCTGGGTGCGCCTGGCATCGGCCCTGATCCTGGCCGCCATCGCGGCACACGGCCTGTGGTCGTCCGTACGGGGGCCGCGCGACGGCCCGGCGGACGAGGTCACGCGGGGCGGGGCGGACGAGCCCGCGGCACGGGCGCGGCCCGCCCGGGTGTTCGCACGGTTCGCCGCGCTCACCGCCGTCAATCCGACCACCGCGCTCTACTTCGCCGCGCTCACCACCGCCCAGGGCGCGGCCCTGCGGGGCGGCACGGCCGGAGCCGTGTTCGTCGGCGGCGTGCTCGTCGCCTCGCTCGCGTGGCAGCAGTTCCTCGTGGCGGCGGCCGGTTACGCCGGGGCCAAAATCTCCGGCACCGCCCGCGCGTGGACCTTCCGGATCGGCTTCGGGCTCGTCGCCGTCTACGCCGTGAAGATCGCGCTCCCGCTGCCCTGAGCGCCCCTCGCACACCGCCCGTACGACAGCGCCGCCGGGCTCACGCTCACCGTCCGGGCCGGAACCTGAACTCGCCGCTCGGCGGGGCGGGCAGGGAGCGGCTGGGCTCCGTGACAGAGCCGTCCGGTTCGAGGCAGGCTCAGGTCGCCGCCTTCCACGGGGAGACAATGAGGCGACGGGAAGCACTGCCATGAGCCTGCCGTGCACGGCAGGCGACACCAGGAGGTCGACGAGTGAGTTCCCTGTTCCCGGCGCTGACAGCCGCGTCCGGCGGCCCCGACCACGGCGACCGGGTCGCCCTGCGGTTCGGGGAACGGTCCTTGACCTACGGGCAGCTGGCCGGTGCCGCCGGAGCTCTCGCGGCCCGGATCGGCGCGGCCGCGGCCGGCGGGCGGGTCGCGCTGTGGGCCGCACCGACGCTGGAGACCGCGGTCGGCACGGTCGCGGCGCTGCTCGCCGGCGTACCCGTCGTACCGCTGAACCCGAAGACCGGTGAGCGGGAGCTCGCGCACATCCTCGCGGACAGCGCTCCGTCACTGGTGCTGGCGGCTCCGGGGGACGAACTGCCCGCCGCCCTCGACTCGTTGGAACGCGTCGACGTGCCGGTGGCGGGCGACGGTGAGCCGCCGGCCGGTGAACCGGGCCCCGGCGCGCCCGCGTTCGTCGTCTACACCTCGGGCACCACCGGCCCGCCCAAGGGCGCCGTCCTGCCGCGCCGCGCGGTCGCCACGACGCTGGACGCGCTCCAGGACGCCTGGCAGTGGAGCGCGGACGACGTCCTGGTGCACGCGCTGCCGCTGTTCCATGTCCACGGCCTGATCCTCGGCATCGTCGGCCCGCTGCGGCGCGACGGCGAGGTGCGGCACCTGGGGAGGTTCACCCCCGAGGGCGTGGCCCGCGAGCTCGGCCGGGGCGGCACCATGCTGTTCGGCGTACCGACCATGTACCACCGGCTCGCCGAGGCGCTGGAGGACGACGCCGACCTCGCGAAGGCTCTGGCGGGCGCCCGCCTGCTGGTGTCGGGGTCGGCCGCGCTGCCGCTGCCGGACCACGAGCGGATCGCCGCGGCGACCGGGCGGCGGGTGATCGAGCGGTACGGCATGACCGAGACGCTGATGAACACGAGCGTACGGGCCGACGGCCAGGCTCGTCCGGGGACGGTCGGCGTGCCGTTGCGCGGGGTCTCGCTGCGGCTGGTCGAGGAGGACGGCACGGAGATCACGGCGTCGGACGGGGAGACGATCGGCGAGATCCAGGTGCGCGGCGACCATCTGTTCACCGAGTACCTGAACCGGCCCGACGCGACGGCCGCCGCGTTCGACGGGGACTGGTTCCGCACGGGGGACATGGCCGTGCGCGACGCGGACGGTTACGTGCGGATCGTGGGACGCAAGGCGACCGACCTGATCAAGAGCGGCGGTTACAAGATCGGGGCCGGGGAGATCGAGAACGTCCTCCTGGACCATCCGGCGGTGCGCGAGGCCGCGGTCACGGGCGAGCCGGACGCGGACCTGGGCGAGCGGATCGTCGCGTGGGTCGTGGCGGCCGATCCCCGGACGCCGCCGTCCGCCGAGGAGTTGGCGGCGCACGTGGCGGTCCAGCTCGCCCCGCACAAGCGGCCGCGCGAGGTGCGGTTCCTCGACGTCCTGCCCCGCAACGACATGGGCAAGATCATGAAGCGGGCGCTCCACTGACTGAGCGGCTGAGCGCCCGGGAGGCGATCGCGCCGGTCTGCGACGACTTCTGCGACTGCTTGCGGCTGCGGCCAGACGTCATCGGCGGGTACGGAACGGCTCACCGCCCCCTTCACCTCAGCAGCCCGCTCGTCCATCGCGGCGCGCGGCACCACTGTTCCGGCAGGCGGGCCGCGGAGCCGCCCGCCGGGTCGCGGCCGCGCGGTCAGGGGCCCTCGGTCGCCGGCTCGTCCGGGGCCGAAGGCAGGGCGCCCTCCGGCACCGGAAGCAGCACCGGCATCACGGCGCGCTGGGAGTGCCCCTCCGTGTCCGGTGCGTCGTCGCTCGCACGGCGGACGCTGCCCTCGGAACGCGCCTCAGGCGTCGCGGCCGGCCGCGAGAGCCCCGGGGCCGGCCGGGGCGCCTCACAGGTCTCGGGGACGCACCGCTCACCGCCGGGCGGCGGAGCGCCGACCTCCTCCGTATAGGGCGCCGACTGCTGGCTGGGTCCGGTGCGGACGGCGTCCGTCGCCCAGACCTGGCCGAGCGAGTCGTCCCGTACCTTCACGACCACGGGCGACCCCGGGTCGGTCGAAGCCGGGACGACCGCGAGCCGTTCGTTCCAGCGCGGTACGACGTGGCCCTGGATGGTCAGGTCGTACCGGACGTCGCCGGAGTCGGGCGCCGTGCGCCCCGTGCAGCCGGTGGCGACAACGATGCCGTCGAGCCCGCGCGAGTTCAGGCACAGCCCGGGCGCGGCCGCGCTGCGCAGCCTGCCGTCGTTCTCGTACACCCACTGCTGGGTCGGGGACGACGACGAGCACGCCGCCATGAGGACGTCCACATCCTTCTTCGCCTCGCCGCCGGCGAAGTCGACACAGAGATCGGCCTCGACGTTGCGCAGCCGCGTGGTCAGCGGACCGCTCGGATGGCCCGCCGAGGTGGCCGAGGGCTGCGGCGCCGGTGCGGACGGCAGGGACGGGGACGGCGCGGGCCCGCCCGGGGCGCCCGGCGCGGCCTCGCTCGCGCCGGGTACCGACGGAGCCGTGCCGGTGACCGCTCCGCTGGGGACGGCCGGTCCCGCGTGGTCGCTGTCGTCGGACCACAGGGCGGCCAGGAGGGCGACGGCCAGCACCCCGGTGGCGGCGACGGCGGCGCCGAGGCCGAGGGCGGCCGGTGTCGTCCTCTCCACGGCGGCCCGCCTGCCACGCAGCACGAGGGCAGGCAGGGCCGGCCTCCGGCCGCCGCCCCGGGAGTGGCGCCCGGCCCCCCGGCCACCGGGCGCCCCCGGCCGGCCCTCCTTCAGGCGGGCGTGGCGGCGACGGCCCGGCCGGGACGCGAGATAGGACTGCGCGGCGCCCCCGAGCAGCGCCTCGGCGATCAGGACGCCGAGCCGCCCATCGGACTGCCGCAACTGGTCGGCGGCGTAACGGCAGTAAGGGCATTCCGACAGGTGCACCTGGATGTCGGGGATCAGTGCCCCGCCACGGCGCAGCGATATGTCGAGGAGACGGTTGTAGTGGCGGCATTCCCCGGTGGGAGCGTGCTCGCGGTGCACGCGTACGCAGATCTGCCGGAACTGTTCGCGCGCCTGACCGAGTTGGTCGGAGGCGGCGCGCGGATCGATACCCAGCAAACCCGCCGGTATGGATATCCCCTCGGCCTCGACCTCGGCATGCCAGAGCAGGACCTGGGCGGTCATCGGCATTGCGTGGAAAGCCCGCGAGATCAGCTGCCTATTCTCGTCCGGGGGTTCGGGAATCGACATCCCCGGCAGCATCGCGGTGATCCGCTGGTCACCGGCCCAGCCCTTGGCTATATGGCGGGTGGTCACCAGAAGATACGGGCGCAGTCCGCCGACCGGGCCGCCTTCCGCGAGATTCTCCAGAAGCTGCGCGAATGCGGCCGTCGCCAGCATCGAGGCGATTTTGGCCGAGGGCGCGCAAAGGGTGGCGTAGTCGAACACGGGCTGCCAGTGCCGGGCCAGGAGTGTGGCGACGGGGTGGGCGTTCTGGCCCGCTCCCCCGGCGCGCAGCGCGGCGGCAAACTCCTCGTCGGAAACCCCGGGTGTACGGCCGGCCTGCGAAGAGGGCACGTTTCCGGGCGTGCTGGGGTGCTGCATGGGCGTCTTTCCATCCATGGCATTGCGGTGGGGGGTTGTTGAGTGGCTTCGGCTCCGGTCGATGGATGCCGGCAGCGGGACGACAAGGAGCGGACCTGTTGGTCCATACCATCCGGTGGCGACGCCGCCTCTTTTGGAGGGGCTCGCCCGAGAATTCGAACGGTTGATCAGAATGGCGTTTGTTCGGACATGAGCGGGCTCACCCTTGCACAACTCCCCGGCCAGGAACAAGAGTTCTGGATCGACCCGCGATTAGGGGACGGCAGTCAAGCCATCTCCGGGCCGGACGACAGCGCTTTCTGGAACGCGAGTAAGTACAACAATGACGAGCCATTGCCGCGCGACTCCTTGACGCCTACCCGAAATCGGTCCGCATCCACAACCGTTACCGCGCGAAACATGGCCACTTGCGGAACGTCCGCGGACACGAACGGTTCCCTCCTGCCGCAAAAGCGGTCCGGGACTAGTCTGCACTCCTGACAAACCGTCATGAAAGGATCACGCTGTGGCCTCTCGTCTCAACCCGTACATCAGCTTCTCCGGTGAAGCGAAGCAAGCCATGGAGTTCTACAAGGGCGTCTTTGGCGGCAACCTGTCGGTGCACACGTACGGCGACTTCGGCTCCGAGGCGCCCCCCGGATACAGCGACAAGATCATGCACAGCATGCTGGAGACCGCGAACGGCTTCACGCTGATGTGCGCGGACAACCCGCCGGGCATGGAGTACAAGCCGGGCAACAACTACGCCGTGAGCCTGAGCGGGGAGGACGCCGACGAGCTGCGCGGCTACTGGGAGAAGCTGTCCGACGGCGGCAACGTGCAGGTCCCGCTGGAGAAGCAGATGTGGGGCGACGTCTTCGGCATGTGTACGGACAAGTTCGGCGTCGCATGGATGGTCAACATCAGCGGGCAGGGCTGACCCTCCCCGGGCCGCTCCGGGCGCCTTCGTCCTGCCGGGCGACACATCCCGGCCGCCGCGCACGGTGCGCCCGCCTCGCGAGGACGGTGGCAGCCGCAGCCACGGCGGGCCCCGGGACCCGGACGGGCCCGGTCCGCCACAGCGGGCGGGCGGCGCCACCGGCCGGGAAATGGCCGAGGACTTCGTCACCTCGCGGAGCGCCGAGATCCCCCGGACGAACGACTCCCCGAAGGCGGACCGCGGCCCGTCCGGAGGACGCGCGAAAAACCCCCGGCGCGTCGCACCCGTGGTGCGGCGTTCCGGGGGCATCCTCGGTCCGTACAGCTGAAAACGTTTCTTCGCGCGTGGCGCTCGGTGGGGCGGGTGGGACTCGAACCCACGGCCGACGGATTATGAGTCCGCTGCTCTAACCGGCTGAGCTACCGCCCCTCACGGCGCGTCGCGCACATTTGTGCGCGCCGTCTGCCGCAGCATAGCCGGTCATACGATCTCCTGCCTCGCACGGTCGGCAACGCTCGACCATGAGGACTTCGCTGCGTGCCCCTCGGTTCCGGATGTCGCGCAGAACACAGGGAAGAGCCCCGGAACGCGAAAAAGGACCCTCGTCGGGGCCCTCTTCCGATCCTGCTCCCCCGGCTGGACTCGAACCAGCAACCCTCCGGTTAACAGCCGAATGCTCTGCCAATTGAGCTACAGGGGATCGCGCTCCCCCGACTGGACTCGAACCAGTAACCTGCCGGTTAACAGCCGGCTGCTCTGCCAATTGAGCTACAGGGGATTGCTGCGTGTGCACCGAACGCACCTACCGGGGTGCTCCCGGAGGGCGTGCGCTCGCTGCGACACATACATTAGCGCAAGCAGGGGGGTGCTCCGCCAATCGGTTCGGGACCGGGTGATCACGGGCCTCGGCGGGTAGGCGGGCAGCACCGACGCAACGGAAGGTGACACCCATGCGGTACAAGCTCACGTTCGTCGTGGGACTGGCGATCGGCTACGTGATCGGCACACGGGCCGGCCGCGAGCGCTACGAGCAGCTCAAGAGGTCCGCGCGGCAGTTCTCCCAGAACCCTGCGGTGCGCAACGCCGCCGAGTCGGCCGCCCACAACGGACGCGAGGCGGCGGGCAAGGCGTTCCACGCCGTGAGCGACAAGGTCGGCGACCGGGTGCCCGAGTCGGTCGCGGAGCGGGTCCGCGCGCTGCGGGAGAGGGGCTCGGGCACCGAGGACGAATGGGGAACGAGCAACACCTGACACGCGCTGCCGCCGGTGAACCGGCGGCAGCGCCCGTTTTCCGGCGCCGCCGGCGGCGGATGTGACGAGACGGCTTCCGCCGTACGGCAGAATTCCGGACATGGGGATAGTCGCCGGATTGGACAGCTCGTCCGCGTTCACACGCATCGTCGTCTGCGACGCGGACACAGGCGCGGTGCTGCGCCAGGGATACGCGCCGCATCCCGTCGAGCCCAAGGCCACCGAGATCGATCCACAGGCGTGGCTGCTCTCGCTCGGCGACGCGGCCGGAGGCGGTCTGCTGGAGGGCGTGGAGGCCATCGGCGTCTCCGCCCAGCAGCACGGCCTGATCACACTCGACGCGCAGGGCGGCCTGGTGCGGCCCGCGCTGCTCGGCAACGACAAGCGGGCACAGGTCGCGGCGGCCGATCTGATCGACGCGCTCGGCGGGCGCCAGGCGTGGGCGGAGGCCGTCGGATCGGTTCCGCAGGCCGCCCAGCCCGTGGCCAAGCTGCGCTGGCTGGCCCGCAGCGAGGCGGAGGCCGCGCAGCGGGTGGCGGCCGTGATGCAGCCGCACGACTGGCTGGTGTGGCAGCTGCTCGGCCGCCCCGCCCGCCGGACCACCGACCGCGGCGGCGCCTCCGGCACCGGCTACTGGTCGGCCGGCACCGGCTCGTACCGTCCCGACCTGGTCGAGCTCGCGCTCGGGCACCCGTGTGCGCTGCCCGAGGTGCTGGGCCCCGCCGACGCCGCCGGGACGACGCCGGAGGGGCTGCTGATCTCTGCGGGCACCGGGGAGACCATGGCGGCCGCGTTCGGGCTCGGCGTGGGCATCGGCGACGCGGTGGTGTCGCTGGGGGCCTCCGGTTCCGTGATGGCGGTGCACCACGAGGCGCTGGCCGACCCGACGGGAATGATCACCTCCTTCGCCGACGCGACCGGGATGCACCTGCCGGTCGTGCACACCCTCAATGCCGTACGGGCGCTGCGCGGCACCGCGGAGCTGCTGGGCGCGGCCGACCTGGCCGAGCTGTCGGCGCTCGCCCTGAAGTCGACGCCCGGCTCGTCCGGCCTGGTGCTGCTGCCGTACCTGGAGGGCGAACGCACCCCCCAACTTCCGCACACCGCCGGCACCTTGAGCGGGCTGCGGCGTGAGTCGATGAAGCCCGAGCACCTGGCGCGGGCCTCGTTCGAGGGCATGCTCTGCTCACTGGCCGACGCGCTGGACGTGCTGCGCGGGCGCGGGGTCGACGTGCGCCGCGTGTTCCTGCTCGGGGCGGCCGCGGAACTGCCCGCTGTCCAGGCCGTCGCCCCCTCCGTCTTCGGGACGCAGGTCGTCGTGCCGCAGCCGGCGGACTACGCGGCCCTGGGCGCGGCCCGGCAGGCGGCGTGGGCGCTGGGCGCCGCGCGGGGGACGCTGTCCCCGCAGGCGCCGCCGGCCTGGCAGGGCGCCGCCGCGCAGGTCTTCGAGCCGGGCGAGGACGCCGCGGTGGGCAAAGCGGTGCGGCAGCAGTACGGGGCGACGCGGGACCAGATCCACCCGGGGGCGTTCGGCCCCACGGTATGACGATCTGCTTTTGACTCGGGCTTGGGGAAAACCCTTGGGGGTTCGGCGGCCGGGTGCCGGAAGATGAGGTGACCTCCGATCTTGCCGAGCCCGAGAGACCGCGCGTGCTGATAAGACTGCTGCGGACCCATCTGAGTCCGTACAAGAAACCGATCGCCCTGCTGGTGGTGCTGCAACTGCTGCAGACCAGCGCCACCCTCTATCTGCCGACCCTCAACGCCGACGTGATCGACAACGGTGTCGTCACCGGGGACACCGGTCACATCCTGACCGTCGGCGCGCTGATGATCGGCATCAGCGTGGTCCAGGTGCTGTGCAACATCGGGGCCGTGTTCTACGGCGCCCGGACCGCCGCCGCCCTCGGACGGGACGTGCGGGCCGACGTCTTCGCCCGGGTGCAGAGCTTCTCCGCCCGCGAGGTCGGCCACTTCGGAGCGCCGTCCCTGATCACGCGGACGACGAACGACGTCCAGCAGGTCCAGATGCTGGTGCTGATGGCGTTCACGCTGATGGTGTCGGCGCCGATCATGTGCGTCGGCGGCATCGTGATGGCCCTCGGGCAGGACGTGCCGCTGTCGGTCGTGCTGCTGGCGGTCGTGCCGGTGCTCGGCATCGCCGTGTCGCTGATCGTCAAGACGATGCGGCCGCTGTTCCGCACCATGCAGGAGCGGCTCGACACGGTGAACCGCGTGCTGCGCGAGCAGATCACCGGCAACCGCGTGATCCGCGCCTTCGTCCGTGACGCGTATGAGAAGGAGCGCTTCCGAGGGGCGAACGACGAGCTGACGGACGTGTCGATGTCCACCGGCCGCCTGATGGCGCTGATGTTCCCCACCGTGATGACCGTGGTGAACGTGTCGTCCATCGTGGTCGTCTGGTTCGGCGCGCACCGCATCGACAGCGGGGCCATCCAGATCGGCGCCCTGACCGCCTTCCTCGCGTATCTGATGCAGATCGTGATGGCCGTGATGATGGCCACCTTCATGTTCATGATGGTGCCGCGCGCGGAGGTGTGCGCCGAGCGCATCCAGGAGGTGCTGGACACCGACTCCAGCGTCGTCCCGCCGAGCGCGCCCGTGCGCGAGCTGCGCGCCCGCGGTCATCTGGAGGTGCGCGGCGTGGACTTCTGCTACCCCGGCGCGGAGGAGCCGGTGCTGCGCGGCATCGATCTGGTGGCGCGGCCCGGCGAGACCACCGCGATCATCGGGTCGACCGGCAGCGGCAAGTCGACGCTGCTGGGGCTGGTGCCGCGGCTGTTCGACGCGACGGGCGGCGAGGTGCTCGTCGACGGCGTGGACGTGCGGCAGCTGGACGAGGAGCTGATGGCCCGCACGGTCGGGCTCGTGCCGCAGAAGCCGTACCTCTTCTCCGGCACCGTGGCGACCAACCTGCGCTACGGAAATCCGGACGCGACCGACGAGGAGCTGTGGCAGGCGCTGGAGGTGGCGCAGGCGGCCGACTTCGTGCGCGGACTCGAGGGCGGTCTGAACGCGGCCGTCGCCCAGGGCGGGACCAACGTCTCCGGCGGCCAGCGCCAGCGGCTCGCGATCGCGCGGACCCTGGTGCAGCGTCCGGAGATCTACCTCTTCGACGACTCCTTCTCCGCGCTGGACTACGCGACGGACGCGGCGCTGCGGGCCGCGCTGGCGCGCGAGACCGCCGAGGCGACGGTCGTGATCGTCGCCCAGCGGGTGTCGACGATCCGGGACGCGGACCGGATCGTGGTGCTGGACGAGGGGCGGGTCGTGGGGACGGGGAGCCACCACGAGCTGATGCAGGGCAATGAGACGTACCGAGAGATCGTGCTCTCGCAGCTGACGGAGGCGGAGGCCGCATGAGCGGGGGACCTGCTGCACGGATGATGGCGGGCCAGAGTCCCGGCGAGCGGTCGATGGACTTCAAGGGCTCGGGCAAGCGGCTGCTGCGACAGCTGGCGCCCGAGCGGGCCGCGCTGTGGTGGATGCTGGCGGCCGGTGTGCTGAGCGTCGCGTGTAACGTGATCGGGCCCTGGATCCTCGGCAGGGCGACCGACCTCGTCTTCGCCGGCGTCGTGGGCCGGGAGATGCCCGAGGGCACGACCAAGGAGCAGGCGGTCGAGGGACTGCGGGCGAAGGGCGACGACGGACTCGCCGACATGCTCTCCGCAGTGGACTTCACCCCGGGCGAGGGCATCGACTTCACCGCCGTGGGCAACGTGCTGCTGGTGGCCCTCGCCGTGTACGTGGCGGCGGGCCTGCTGATGCTCGTGTCGACGCGGCTGTCGATCAAGGTGATCAACCGCACCGTCTACCGGATGCGCGAGGACGTGCAGGCGAAGCTGTCGCGGCTGCCCCTGTCGTACTTCGACAAGGCCAAGCGCGGCGAGGTGCTCAGTCGCGCCACCAACGACGTCGACAACATCTCGCAGACCCTCCAGCAGTCGATGGGCCAGCTGATCAACTCGCTGCTCACGATCGTCGGCGTGCTGGCGATGATGTTCTGGATCTCGCCGCTGCTGGCACTGGTCGCGCTCGTCACCGTGCCGGTGTCGGTGTTCGTGGCGACGCGGGTCGGCAAGCGGTCCCAGCCGCACTTCGTCGCCCAGTGGAAGTCGACGGGCGCGCTGAACGCGCACGTCGAGGAGATGTACAGCGGACACGCGCTGGTGAAGGTCTTCGGCCGCCAGAAGGAGTCGGCACAGGGCTTCGACGAGCACAACGAGGCGCTGTACGAGGCCGGGTTCAGGGCCCAGTTCAACAGCGGGATGATGCAGCCGCTGATGCTCTTCGTCTCCAATCTGAACTACGTGCTGGTCGCCGTCGTCGGCGGGCTGCGGGTCGCGTCCGGCTCCCTGTCCATCGGTGACGTGCAGGCGTTCATCCAGTACTCGCGCCAGTTCTCGATGCCGCTGACGCAGGTCGCCTCCATGGCGAACCTGGTGCAGTCGGGTGTCGCGTCCGCCGAGCGGATCTTCGAGCTGCTGGACGCGCAGGAGCAGGAGCCGGACGCTCCGTCCGTCGAGCGGCCCGAGCGGACCGAGGGCCGGGTGTCGCTGGAGAAGGTGGCGTTCCGCTACGAGCCGGAGAAGCCGCTGATCGAGGACCTCTCGCTCGCCGTCGAACCCGGGCACACGGTCGCGATCGTCGGCCCGACGGGCGCGGGCAAGACGACGCTGGTCAATCTGCTGATGCGGTTCTACGAGGTGACCGGCGGGCGGATCTCTCTTGACGGGGTCGACATCGCCAAGATGTCCCGTGAGGACCTGCGCTCGGGCATTGGGATGGTGCTTCAGGACACGTGGCTGTTCGGCGGCACGATCGCGGAGAACATCGCGTACGGCGCCTCGCGGAAGGTGTCCCGCGAGGAGATCGAGGAGGCGGCGCGCGCGGCGCACGCGGACCGGTTCATCCGCACGCTGCCCGACGGCTACGACACGGTGATCGACGACGAGGGCTCGGGCGTCAGCGCCGGCGAGAAGCAGCTGATCACCATCGCGCGGGCGTTCCTGTCCGACCCGGTGATCCTGGTGCTGGACGAGGCGACGAGTTCGGTCGACACGCGTACGGAGGTGCTGATCCAGAAGGCCATGGCCCGCCTGGCCCACGGCCGCACGAGTTTCGTGATCGCCCACCGGCTCTCCACGATCCGGGACGCGGACGTGATCCTGGTGATGGAGCACGGATCGATCGTCGAGCAGGGGACGCACGAGCAGCTGCTGGCCGCCGACGGGGCGTACGCGCGGCTGTACGCGGCGCAGTTCGCGCAGGCGGTGGTCGAGGTGGAGTAGCCCGCCACGGTGCCCCGTCCCGGGACGGAGGCCTGGCCCCGCGCGCCCCGGCCGGCGGCGGCGCGGCCCGGCCGGGACGGGGGCCGCACCCGGCCCGGGCCGCGGCGGTCTCGGTCCCGGCCGGGTGCGGCCACGCGGCGTGCGGGTCAGTCGAGGTAGCCGCGGAGCTGGTCAGCGAACGCGTGGTCGCGGAGTTTGGTCAGGGTCTTGGACTCGATCTGGCGGATTCGTTCACGCGTCACGCCGAAGAGGCGGCCGATCTCCTCCAGCGTGCGGGGGCGGCCGTCGACCAGCCCGTAGCGGAGCTGGACCACCTTGCGTTCGCGCTCGCCGAGCGTGGTCAGCACCGCCTCCAGGTGCTCGCGCAGGAGCAGGAAGGCCGCCGATTCGACCGGGGACGCGGCGTCGCCGTCCTCGATGAGGTCGCCGAGAGCGACGTCGTCCTCCTCCCCCACCGGGGCGTGCAGCGACACCGGTTCCTGCGCGAGGCGCAGCACCTCGCCGACCCGCTCGGGCGGCAGGTCGAGCTGGGCGGCGACCTCCTCGGGCGTCGGCTCGTAGCCCCGCTCCTGGAGCATCCGGCGCTGGACGCGGACCACGCGGTTGATCAGCTCCACCACATGGACCGGTACCCGGATCGTGCGGGCCTGGTCGGCGAGCGCGCGGGACATGGCCTGGCGGATCCACCACGTCGCGTACGTCGAGAACTTGTAACCGCGCGCGTAGTCGAACTTCTCGACGGCCCGGATCAGACCGAGGTTTCCCTCCTGGACGAGGTCGAGCATGGTGAGGCCGCGGCCCACGTAGCGCTTGGCGACGGAGACGACCAGGCGCAGGTTGGCCTCGATCAGACGGCGCTTGGCGACCCGGCCCATGACCACCAGCCGGTCGAGGTCGACCGCGAGCCGGGAGTCCGGGTCGGGTGTGTTCGCCAGCTTCTCCTCGGCGAAGAGGCCCGCCTCGACGCGCCGCGCCAGCTCGACCTCCTCGGCCGCGGTGAGCAGCGGGATGCGGCCGATCTCGCGCAGGTACTGGCGGAACAGGTCGGAGGACGGCCCCGATCCCTCGACGGCGCGGGCCACGGGCCGGGGCGGATCGGGCAGTTCGAGTGCGTCGGCGGCCTCGTCATCGGCCGCTCTCGCGTCCACGGGGTCCGGCACCGCCTCCGGGTGCCGCGCCGGCCGGCCCAGTGCGGCCACCTGCTCGACGGTGGCCGTGGCGACGGCCACGGCGGCGTCGGTCTCGGTCAGGGTCTGGGTCTGCACGGGGGCGACCTCCAGGGTGATCGCTGCCGGTCGGGGGCGTTCGGCAACTCCGAGGGCTCAGGCACCGCCCCCAGTGTGGGGTACGACACATCCCTGCCACGAGGGGCGTGCGGTGACTTTTTGCGACCGGTGCGTGACCGGTCGGTTACTCGGATGCCTTGGCGTGCGCGGTCTGGGAGTATCTGGCGGTGCACAAGAGCTGTGAGTACGAGACCCATGTGACCGTGCGCTGCGGCGCCGGCGGGGAGGAGAGGCTGGACGCCTGGGCGCACGCGGCCGGGCTGAAGGTGACGCACATCGAGCTGGCGCGGGGCCGGATGGTCTCCCAGCCGATGCTGACCCTGAAGGGCGGCGACGGGTTCGCGGCCCAACGGGCCGCCGCCGAGCGGCTGGTGGACGGGCTGCGGTCGGCCGGCTTCGACCCGGTGCGCGTGAAGATCGAGACCACGCCCTGGTCACCGGAGGTGGCGGCGGCCGAGAACGGGTACTTCGAGCACCATGTGAAGCTGCTGCTGGACCGGGAGTTCGACCGCGAGGCGCTCACCGAACTGGCCGTGCGGCACGGGGCGCACCTGTCGTGGAACGCGCGGAGGGTGTCCGGCGGCGGACGGCACGAACGGTTCGTGACGCAGCGCTGCCACGGGGTGTCCGCGGCGGAAGCGGGCCGGGCATGCGACGCGCTGGTCGCGGAGTTGGGGAACCACGGCTACGAAATCCGGTCCGAGGAGCGGGAGTTCGTGCTGTACGACAGTGATCTGTCGGTCGACGACGGATGGATCGAGGAGGGGACGGCACAGTGACGCAGGCAGGCAGGCGGCCGATACCGGGCGGGCCGGAGGATCTGTCCGAGCCCAGGGCGGACATCGAGCGGCGCACCACGGAACTGCCGCGCACCCTGTCGGTGGGCATGGACCACGAGGGTGTGAAGCACCAGGTCTTCGACCCCGCGCTCAAGCACTTCAGCAGGGCGTTCCGGCCGCTGGACGCTGTGACCACCGATGCCGCGGCCTGGCGGTCGGCCCGGCGCACCGCGCTCGACGCGGTCCTCGACGCCGTCTCGCGGTCGGAGTGGGCCGATTCGCTGGTGCTGCGCGGCAGCATGCTGATGGCGGCCTGGTTCCCGGGGGAGGCACGGGAGCCGAAGGATCTCGACTTCGTGGTCGTGCCCGCCGACTGGAACATCGAGGAGGAGCGCACCGGCACCATGCTGGCCGGGATCGCGTCGGCCGCGCAGCGCGCGGCCGAGGAGCGGGGCGGTCCGCTGACGATCGACGCGAGCGGCGCCGAGTCCGAGTACATCTGGACGTACGACCGGGTGCCGGGCCGCCGGATGGTGCTGCCGTGGTCCGTTCCGGGACTGCCCGGCGGCCAGGTCCAGCTCGACTTCGTCTTCAACGAGCGGCTGCCGAGGGAGGCGGTCCGCGCCACGGTCGCGGGCGCCGAACTGCAGGCGGCGAGCCCGGAACTGTCCTTGGCGTGGAAGCTCCAGTGGCTGCTCACCGACGTCTACACGCAGGGCAAGGACCTGTACGACGCCGCCCTCCTCGCGGAGCGCCACCCGTTGTCGTACGAGCTGCTGGACGAGGTGTTCCGGCTGACCGGCGAGTGGCCGTACCCGTACCGCGAGACGGTCCTGTTCGAGGACGTCGAGGAGGCCGTCGGGTACGTCGAGTGGGACCACTTCGCCGCGGACTACCCGCAGTTCGCGGGTGACGAGCGTGTGTACGCGCAGCGGCTGCTGACGGCGATCGCCCCCACCTTCGCGCACGAGCGGTGACTTCTCGGGGCCGTCCGGGCGGGGAACGCCGCGTGCGAGCCGGCCGGGGACGACCGGTCCGGCCGACGGCCGCCGGGGTCAGTCCCCGCGCGGGCCCGGGAGTCCACCGAGGTGACGAGGGCGCAGTCGAAGCGGACCGGGTCGCCCTCCTCGTTGCTGCTCTCGTCCGAGACGTGCCGCCGCCTGCTCGCCGCATGCCCGTGTGCGGCCGTCGCCGAGATCGTCGCCGCATCCGAGGCGGGCGGCACGGGTCGGGTACGCGTGGAGCGGACCGCTCGCCGCCTTCGCGGCCGCCCCGGTGACGGCCTTCGCGTCCCGCGCCGAACCGTGCCGAGCCGTGCGCTACAGCGCCGCCGCGCCCTGGTTGCGCAGGGACTGGGCGTACTGCTGGAGCACCCACAGTTCGTTGGCCACGGCCCCGTACCGCTCGGGGTCGGCGTTGCTTCCCAGGCGGGCCATCGTGCCCTGGATGTCGCGGATGCGGCGGTCCACCGCGCGCAGCCTGACCTGGACGAGCTGTTCGCCCGCGTACGCCTCGTCGACGATCCTGCCGTGGACCGCCTCCACCGCCAGCTCGGTGACGAGGGCGCGCACCGTGTCGTTCGGCGCGGCGTCGCGGACGCGGGCCAGGTAGCCGGAGGTGTCCCCGGCGCCCTGCTCGGCGCCGCCCGCGTCCTCGATGGTCTGGCGGACGGCCGCGTACGGCGGGGCGGTGAACTCGTCGACGCCGTAGGCGTCGAAGGCCGGCGAGACCAGGGCCGGGTACTGGAGCGCGAGCTTGAGCAGTTCGCGCTCGGTGCGGTGGGCGGGGCTGCGCAGGTTGAGCGCGGGCCCGGACGTGTGCTGGGGCGCCGGCGCCGCCTGGACCTGCTGCTGCGCGCGCGAGGGGCCGGGCCTGTCCGGGCCGCCGCGCCCGCCCCGCTCACGGGCCCAACGGGCCAGCTGCGCCACCCGCTTGACCACGAACTGCGTGTCGAGGATCCCGAGCATGCCGGCGAGCTGAACGGCCGACTCGTGCTGGATCGCGATGTTCTTGATGCCGGCGACGACGGGGGCGGCCTCGTCGAGGGCGGCGGCGCGCCCGGCGGGGGTCTCCAGATTGTGCCGGGCCACCATCTGCCGGATCGCGAACTCGAAGAGCGGAGTGCGGGATTCGACGAGCTTCTGCACCGACGCGTCGCCCTCGGCCAGCCGCAGTTCGCACGGGTCCATACCGCCGGGGGTGATCGCGATGGACGTCTCGGCGGCGAACTTCTGGTCGTCCTCGAAGGCCCGCAGCGCGGCCTTCTGGCCGGCCGCGTCACCGTCGAAGGTGAAGATCACCTCCGCGGTGGCGTTGTCCATCAGCAGCCGGCGCAGGATCTTGATGTGGTCGCCGCCGAACGCCGTGCCGCAGGTCGCGATCGCGGTGGTGACGCCCGCGAGGTGGCAGGCCATCACGTCCGTGTAGCCCTCGACGACGACGGCCCGGCTGGTGCGGGCGATCTCCTTCTTGGCGAGGTCGATGCCGTACAGGACGTGCGACTTCTTGTAGATCGCGGTCTCGGGGGTGTTCAGGTACTTCGGGCCGTTGTCGTCGTCGCGCAGCTTGCGCGCGCCGAAGCCGACGACCTCGCCCGTGATGTCGCGGATGGGCCACATCAGCCGGCCGCGGAAGCGGTCGATGGGCCCGCGCCGGCCGTCCTGGGAGAGGCCGGAGAAGACGAGCTCCTTGTCGCTGAAGCCCTTGCCGCGCAGGTAGCGGGTGAGGTGGTCCCAGCCGGCCGGGCTGTAGCCGACGCCGAAGTGCTGGGCGGCCGCCTGGTCGAAGCCGCGCTCGGCGAGGAACTTCCGGCCGATCTCGGCCTCGGGGCCGTCCAGCTGCTCCACGTAGAACTCGGCGGCGATCTTGTGCGCCTCGACGAGGCGGATCCGCTCGCCGCGCTGGTGGGTGGGGTTGTACCCGCCCTCCTCGTAGCGCAGGGTGATGCCCGCCTGGGCGGCGAGGCGCTCGACCGTCTCCGAGAAGGAGAGGTGGTCGATCTTCATCACGAAGGCGATGGTGTCGCCGCCCTCCTGGCAGCCGAAGCAGTGGAACAGGCCCTTGCTCGGGCTGACCTGGAAGGAGGGTGACTTCTCGTCGTGGAAGGGGCACAGTCCCTTGAGGTTGCCGCCGCCCGCGTTGCGCAGCTGGAGGTACTCGGACACGACGGCGTCGATCGGGACCGCGTCCCGCACCGCCTTCACGTCGTCATCGTTGATCCTGCCTGCCACGCGTGAATTCTACGGTGGCGCGGGGACAGCCCCCTCAGCCGCCGAGCTCCGTGAGCGGCACGCTCGGGTCGCCCAGCGCCTGGGCGTCGACGCGCGCCTTGGAGCGGATGAGCTGCTGGACGGCCTCGGTGACGTCCCACACATTGACGTTCATCCCCGCCAGCACCCGGCCCCCGCTCAGCCAGAACGCGATGAACTCGCGCTTGCCGACGTCGCCGCGCAGCACGACCTGGTCGTACGAGCCGGGGGGCGCCCAGCCGCTGTACTCCATGCCCAGGTCGTACTGGTCGGAGAAGAAGTACGGGACGCGGTCGTAGGTGACGGCCTGGCCGAGCATGGCGCGGGCGGCGGCCGGGCCGCCGTTCAGCGCGTTCGCCCAGTGCTCGACGCGCAGGCGGGAGCCGATCAGCGGGTGCTGGGCCGCCGCGACGTCACCGGCCGCGTAGATGTCGGGGTCCGAGGTGCGCAGGCTCGCGTCGACGGCGATGCCGCCGCCGTGCGCCCGGTCCGCGAGCGCGAGGCCCGCGCCCTCGGCCAGCGCGGTGCGCGGGGCGGCGCCGATCGCGGCGAGGACCTCGTGGGCGGGGTGCTCCTCTCCGTCGTCCGTGCGCGCGGCGAGCACCATGCCGTCCTGGCCGGTGATCTCGGTGAGGCGGGCGCCGAAGTGGAAGCGGACGCCGTGCTCGCGGTGGAGCTCGGCGAAGACCTGGCCGAGCTCGGGCCCGATGACCTGGTGGAGGGGCGTGGCCTCCGGTTCGACGACGGTCACCTCGGCGCCGTATCCGCGGGCCGCGGCGGCGACCTCCAGGCCGATCCAGCCGGCGCCCGCGATGACGAGGTGGCCGTTGTCCCGCCCGAGCGCGGCGAGGACGCCGCGCAGCCGGTCGGCGTGGGCGAGGCGGCGAAGGTGGTGGACACCGGCGAGGCCGGTGCCGGGGACGTCGAGACGGCGCGGCTCGGCGCCGGTGGCGAGCAGCAGCTTGTCGTAGTGGACGACGGCCCCGTCGCCGAGGCGGACGGACTTGGCCGCGCGGTCGATGGACACGGCCGGCTGGCCGAGGTGGAGCTCGACGTCCGCCTGCGCGTACCAGCCCGGTTCGTGGACGAAGACGCTGTCGCGTTCCTCCTTGCCCGTGAGGAAGCCCTTGGACAGCGGCGGACGTTCGTACGGGTGGTCGCGTTCGTCGCCGATGAGGATCACTCGCCCGGTGAACCCCTCCGCGCGGAGGGTCTCTGCGGCCTTGGCCCCGGCCAGTCCACCACCGACGATGACGAAGGTCCGATGTGCGTCGACCACGTGATGCCTCCTAGAGTCCCTGCACTGTTTGTCTCTGCGCCGCTCGGCCTTCAGCGAGCGTCCCGCACCGAGCGTGGCGGCGGAAGAGGGAGTGCCCCTCTGGTGTGTCAAACCGGACGAATCGACAAACGATCACCGTACCCGGGGGACCGGGGTGCGGGGAGTCAGCGGCGCAGGAGCAGCCGGGCGTGCAGGGTGCGGGCGGAGGCGTCGGTGAGCGAGGCGATCTGGTCGACGATCACGCGCTTGCGGGCCCGGTCGTCGGGCGCGGCCTCGAAAAGCGCCCGGAACTGCGGCTCCAGTCCCTCCGGCGCCCGCACGGTGAGCGCGTCGGCCAACTCGGCCAGAACGATGCGCTGGTCGGCGCGGAGCGCCTCCTGCTCGGCGCGCTGCATCACATAGCGGTCGGCGACGGCCTTGAGGACGGCGCACTCGTGACGCGTGGCGCGCGGGACGACGAGCTCCGCCCCGTACCGGGTGAGCCCGCCGCTGCCGAACGCACGGCGGGTGGCGCCCTCGGCGGCCAGCGCGAACCTGCCGATGAGCTGGCTCGTCGCGTCCTTGAGCCGTGCCTGGGCGACGGCCGAGCCGTCGTAGTGGTGCGGCCACCACGGCGCGTCGATCAGCCGGTCGAGCGCCTCGGACAACTCCTCGGGGGCGGTGTCCTTCGGCACGTAACGGCCCACGGCGACGGCCCAGATCCCCTCGCGTTCGGCCGGGGACAGCAGGCAGTTGGGGTCGATGTGCCCGGCGTGCAGACCGTCCTCGAAGTCGTGCACCGAGTACGCCACGTCGTCGGACCAGTCCATGACCTGCGCCTCGAAGCACTTGCGGTTCGCGGGCGCGCCGCGGCGCACCCAGGCGAAGACCGGCAGGTCGTCCTCGTACACCCCGAACTTCCCCGAGGACGGGTCGGTGGGGTGCGCGCCGCGCGGCCAGGGGTACTTGGTGGCGGCGTCCAGTGCGGCCCGGGTGAGGTTGAGCCCCACGCTGACGGGCTCGTCGTGGCCGGCCACGGGGACGAACCGCTTGGGCTCGATACGGGTGAGCAGCCGCAGCGACTGGGCGTTGCCCTCGAAGCCGCCGCAGTCCTCGGCGAACTCGTTGAGCGCCTGCTCGCCGTTGTGGCCGAACGGGGGGTGGCCCAGGTCGTGGGCGAGGCAGGCCGCCTCGACGAGATCCGGGTCGCAGCCGAGCGCCGCGCCGAGTTCGCGCCCGATCTGGGCGCACTCCAGCGAGTGCGTCAGCCGGGTGCGGGGGCTGGCGTCCCAGGCGTGGCTGCGGGTGCCGGGGGTGACGACCTGCGTCTTGCCGGCGAGGCGGCGCAGCGCCGACGAGTGCAGGACGCGGGCCCGGTCGCGCTGGAAGGCCGTACGGCCGGGCCGCTTGTCGGGCTCGGGCGCGAAGCGCTCGGCGTCCGCGGTGCCGTAGCCGTCGGGTGCGGAGGGATCCGAGGCGTACGCCTCGGGGGTCCTGGTCCGCGCGCCGGCGTCCCGTGGGTCGCGGGCGGGCGCGTGCGGTGCGGGTGCTTGGGGGTCGGGCGGCCAGGTGATGCCGTCGGTGCCGGTGGTGCCAGTGCCATCCATGCACCGAAGGTAACCGGCTGGGCCGACGGTGGGGACCAGGAAGGCGGCAGGCGGCCCCGGCGGCTGCTCAGGCGGCCGACAGCTCCTGCTCGCGCAGGGCGTACGCCGGCGTCCGCGCCTCGTCGTAACGGTGGAGCAGCAGGCGGGCGAGCGCCGGGTGCGTGCCGAGCGGGTCGGCGGCGATCCAGGGCGCGGCCGCGGCGCTGCGGGTCGCGAAGAGTCCCGGCGCGGCGAAGTAGGACGCGACGGCGATCCGGTGCCGGCCGCGGGCGGTGAGCGCGCGGACGGCGGCGGGGACGGTGGGCGCGAGCGCGGAGGCGTACGCGGCGACGACGGGTACGCCGCCGAGGCGTTCGCCGAGCAGCTCCGCCATGCGGCGGGTGTCCTCGGCGGACTCGGGGTCACGCGACCCGGCGGATGCAAGGACGACGCCGGTGCTGCGGTTGCTGCCGTCCGCGTCGCTCCAGCCGGCCTCGGCCAGCCGGGAGCACAGGGCCTCGACCAGCAGGGGGTGCGGGCCGAGGGGGCGGGCGATGCGGATGTGCGCGCCGCCGCCGGGCGCGGCCGCGGCGGCCTGCGGCAGGTCGTGCTTCACGTGGTAGCCGCGGCTGAGGAGCAGCGGCACCAGCACGGCGGGCGCGCCCCCGAGCCCGGCGAGGGTGTCGGTGAGCAGCGGCTCGTTCAACTCGATGTGCCCGAGCCGGACGTCGAGACCGGGCCGGAGCTCACGGACCCGCTCCAGGAGAGCGGAGACCGTGCGCAGGGCCCTCGGGTCGCGACTGCCGTGGGCTACGGCGACGAGGGCCGGCCGGCGGTGGGTCTGGTGGGCGTGGGGCGGGCGTTGGTGGGCCTGGGGCATGCGCTGCGGGTTCCGTTCAGTCGGACGTGACTCAGCTGGGTGCCGAGCTGAGCGGTGATGCGCGTCAGCAGCTGAGCGGTGGTGTCGAACTGCGCGGCGCTGTCGTGGGGCATCGCGGGCTGGAGGGGCGGGGACTCACGAAGGTGTTCCGGCTCCGTCATGGACCGATGGTGGCGGTCGGAGGTTGCCACTGTGTTGCGCGGGGGTGACGGGTGTTTTCGCCGGGCTCACGGCGAGGGATACGGGCGGTGCGCGAGGGTGCCCGGCAGGTGGGACGGGCGGGCACCGCGCGGGGCCCCGGAACCGGGGCTTCGCCCCAGACCCCGTGGCTCGAAACCGGCGGCCCCGGGCGCCTGCCGCACCTCGCGCGGGTGCGCGGGTGACTCCCCTGCGCCGGCTCGGCGGACGCGACCCACGTCACGGGCACCGGCCCCCTGGGGGCGGGCTTTGCCCCAGACCCCGTGGCTCGAAACCGGCAGCCCCGGCCGCCTGCCGCACCTCATGCGGGTGCGCGGGAGACTCCGCTGCACCGGCTCGGCGGACGCGACCCACGTCACGGGCACCGGCCCAGCGCCCCACAGGCAGGTCACCGAGGCTCCGCCCCGGCCCCGTCCCGGAACCGGGCTTCGCCCCAGACCCCGTGGCTCGAAACCGGCAGCCCCGGCCGCCTGCCGCACCTCGCGCGGGTGCGCGGGAGACTCCCCTGCCACGGCTCAGCGGACGCGACCCACGTCACGGGCACCGGCCCAACGCCCCGCCCCGGCCCTCTGGGGGCGGGGCGGGGATGCGACCCCCGGGCCCCGCGTCGGCGGGTCCCGGTCCGCCTGCGCACCCGTCCGGCCCTTGTGGCGCTTCGGGGGCGAAGCCCCGGCGCCGAGCACCGCCCGCAGGGGCCGGACGCAGCCCGGCAGAGGCGCCTCAGGTGGGGGGCGTGGCGAGCCAGACCCGCAGCGGGCCCGCCGGCTCGCAGCCCGACCGCAGTGCCGCCGCCAGGTCGTCCCCGTGTTCGTAGCCGACCACGGGGACGTCCGGACAGCGTGAGGTCACCGCCGCCAGGCAGCCCGCCCAGGCCGCGTCCAGATCACCGTCGAGGGTGAAGAGGTTGGAGATCCCCGCCGCTCCCGGGCTCGTGCTCAGCACCGCCCCCGCGCTCACCCGGCCGTCCCCGTCGCATGCCGCCAGGAAGGTCGTCGCCGGATCCGACAGCAGTTCCGTGCGGAACACGCCGGCGAGGCCCTGGCCGCCGTCCCACGCCGTCGCCCACTCGGCCAGTTCCGCGGCCGTCGCCACCGGGGACCACCGTGTGTCCCGGGGCGCCGCGGGCGCGGGCAGGCCCGCCGGGCGGTACAGCCACCGGGCCTCGAAGAGCACCTGGAACCCCGCCGCCGTCAGGTCCAGGCACGCGAAGCTGTCCTTGACCGAGGCGCCCGCGGTCGAGGTGTCGATACCGGCCAGGACGTCGGCGGCGGACGCGTCGGGGGTCAGCGTCACCGCGTCCGGATACAGCGGCGGCGTCCGGCGGGCGTTCGTCCAGGCGTGCGCGGCGAAGGCGCCCGGCCTGCCGTGTGCGCGACACACGGCCTCGCACCACGCGGCGTTGTTGCGGGCCGCTCGCAGCGCCCTGTCGTTGGTCACGGCAGTGATCATGCCAACAGGAAGGTCAGGGAACGAACCTTTTCCGCGGGCACCGCGTCTGACCTCCCGTGAGGGGTATCCGGAAGTTCTCGCGCCGCGGGCAGCGGCGAACCGTCCAGGCCGTCATGCTCGGCTGCGTACTCGCGCTCGCGCCCGCCATGTGGATGCACGCCGTCGCGGACAGCCGGGTCCGCGCCGCCGCGGACGTGCCCGCGCAGGACGTCGCCGTCGTCTTCGGGGCCGGACTGTGGAACGGCCGGCCCACTCCGTACCTCGCCCACCGCCTCGACGCCGCCGCCGAGCTCTACCGGGCGGGCAAGGTCAAGGTCGTCCTGGTCACCGGTGACAACAGCCGGGTCGAGTACGACGAGCCCGACGCGATGCGCGCGTATCTGACGGAGCGCGGCGTGCCGGACGGGCGGATCGTCAGCGACTACGCCGGTTTCGACACCTGGGACTCCTGCGTCCGGGCGAAGGAGATCTTCGGCGTCGAGCGCGCGGTGCTGGTGACGCAGGGCTTCCACATCCGTCGGGCCGTCGCCCTGTGCCGCTCCGCCGGGGTCGAGTCGTACGGGGTCGGCGTCGCCGAGCCGCACGACGCGACCTGGTACTACGGAGGGGTCCGGGAGGTGTTCGCGGCGGGCAAGGGGTCGCTCGACGCCCTGCTGCGGCCCGACCCGAGGTTCCTCGGCGCGAAGGAGCCGGGCGTGAGGGAGGCCCTCGAGTCGGCCCACGGCGGTCAGCAGCGCCCTCTCGGGGACTGAGGCGTGATCCCGCCGCCCCTGCGCGGGCGAGCGGCAGGGGCGCTGGGCGGGATGTCCTCCCCCGTACGGTCACCCGGCGGCCGGCTTCCTAGCTCCGGCGGCCCAGCATCGCCAGCAGCCGGGACTGGGCGCTGTCGCCCGGCGGCGGCTCGACCGGCGGCGCGAACAGACCCGATGCGGCCAGCTCGTCCGCGTACGGGGTGACCTCCTCCAGCGCGAAGGCCACGAGCGCGTCGGGCAGCCGCTCGGGCGCGCCGATCGCCCGGGACAGGTCCCAGGCGTGCACCACCGCGTCCGCGGTCATCTGCGCGCAGTAGGCGACGGCCGGTGTCTCGCCGTACGAGAGCTGCACTGTCCGCTCCAGTGCGCCGTCCGCCGCGAACGCCTTGCGGGCCGCGCGCGCGGCCGCGTCCCACGCGGCGCGCGGGCGCTCGCCGAGCACGTCGCCGTCGTGGGCGTCGCCCACGTCCGCGACGGTCGCCCCGTCCGTGACCAGGTCGGGAACCCACAGCTGCTCGGCCGTGAGGTGGTTGACCAGGTCGCGTACGGTCCACTCGGTGCACGGCGTCGGATCGTCCCACTGGTCCGTCCGCACCGCGTGCACCCGGTCGGTGAAGAGGGCGAGCGCCTCGGAGTGCCGGGCGAGGAGGTCTGCCGTGTCGTCGTTCGTCATGCGGCACACTGTCGCGCGCCGGACGCGCGGATGCGAGCGTGCCACGACACCGCGTGTCAACGGGTTCTTCCCGGCGCGTCGGGCCCCGGGCCTCACCCAGGACGGCGGCGCGCGCGGAGGGCGGCGTACCCCGGTTGTAATGTGCCGCGCCCGCCGACGTAACACGGATGTTCCACGCTGGGCGTCATGCGCGACGAGACCATCCCGACCCACTGTCCCTACTGCGCCCTGCAGTGCGGCATGAATCTGCGCGGCGGCAAGGCGGCCGATGCGGTCGTCGAGGTGGTGGAACGCCCCGATTTCCCCGTGAACCGGGGGGCGCTGTGCGGCAAGGGCCGCACCTCCCCCGCCCTGCTCTCCTCCCGGGTGCGCCTGACCGAGCCGCTCGTTCGATCCCATGCCACAGGCCGGCTCGAGCCGGCCACCTGGGAGGAGGCTCTGCGTACGATCGCCGACGGGCTGCGCCGCACGAGGGACACGCACGGCGCGGACGCGGTGGGCGTCTTCGGCGGTGGCGGGCTCACCAACGAGAAGGCGTACACGCTCGGGAAGTTCGCCCGGGTCGTGCTCGGCACCTCGCAGATCGACTACAACGGCCGATTCTGCATGTCGTCGGCGGCCGCCGCGCACAACAAGGCGTTCGGCCTGGACCGGGGCCTGCCGTTCCCGCTGGAGGACATCCCGAGGACCGGGTGCGTGATCCTCGTCGGGTCCAACCTCGCCGAGACCATGCCGCCCGCGCTGCGGTACCTGACGGAGCTGAAGGAGAACGGCGGCACGCTGATCGTCGTCGACCCGCGGCGCACGCGGACCGCCGAGCAGGCCGACCTCCATCTGGCGCCCCGCCCCGGCACCGACCTGGCGCTGGCCCTCGGACTGCTGCACCTGGTCGTCGCCGAGGGGCGGACCGACGAGCGGTTCATCGAGGAGCGGACGAGCGGCTGGGCGGACGCCCGCGCCGCGGCGATGGCGCACTGGCCGGAGCTGGTCGAGCGGCTCACCGGCGTCGGCGTGCCCCAGTTGCGCGAGGCGGTACGGATGTTCTGCGACGCGCCCACGGGCATGGTGCTCACCGCCCGCGGACCCGAGCAGCAGTCCAAGGGCACGGACACCGTCAGCGCCTGGATCAACCTGTGCCTGGCCACCGGCCGGGCCGGCCGCCCGCTGTCCGGCTACGGCTGCCTGACGGGACAGGGCAACGGGCAGGGCGGCCGGGAGCACGGCCAGAAGGCCGACCAGCTGCCGGGCTACCGCAAGCTGGACGACCCGGCCGCGCGGGCCCATGTCGCCGAGGTGTGGGGCGTGGCGCCCGAGACGCTGCCCGGCCCGGGACGCAGTGCCTACGAGCTGCTGGACGCGCTCGGCACGGACGTGAAGTCGCTGCTGCTGATGGGCTCGAACCCGGTGGTGTCGGCGCCGCGCGCCGCGCACATCGAGGAACGGCTGAGGTCGCTGGACTTCCTGGCCGTGGCGGACGTGGTGCTGTCGGAGACCGCCGCGCTCGCGGACGTGGTGTTGCCGGTGACGCAGTGGGCGGAGGAGACCGGCACCACGACGAACCTGGAGGGCAGGGTGCTGCTGCGGCGCCGCGCGGTCGACGCGCCGCCCGGCGTGCGCAGCGATCTCGAGGTGCTCGGCGCCCTCGCCGGGCTGCTGGGGCACGAGAAGGGCTTCTCGTCGGACCCGGAGGAGGTCTTCGACGAGCTGCGCCGGGCCTCGGCGGGCGGGCCCGCGGACTACTCGGGGATCAGCTACCGCAGGATCGCCGAGGAGGACGGGGTGTTCTGGCCGTGCCCCGCGCCCGCGTCGCAGGACGAGGGAGAGGTCCACCCGGGGACGCCGCGGCTGTTCCTCGACCGGTTCGCCACCGACGACGGGCGGGCACGGTTCGTGCCCGTGGCGCACCGGCCCGCCGCCGAGGAGCCGGACGCCGAGTACCCGGTGCTGCTGACCACCGGCCGGGTCGTCGCCCAGTACCAGTCCGGAGCGCAGACGCGCCGCGTCGAAGAGCTGAACACGGCGGCGCCGGGCCCGTTCGTGGAGCTGCATCCGCAGCTGGCCGAGCGCATCGGCGCCGTGGACGGCGACCCGGTGGCCGTGGTCTCGCGGCGCGGGCGGGCGGTGGGACCGGCCCGGATCACCAACGGGATCAGGCCGGACACGGTGTTCATGCCGTTCCACTGGCCCGGTGAGGGCCGGGTGAACACGGTGACCAACCCGGCGCTCGACCCGACGTCGCGGATGCCGGAGTTCAAGGTCTGCGCGGTCCGCGTGGAACCGGCCGCCTGACCGGCGACCCGTGCGCGGGGTCCGAACGGCCGCCTTGACCGGCGACCCGTGCGCGGGGTCCGAACGGCCGCCTTGACCGGCGACCCGTGCGCGCGGTCCGACCGATCGCCTGACCCGCCACCCGTGCGCGCGGTCCGAACGGCCGGCCTGACCTGCCGCCCGTGCGCGCGGGCCGCGCGGGGCCGGCGGCCCGACAGGCCACCGGCCCCGGTTTCACACCCCCGCCGCTCCCGTACGCACGCACCAGTCGCCGCCCGCGATGCGCCGTCCGCCTGCCGCGAGTTCGCGGGCCACGCCCGCGGCGGCGACGTAGACCCAGGCGCGTGTCGCGGTGCCGTCCGCGAGGATCGCCTCGCGGGCCACCCGCTCGTACATGTTGCGCGGGTGGCCGGGGGCGACGAAGTCCTCCAGCCGGTCGAGCGTCCTCAGCAGCCGGGCGTACTCCCCGGGAACGGCGGTCACGCACGCGCCCGCGACCGCGCCGCCCTCCCGCGCGTCCTCCACCAGGTACGGGTAGCCCGGCCCGTCGTACAGCAGCGCGCCCGGCAGTGTCGCGGGCTCCTCGGCACAGGTGCGGCCGGCGAGGAACAGGCCGTGGTTGTGCTCGCCGGGCCGCAGGGTGCCGTAGACCAAGAAGGGCAGCTGCTCGGTCACGGCGTCTTCGTCTCCGCCCGTACCCATGCCGCGTACGCGGCGCCCGCGCGCGCCACGGGGAGGGCGATGATCTCCGGGGTGTCGTAGTCGTGCACGGCGGTCAGGTGTGCTTCCAGGGCGTCGTAGCAGGCCGGGGTGGTCTTGAAGAGGATCTGCCACTCCTCGGCGCGCTCGATGGCGTTCTGCCAGCGGTACACGGAGGTCACCGGTGCCAGGACCTGCGCACACGCGGCGAGCCTGGCCTCCACCGCGCCCTGCGCGAGTTCGTGCGCCTTCTCGGCGCTGTCGGTGGTGGTCAGCACGACGAGCAGCGGAGGCGCGGCGGGCTGTTGCTCCACGGCGGGGGCTCCTTCGGTAGGCGGCTGGGGCACGGGGGACGGGGCCCGTGCCCGCCACGGTACGCACCTCCCGGCCCCTCGCGCCGCCCCGCCCGCGCCTCAGGCCGCGTAGGGGTGCGCGGCCTTGGCGGACCGCAGGGCGGCGCCCCACCAGGCGAGCTGGTCGAGCATCGTCTTGGCGGCGGCGTCGGGTCCGGCGGGGTCGCGGTGGTTGCCCTCGTCGTCGAAGTGGGCGCCGGCGTTGTGGAAGGAGACCGTGTCGCGGACGGTGACGGCGTGGAGCTCGGCGAAGACCTGCCGCAGCTGCTCGACGGCGCGCAGCCCGCCGGACATGCCGCCGTAGGAGACGAAGCCGACCGGCTTGGCCTGCCATTCGCCGAAGTGCCAGTCGATGAGGGACTTGAGGGAGGCGGGGAAGGAGTGGTTGTACTCGGGGGTGAGGACGACGAAGGCGTCGGCGTCGGCCAGCCGGGGCGTGACCTTGGCGAGTTCGGCGGTGACGGCCGGCGACGGCTTGTAGGACAGGGACGTGGGCAGGTCCGTCTCGGCGATGTCGACGAGGTCGACGGTGAAGTCCTCGCGACGGGCGGCGCGGGAGAGGAACCAGTCGGCGACGACGGGCCCGAAGCGTCCCTCGCGGTTGCTGGCGACGATGACGGCCAGCTTCAGCGGGGTCCGGTCGGCAGGGGTGACGGTCGTCTTCTCATGCGTGTTGAGGTCCATGGGAAGGAGCGTGGTACCTCAAGCTTGGTTGAGGTCAAGCGCCCTGTGCGGTCACCCGTTCGGCACCTTGCGGAGCGCACGGCACCCGAATGCGACATCCCCAGCCGTGACCTGCGGCAACACCGCGAGTCCAGCAGGACACGCGGCTACGGACCGGTGATTCTGATGCGCCATCAGCAGGCATGCGGCCCGGCCCGCCCTTACCTCTGAACAGAGGACCACCGCACCGCCCGCCCCCGGAGGACCCCATGCGCAGGACCGCCCGCCTGATGACCGGCTCCGCGCTGGTCATCGCCTCGCTGGGTCTCGGCTCCACGACGTCCTTCGCCGGGGACCCCGGCTCCCTGGAGATCCACCCGCCGACGGCCGCACCGGGCGGCACGGTCACCGTCAGCACCGAGGCCTGCGGCAGGAACGGGCATGGCACCGGGGACGCGCGGGAGCTGGGCGCGGGCGAGTTCAAGGTGTCGCGGGGCACGCACAAGGAGCTCGCGGCGGGCCGGTTCACGGTGCCCGACGACACGCGCCCCGGTACGTACGGGATCCGCGTGCTGTGCAAGAACGGCAAGGAGGCCCACGGCGACGTCACCATCCGCCGTGACGGCCCGAGCGGCCATGTGAGGACCGGTGTCGGCGGCAGCGTCGGACCGGACACCACCCAGATCGCGGCGGGCACGGCGGTCATCGCCGCGGCCGCCGTCGGCGGGACCCTGCTCCTGCGCCGCCGGGCGAGCGGCGCGCAGGACAGCTGACGGGCCGGTTCCACCGGATCCCGCACCGCCCGAGCCCCCGCTCCCGTCAGGCCCCGAGCCGACGGGGGCGGGGTGCGAGCCGTTTCGGCTCCCACCACCTTCGGGAGGAGAGATGAGCGCACGGGCACGCGAGCCCGGGAGGAACCGGAAGAGGGGCCCCGAGGGCATAGGTGTCGTCCTGGCCGTGTGCGCGGGGCTGTGGCTGGTCCACAACGGCGCGCGGGACGTGACCCCGCCGATGCCGTCGGCCGCCGAGGCGTTCGCCGCGGGCGAGCACACCGAGGCGGCGGCCGACCCCCTGCCCGCCTCCGCGCCGCTGCGGCTGCGCATCCCCGAGATCGATGTGGACGCCCCGGTGACCGGCCTCGGCCTGGCACGCGACGGCAGTCTGGAGACCCCGCCGACCGCCGACCGCAATCTCGTCGGCTGGTACGAGGACGGCACCGCGCCGGGCACGAGGGGCACGGCGATCGTCGCGGGCCACGTGGACAACGCCGAGGGCCCGTCCGTCTTCTACGACCTCGGCGCGCTCAGGAAGGGGAGCCGGATCGAGATCACGCGCGAGGACGGCCGGACCGCGGTGTTCACCATCGACGCGATCGAGGTCTACGAGGTGGACGCGTTCCCCGACGAGAAGGTCTACGGCCCGAGCGACCGCGCCGAACTGCGGGTGATCACCTGCGGCGGCGGCTTCTCGGAAAAAACGGGCTACCGGGGCAACGTGGTGGCGTACGGGCACCTGATCGGCGTGCGGCAGGACGCGGCGGGTCACGGCGGAAAAAGCTAGCCATGGACATAGTAGCCATGTACGGTATTGGTCCGGCGGCGTGCCCCATGCCTCCGCCGTGGAACGTCGTCGAGCCCTCAAGGAGCAGCCATGTCCGCCGCACCCCTGCTGAACAGCCAGATCCTCGGCCAGGCCCACTACGCCGCCCGCGCCCTGCTGGAGCGCGAGCTGGCCCGGACCGGCAACACCTTCGTCCACTCCATCGCGCTCAACGCCCTGGCCGCGAAGGGTGGCACGGCCGCGCGCCGGGCGATCGCGGAGCGGATGGCCTTCACCGTGAAGATCGGCGAGGGCGAGGCGCTGAAGGCCCTGGCGGAGCTGGCCGGCTCCGGGCTGGTCGAAACGGCCGCCTCGGCGGAGGAGGATCGCATACAGCTCACCGAGGACGGCCGGGCCCTGCAGTCCCGGCTCGCCGCCTTCGCGGCCGAGGTCGCGCCCCGCGTCTACGGCGCCGTCCCCGAGGAGGACCTGGCCGTCGCCGCCCGCGTCCTGCTGCAGATCACCGAGCGCGCGAACGCCGTCTTCGCGGAGACCGCCGACCGCTCCTGAGCAGGGGAGCCGCTACGCGCTCCACTGGTCGAAGCCGAGCTTGGCGACCAGGGAGAAGACGACGACGAGCAGCACGCCGCGCACGAACTCGCTGCCCTTCCTCAGGGCCATGCGGGCGCCGATCATGCCGCCGATGAGATTGAAGACCGCCATGACCGCGGCCAGCTGCCACAGCACGGTGCCCTGGTACGCGAACATCGCCAGCGCGCCCGCGTTGGTGCAGACGTTGACGATCTTGGCGGTCGCGGAGGCGGTCACCAGGTCCAGGTGGAGCACGGCGGTCAGCGCCAGGACCAGGAAGGTGCCGGTGCCCGGCCCGAACAGGCCGTCGTAGAAGCCGATGCCGCCGCCGACGAGGACGATCGCCGCGACGGTGCGGGCCCGGCTCACACGACGCCGCGCCTCGTCGGTCACCGTCCCGAACGTCGGCCGCAGCATCACGAAGGCCGCCACCCCGAGCAGCACGACCATGATCACCGGCCGCAGGACGTCGCTGCTGATCCCGGCCGCGAAGAAGGCGCCGCCCATGGAGCCCGCGAGCGCCGCGAGCCCGATCCGCACGGCAGTGCTCAGCCGGACGGGCGCCTTGCGCACATAGGTGACGGCCGCACCCGTGGTGCCGACGATCGCGACGGCCTTGTTGGTGCCGAGGACGTGGGCGGCCGAGACGTTCGGCAGTCCGAGCAGCAGGGCGGGCAGGAGCAGCAGTCCGCCGCCGCCCACCACAGCGTCGATCCAGCCGGCCGCCGCGGCGGCGAGACACAGGACGACCAGCATGGTCAGTGATATGTCGGGCACGCCGGCGACCCTACGGACGGGGTGCGTGCAGCGTCCAACGAACTTCTGTTTCTTGAGCGTCCTCTGAGCTTTCCGTGACCGGCGCGCAGCCGCCTGTGAGCGACGGCCCCTCACACCCGCACACCGCCCCCGCTGAGGGCAGCGTTCCTCACGGGAAACAGAAGGGAACCTGCCGGGTAACACCGGCGACGCACTCTGCTTGCATGACTTCGGACATCGTGGTGATCGGCGGCGGGACGGCAGGCGCGCGGCTCGCGCGGCAGCTGGGCGCGGGCGCGCGCGTCACCGTCATCGGCGAGGAGCAGCACGCCCCGTACAACCGGGTGCTGCTCGCCGAGGTGCTCGCCGGGCGGTACGGGCCCGAGGTGATCGCCCTGCCCGAGGTGCCCGTGCGGCGCGGCGTGCGGGCGACGTCCATCGACCGCGAGCGCCGGCTCGTGCACTGCGCGGACGGCACGGAGGTCGGCTACGACCGGCTGGTCCTCGCGACCGGTTCCAACCCGGTGCTGCCGCCGCTGCGCGGCATCGGCCCCGGCCTCCCCGAGGGCGTGCACCCCTTCCGGACCATGGACGACTGCGAGGCCCTGTCGCGGGCCGTCCGGCCCGGCACCCGGGCCGTCGTCGTCGGCGGCGGGCTGCTCGGCGTCTCCGCGGCCCGGGCGCTCGCCGAGCGCGGCGCCAAGGTGGTGCTGGCCCAGCAGGGCGAGCACCTCATGGAACGCCAGCTCGACGTCTCCGCGTCGACGCTGCTGCGCAGCCACCTGGAGGCCATGGGCGTCGAGGTGCACACCGAGTGCCGGGTGCGCGGACTGCGCACCGGCGCCGACGACGCGGTCAGCGCCGTGGTGCTCGCCGACGGCTTCGCGCTCGACGCCGAGCTCGTGGTGCTGGCCTGTGGGGTACGCCCCCGAGTCGGCCTCGCGGCGGACGCGGGACTCACGGTGCGCCGCGGCATCGTCGTCGACGACGAGCTGCGCACGTCCGACCCGTACATCCACGCCATCGGCGACTGCGCCGAGCACAACGGCGTGGTCCACGGCCTCGCGGGCCCGGCCCTCGAACAGGCCGACGTCCTCGCGTCCGTGCTCAGGCCCGGCGCCACCGCCCGCTACACCGGCACCCGTGCCCTGACCCGGCTCACACTCGCCTCGGCGACGAGCCCTCTCGACCTCGCCGCCTTCGGCGACCCCACACCCCGGCCTGGCGACGACGTCGTCCAGCTCGCCGACGCCACCCGCGGCGCGTACCGCAAGGTCGTCGTCCGCGGGGACCGGCTCGTCGGCGGGGTGCTGCTCGGGGATCTCGCCTCGGTCGGCGCACTCGCCCGGGCCTGGGAGGGCGACGAAGCCCTTCCCGACTCCGTGCCCCTGCTCCACCTGCTCACCAATGATGGAGGCCTCTGAACATGGCTGCGATGTCCACCCCCGCGATCACCCCCACCATCGTGGTCGTCGGCCACGGCATGGTCGGCCAGCGATTCCTGGAGGCCCTCGCCGACCGGGGCGTCACCGACCGGGCGCGCGTCGTCGTGCTGTGCGAGGAACCGCGTCCCGCCTACGACCGGGTCCGCCTCACCTCGTACTTCTCCGGGAACACGCCCGAGGACCTGTCCATGGTCGAGGACGGCTTCATGGAGAAGCACGGGATCGAACTGCACCTGGGCGACCCGGCCGAGTCGATCGACACCGCCGCCCGCACGGTCACCGCGCGCTCCGGCCTGACGCTCTCCTACGACACCCTCGTGCTGGCGACCGGCTCGTACCCGTTCGTCCCGCCGGTGCCCGGCAAGGACGCCGAGGGCTGTTTCGTCTACCGGACCATCGAGGACCTGCTCGCGATCGAGGAGTACGCGAAGACGTCCCGCGTCGGAGCGGTCGTCGGCGGCGGTCTGCTCGGTCTGGAGGCGGCCGGCGCGCTCAAGGGGCTCGGGCTCGAGACCCACATCGTGGAGTTCGCGCCGCGCCTGATGCCGGTGCAGGTCGACGAGGGCGGCGGCGCCGCGCTGCTGCGCACCATCGAGAACATGGGGCTCACCGTCCACACCGGCGTCGGGACCCAGGAGGTCACCGCCGGCGAGAACGGCGCCGTGAACGGCATGGCCCTGTCCGACGGTTCGGTCCTCGCCACCGACCTCGTCGTCTTCTCCGCGGGCGTACGGCCCCGGGACCAGCTCGCCCGTGACGCGGGTCTCGCCGTCGGCGAGCGCGGCGGCATCGTCGTCGACGAGCAGTGCCGCACCTCCGACCCCGCCGTGTTCGCCATCGGCGAGTGCGCGCTCGCCTCCGACGGGCGCGTTTACGGACTGGTCGCGCCCGGCTACGAGATGGCCGAGACCGCGGCGGCCACGCTGGAGGGCGAGGTGTCCTCGTTCACCGGCGCCGACACCTCCACCAAGCTGAAGCTGCTCGGCGTCGACGTCGCCTCCTTCGGTGACGCGCACGGCGCGGCCGAAGGCTGCCTCGACGTCGTCTACTCGGACTCCCGCGCCGGTGTCTACAAGAAGCTCGTCATCGACCCCGAGGGCACGCTGCTCGGCGGCATCCTCGTGGGCGACGCGGAGGCGTACGGCACGCTGCGCGCGTTCACCGGCTCCGTGCCGCCCGTCTCCCCCGAGGAGCTGGTGCTCCCCGCGGGCTCCGGGGCGCCGGTCGCGCTCGGCCCCGCCGCCCTGCCCGACGACGCGGTCGTCTGCTCCTGCCACAACGTCACCAAGGGCACGATCCGGGGCGCCGTCACCGAGCACTCCTGCACCACCGTCCCCGAGGTCAAGAAGTGCACCAAGGCGGGCACCGGCTGCGGCAGCTGCGTCAAGGTGCTCGGCCAGCTGGTCAACGCCGAGCTGGAGGCCGCGGGCGTCGAGGTCGACAAGGGCCTGTGCGGCTGCTTCGCCCAGACCCGCCAGGAGCTGTACGAGATCGTGCGCGTCCTGCGCATCACCTCGTACCAGGAGCTGCTGGACGGGCACGGCCGGGAGGCGGCGCGCGGCACGAACGGCTGCGAGGTCTGCAAGCCGGCCGTCGGCTCCATCATCGCCTCGCTGGCGCCCACGATCGGCGCCTCCGGCTACGTGCTGGAGGGCGAGCAGGCGGCGCTCCAGGACACCAACGACCACTTCCTCGCCAACCTGCAGAAGAACGGCTCGTACTCGATCGTGCCGCGCATCCCGGGCGGTGAGATCACCCCCGAGAAGCTGATCGTCATCGGCGAGGTGGCCCGCGACTTCGGTCTCTACACGAAGATCACCGGCGGCCAGCGCATCGACCTGTTCGGCGCGCGGGTCGACCAGCTGCCGCAGATCTGGGGTCGGCTGGTGGACGCGGGCTTCGAGTCCGGGCACGCGTACGGCAAGGCGCTGCGGACCGTGAAGTCCTGTGTGGGACAGACCTGGTGCCGCTACGGCGTGCAGGACTCGGTCCGCATGGCGATCGACCTGGAGCTGCGCTACCGCGGCCTGCGCTCCCCGCACAAGCTGAAGTCGGCGGTCTCCGGCTGCCAGCGCGAGTGCGCGGAGGCCCAGTCCAAGGACTTCGGCGTGATCGCCACGGCCAACGGCTGGAACCTGTACGTCGGCGGCAACGGCGGCGCGACCCCGCGCCACGCCGACCTGCTGGCGCAGGACCTGTCCGACGCCGAACTGATCAGGCTCATCGACCGGTTCCTGATGTTCTACATCCGCACCGCCGACCGGCTGGAGCGCACCTCGACCTGGCTGGAGCGGATCGAGGGCGGCCTCGACCACGTGCGCGACGTCGTCGTGCACGACTCGCTGGGCATCTGCGCCGAGCTGGAGTCCCTGATGGCCGACCACGTCGCCGGCTACCGCGACGAGTGGGCCGAGACGCTGAACGACCCCGAGCGGCTGCTGCGGTTCGTGTCGTTCGTCAACGCGCCCGACGTGCCGGACCCGACGGTGAAGTTCGTTCCCGAGCGCGACCAGGTCAAGCCCGACCTGCCGCTGCTGTCCATCCGTCCCCTGGACGAAGCCCTGGAAGGTACTGCCGCCCGATGACCATCGCCCCTGAGAAGACGCCGCTGTCGACGGACACGCAGATCCAGCTCCGGATCGGCGACGAGTGGCTGGCCGTGTGCCCGCTGTCCCGGCTCACGCCCGGACGCGGGGTCACCGCCCTGCTGCCGGACGGCCGCCAGGCCGGGCTGTTCCTGGACCGTGACGGCGTGCCGTACGCGATCGACAACCGTGACCCGTTCACCGGCGCGCAGGTGCTCGCGCGCGGCCTGATCGGCACGGCGGCGGGCCGGCCGTTCGTCGCGTCGCCGCTGCTCAAGCAGCGGTTCGACCTGGCGTCCGGCCGCTGCCTGGACGACGAGACGGTCTCGGTGACCGCTTACGAGGTCCGCCTCGGCTGACCGCGGGCACTCCCCCGGCTCCGCTCACGCGTCGTCTGTCACTGCCCTGACTCTTCGCGGCGCGTGAGCGGCATCCCCTCCTGCCGGGCCCCGGCGGCCCGGCAGGCGCCCCTGGGTGACGGCGAGCACCGCGCCGGCGAGCAGCACCACGGCGCCGGCCGCCTGGACGACGCCGAAGGACTCGCCCAGGAAGACGATGGCCGCCGAGCTGCCGAAGACGGGCACGAGGAACATCATCACGGAGGCCGAGGCGGGACCGACCGCGCCGACTCCGCGGTAGTAGAGGAAGTTGGCGAGGGCGGTCGGCCCGACGGCGAGGTACACCACGTTCAGCCATGTCCCGGCGGGCAGTTCGCTCCAGCTCACGGCACCCAGCTCGGGGGCCGAGAAGAGGCCGAGGGCCACGGCTCCGGCGCAGGTCGCGTACGTCGTGGCCCGCAGCGGTTCGATGCCGGCCAGCACGCGCGGCCCGGCGAGCGTGAACGAGGCCCAGCAGACGGCGCTGAGCAGGAACAGCAGATCCCCGGTCAACCGCGTCGCGCCCCCTCCGCCGGTGCCGGCCCCCACGAAGAAGACCACGGCGCCCACCACGCCCAGGCCGAGCCCCGCGATGCGGGCGGGCGACGCCGTCTCCCTGCGGGCGAGCAGCAGGAACGCGGTCGTCAGGACGGGGCTCATGACCGGGAGGATCACGCCGGCGTCCATCGAGGGCGCCAGCGAGAGCCCCCAGAAGAAGCACAGGTTGTACGCGAAGACGCCGAGCAGCCCGGCCAGCGCCGCCCTCCCCCTGTCGCGCGCGGCGACCCGTGCGCCGCGCCGTCCGAAGAGGCGCACGGCGACCAGCAGGGCGAGCGCGCCGCCGCCGAAGCGGAGGAACGCCGCGACACCGTGGGGCAGTTGCTCCACGACCACCTTGGAACTGCTGAAGGCGCTGCCCCACAGCACCATCGTCACCGTCAGCAGCAGATACGGGTTGTCCTTGCCCTTGACCGGGTACGCCGTCTTCGCCGAGTTCATGGGACCAGCGTCGCCCGGTCCGCCCTTCCCGGTCTTGTACGTTCGTGCGGGGCCCACAATGAGGGGGTGGACACCGCTCACGGCTCACCGGGCGCGACCGGCGACGGCTGGGCACGCTACTGGCGCGACCCGGACCGTCCGCTGGAGGCCATGCACGCCCACTTCTTCGACCACGTCTACCACCCGCACAGCCATGACGCGTACTCGTTCGGGATCACCGAGGCGGGCGCCCAGCGCTTCAGCTGCCGGGGCGGCGCGCACACCAGCGGCGCGGGCATGGTGATGGCGTTCAACCCGGACGAGCCGCACGACGGGCGGGCCGCGGCCGACCTCGGGTACCAGTACCGGATCGTGCACATCGGCCCCGACGTCGTCCGCGGGGTGCTGGCGGACATGTCCGGCGGGCGGGCGGTCATGCCGCTGTTCCCGGCGCCCGCGCTGAGCGACCCGGTGCTGCGTGACGCGCTGCTGCGGCTGCACACCGCGCTCGTCGGCGAGGCGGATCCTCTGGTGCGCGACGAGCGTCTGACCGCGGCGGTCACCGCCATGGTCGCCCGCGGCACGGCGCGCCCGCCGCGCGCACGCGTCCCCGGGCGCGACGGCCCGGGGCGGCTCGCGGCGCGCCGGGCGCGTGCGCTGCTGGAGGAGGCGTACGCGCAGAAGGTGACGGCCGAGGCGCTCGCCGAGGCGGCGGGCTGCAGCCGGTTCGCCCTGTACCGGGCCTTCAGGGCCGAGTACGGGATGTCGCCTGCGGACTGGCAGCGGCTGGTGCGCCTGCGCCGCGCGCGCTCGCTGCTCGCGGCCGGTACGCCGGCGGCGGACGCGGCCGTCGCGGTGGGTTTCACGGACCAGAGCCACTTCCACCGGTGGTTCGTGCGCTGTTTCGGCGTGACACCGGGGCTGTACCAGCGGGCGGGCCGGTCGTGACGCGTCCGTCACGACCGGCCCGCCGCCTCCCCCGCCGGAGGAGTCACTCGCCCTGCGCCATGGCCTCCTTGGCCGCCTCCAGGTCCATCCACACGACCTCCCACATGTGGTGGTCGGGGTCCTGGAAGGAGCGGTTGTACATGAAGCCGTAGTCCAGCGGGTCGTTGGCCGGCGAGCCGCCGGCGGCGAGGGCGGCGTCCGCGAGTTCGTCGACCTTCTCCCGGCTCTCGGCGCTCAGGGCCAGGATCACCTCGGTGGTGGTGGCGGCGTCCGCGATCTCCTTCTTGGTGAAGTCCTTGAAGCGGGGCTGGGTCAGCAGCATCGCGAAGATGGTGTCGCTGATGACCAGGCACGCGGCGTTCTCGTCGGTGAACTGCGGATTGAAGGAGTAGCCGAGCTTGCTCCAGAAGGCCTTGCTGGTCTCCAGGTCGTTCACGGGCAGGTTCACGAAGATCATCTGGGGCATGGCCGTCTCTCTCTCGTGCGCTCTCGTCGGGTGCTTCGCGGTGCGGTGTACTCGAAGGGGTAGACGGGCACGGTCATCCGTACTCATCGCTCGGGCGAGGAAAATTTCCGGCCATCTCCTGGGACTCCCGTGACGGCCGGGAACCAACGCGCCGGTAGGTCGGCGGGACTCTCTGGAGTCGACGCCTCCGTGTCACTGTCCGTTGCCGTGGCGTCAATTCACCCCTCCTAGGTTCTCCGACTGCGCGACCCCGTGGTGCCGGCCGGTGCCGCGGGGCGGTCATCCCCCCTCTGGAGTGACAAGTGGAACGTCGTAGTTTCCTGCGTGGCGCGGTCGTCGGCACGTCGGCCGCCGCATTCGGCTTCACGCTGTGGCAGGGCGCCGCGTCCGCGGCTCCGGCGCAGCCCGGCGCGGGCCCGTACGGGGCGCTCGGCGCGGCCGACGCGAACGGCATCCAGCTCCCGGCCGGATTCACCAGCCGTGTGATCGCCCGGTCCGGCCAGAAGGTCGGCGCCACCTCGTACATCTGGCACAACGCCCCCGACGGCGGCGCCTGTTTCGCCGACGGCAGCGGCTGGATCTACGTCTCCAACTCGGAGATCTCCTCCACCGGCGGCGCGAGCGCCGTCAGGTTCTCCTCGACCGGCGCGATCACCGGCGCGTACCGCATCCTGTCCAACACCAACCGCAACTGCGCGGGCGGCGCCACCCCGTGGAACACCTGGCTCTCCTGCGAGGAGGTCAGCACCGGCTACGTCTACGAGACGGACCCGTGGGGCGTGAAGGCCGCCGTACGCCGGTCCGCCATGGGGCGCTTCAACCACGAGGCCGCCGCGGCCGACCCGGTGCGCAAGGTGATCTACCTCACCGAGGACGCGTCCGACGGCTGCCTCTACCGGTTCGTCCCCACCACCTGGGGCGACCTGTCCTCCGGCACCCTCCAGGTGCTCAAGGCCGGAACGGGCACCTCCGGCTCCTTCACGTGGGCGACCGTGCCGGACCCCGACGGCTCCCCGACCCCCACCCGCGACCAGGTCTCCGGCGCCAAGCTGTTCAACGGCGGCGAGGGCTGCCACTACGCCAACGACACCGTGTGGTTCACCACCAAGGGCGACAACCGCCTGTGGCAGCTGAACCTGCTGAACAACACCTACGAACTGGCCTACGACGACTCCCTCGTGATCGGCGGCGGCGCCCCGCTGACCGGTGTCGACAACGTGACCGGAGCCGCCTCCGGCGACCTCTTCGTCGCCGAGGACGGCGGCAACATGGAGATCTGCGTGATCACGCCGGACGACGTCGTCGCGCCGTTCCTGAGGATCACCGGCCAGTCGAGCTCGGAGATCTGCGGACCGGCCTTCTCGCCCGACGGGCGCCGGCTGTACTTCTCCAGCCAGCGCGGGACGACGGGCAGCTCCTCGGGCGGCATCACCTACGAGGTGACGGGTCCGTTCCGCGCGTAGTGCTCGGGCTCCGCACAGGCGCCGCCGCGCAGCAGGGCGGCGCCCAGCGGGGTCAGCGTGTGCAGGACCGCGTTGCCGTGGCGCAGGGTCACGACGAGTCCGGCCTCGCGGAGCACCGCGGCGTGCTGGCTCGCGGAGGCGAGGGAGACCCCTGCCCTGCGGGCCAGTTCGCTGGTGGTGCAGCCGTTGCGGATGGCCTGGAGCACCGCGGAGCGCGTGTGGCCGACGAGGCGGCCCAGCGAGGGGCCCGCCGCCTCGCCGAAGGACGCCTCCGCCCCGTGCGAGACGGGGTAGACGAGCACCGGCGGCAGCGAGGCGTCGCGCAGCACCACCGGGGTGCCGCGGCAGAAGAACGACGGCTGGAGCAGCAGCCCCCGCCCCTCCAGGCGCAGTTCGCGGTCGACCGGGTAGTCGGCCTCCAGCACGGGGGCGCGCCAGCGCAGGACCGGCGGCAGCGAGGCGAGGAGTTCGCCCGCACCCCCGTCGAGCAGTGCGCGGCCGCGCACGGCGCGGTCCGCCTCGACGCGGGCCTGGATGTGGGGCCAGTACGGCTCGACGGCGGCCCGGTAGTAGGCGCGCAGGGCGGCCACGAGACGGGCGACGGCCTCCGAGCGCCCCTCGGCGAGGGCGAGGAGCCTGGCGGGCAGCACGCGCAGCGGCGAGCGGTGGGCGACCGCGAGGGCCAGCTCGGTGTGCAGCCGTACGGGCGGTGTGGCGCGGAGCGCCTCCAGTCCGGCGTCGAGGCCGTGACGGCCCTCCGCGGGCGTCAGGAAGTCGGGGAAATAACCCCTCGGCGGTACGAGCTGGGCGAGCAGGCGTGTTTCACCTTTCAACCGGGTGCGGGCTTCCGAGCGCCATTCGCCGAAGGTGAGTGCGCCTCTGCGGTCGCGCAATCGGTGAAAACTGAGAATGGATTCCCACAACGCGTCGGGCCTGGCGGCCATGCGCACTTTCGCCAGGTCGTCCGCATTGAAATGAATTCGAAGCACCGAACCCCCACCTGTTGCACTCGCAATCGCCCCCCATCACTGAGTATGCATGCAATCACAGGTTGTTACCATGGTGTTTCAGCCACAGTTGAAACGCCTCGCGGGAGCCCGGGGGCAACCGAAAGGCTGTACGGCGTCGGGCATGAAACCTACTTCACCGATGTGACGCAGCAAGGACCGTGGGGGGCCTTCCGCGTCCGGCGGCGGTGGCGGAGGTTGCGGCTCCGTGTCCGGCACGGGTAATGGAGTGCGGTCGGCGGGTGGGGATCCGCCGGCCGCACTCCGCCGGTTTCTCCAGGGGGAAACCGGTTTCCCCGGCAGTGAGAATGTCGGGAATTCGATTCCCGTTGGACGTACGGAATTCAACTGAACGAATGGTCAGCAGGCGTGGGCCCCCCCGGCACGGACCGCGCTCCTGACGACGGGGGCGCAACCGGTTCGACGACGGCCCTCGGCGGAGGCGAGCCGCCGGCGGACGGCTCGATCGAAGCGGCCGAACGGACAACGCGGAAGGGGCAGGCGCCTCGCACAGGGCGCCTGCCCCTTCCGCTGGAGTTCCGGGACCGTCACCGGGACGCCGGTGAGGGTCGAGGTTCCGGACTGCGGGTTTTCGTGCCCCGCTCCCGGATGACGGCCCCGGAAGTATGTGTCCGCGCTCGGACGCGTGGGTGCTCGGACGCCGTCGGCCGAGCACCGCCCCGCGTCAGCGCGAGTCGCTGCCCGTCGACTGGGCCGCCGCCCGGCCCGCCTCGAGGCGCGCCACCGGGATGCGGAACGGGGAGCAGGAGACGTAGTCCAGGCCCACCTCGTGGAAGAAGTGCACCGACTCCGGGTCACCGCCGTGCTCGCCGCACACGCCCAGCTTCAGGTCCGGGCGCGTCGCCCGGCCCGCCGCCACCGCGCTGCGGACGAGCGAGCCCACACCGTCCTTGTCGATCGTCTCGAACGGCGACACCCCGAAGATGCCCTTCTCCAGGTACGCCGTGAAGAAGCTCGCCTCCACGTCGTCGCGCGAGAAGCCCCAGACCGTCTGGGTGAGGTCGTTCGTGCCGAAGGAGAAGAACTCGGCGGCCTCGGCGATCTGGCCGGCGGTCAGCGCGGCACGCGGCAGCTCGATCATCGTGCCGAGCGCCAGCTTGAGCTCGACGCCCGTCGCCGCCTGCACCTCCGCGATGACCTGCTCGGCCTCGTCGCGGACGATCTCCAGCTCCTGGACCGTGCCCACGAGCGGAATCATGATCTCCGCGCGCGGGTCGCCCTTTGCCTCGATGCGCTCGGCCGCGGCCTCCGCGATCGCCCGCACCTGCATGGTGAACAGGCCGGGGATGACCAGACCGAGGCGTACACCGCGCAGACCCAGCATCGGATTCTGCTCGTGCAGCCGGTGCACGGCCTGGAGCAGGCGCAGGTCGTTCTCGTGCGGGTCCTTGCGGGCCTCGGCGAGCGCGACGCGCACCGACAGCTCGGTGATGTCGGGCAGGAACTCGTGCAGCGGGGGGTCGAGCAGACGCACCGTCACCGGCAGCCCGTCCATCGCCTCGAACAGCTCGACGAAGTCCTTCTTCTGCAGCGGCAGCAGGGCCTTCAGGGCCTCGGCGCGCTCGTCGTCGGTGTCGGCGAGGATCAGCTTCTCGACCATCTCGCGGCGCTCGCCGAGGAACATGTGCTCCGTGCGGCACAGGCCGATGCCCTGCGCGCCGAACCGCCGCGCGCGCAGCGCGTCCTCGGCGTTGTCCGCGTTCGCCCGCACCCGCAGCCGGCGGACCCGGTCCGCGTAGGCCATGATCCGGTGCACGGCGGCGACCAGCTCGTCGGCGTCGTCGGCGCCCGCGTGCATGCGGCCCTCGAAGTACTCGACGACCGGGGACGGCACGACCGGGACCTCACCGAGGTACACCTTGCCGGTGGAGCCGTCGATGGAGACGACGTCGCCCTCCTCGATGACCTGGTCGCCCACGGTCATCCGGCGGCGCTTGGTGTCGACCTCCAGCTCCTCGGCGCCGCAGACACAGGTCTTGCCCATGCCGCGCGCCACGACGGCCGCGTGGGAGGTCTTGCCGCCGCGCGAGGTCAGGATGCCCTCGGCGGCGATCATGCCGTCCAGGTCGTCCGGGTTCGTCTCGCGGCGGATCAGGATGACCTTCTCGCCGGAACGCGACCACTTGACCGCGGTGTACGAGTCGAACACGGCCTTGCCGACGGCCGCGCCCGGGGAGGCGGCGATGCCGCGGCCGAGCAGCTCGGTCTTCGCCGTGTCGTCGAAGCGCGGGAACATCAGCTGCGCGAGCTGCGCGCCGTTGACGCGCTGGAGCGCCTCGGCCTCGTCGATCAGGCCCTGGTCGACGAGCTGCGTGGCGATGCGGAACGCGGCTCCGGCGGTGCGCTTGCCGACGCGGGTCTGCAGCATCCACAGCTGGCCGCGCTCGATGGTGAACTCGATGTCGCACAGGTCCTTGTAGTGCGTCTCGAGGGTTTCCATGATCTGCATCAGCTGGTCGTACGACTTCTTGTCGATCGACTCGAGCTCGGCGAGCGGCACGGTGTTGCGGATACCGGCGACGACGTCCTCGCCCTGCGCGTTCTGCAGGTAGTCACCGTAGACGCCCTGGTGGCCGGAGGCCGGGTCACGGGTGAAGGCGACACCGGTGCCGGAGTCCGGGCCGAGGTTGCCGAAGACCATGGAGCAGACGTTGACCGCGGTGCCGAGGTCGCCGGGGATGCGCTCCTGACGGCGGTAGAGCTTGGCGCGGTCGGTGTTCCAGGAGTCGAAGACCGCGTGGATGGCGAGGTCCATCTGCTCGCGCGGGTCCTGCGGGAAGTCGCGTCCGGCCTCGGCCTTGACGATCTTCTTGAACTGCTTGACCAGCTTCTTCAGGTCGGCGGCGTCGAGGTCGGTGTCGACGGTGACCTTCTTCGCGGCCTTGGCCTCGTCGAGGGCGTCCTCGAAGAGCTCGCCGTCGACGCCCAGCACGGTCTTGCCGAACATCTGGATGAGGCGACGGTAGGAGTCCCAGGCGAAGCGCTCGTCGCCGGCCTGCGCGGCGAGGCCCGTCACCGACTCGTCGGAGAGACCGATGTTGAGGACGGTGTCCATCATGCCGGGCATCGAGAACTTGGCGCCCGAGCGTACGGATACCAGCAGCGGGTTGTCGGCCTGGCCGAGCTTCTTGCCCATGGACTGCTCCAGGGCATCGAGGTGGGCGGTCACCTCGTCGCGCAGCGCCGCGGGCTCCTCACCGCTCTCGAGGTAGACCTTGCAGGCCTCGGTGGTGATGGTGAAACCCGGAGGGACCGGGAGACCGAGGTTGGTCATCTCGGCGAGGTTGGCGCCCTTCCCGCCGAGCAGGTCCTTGAGGTCCTTGTTGCCCTCGGTGAAGTCGTAGACGAACTTCTGATCTTTGTTTTCCGACACGGGTCTCGACTCCTCGAGGACTCGGTGGCTGCCCTGACGGCGAGGAACATACCCAGATCGAAGGCGCCTCGGTACGTCCACTTGCGCGTCATACGGGCTCAACCACCCGTGCGCCAGCAGATCAAAAGTGACGCGCCGATCACCGCGATGAGTCAGCTGCCTTCATTGCTTGAACGCAAGAGTGCGGAGAGTACCTGGATCTCCTGAGCAGACACACGGAGCGTGTTCATTGCGTCGATCGATCAAAGCGAGGGCACCTGGCACTCAGTGCCATCCTTTGAGAAATGCACCATGCAAAATGGCGCTCATATGAGCCGCAAGGTCCTCAGGGGTGGCGAGAATCACCCTCCGGTCGCCGCTCAGATGTCACCATCCGGACACCTCCCCGAGCATTCTCCGTCACCATGGAATCACGTTGAGCGACACAGAGCCGCCGTTCCGGCCCTGAATCGAGCTCATCCCATCCGCTCCGTGGTCGGACCCTGCCCGGCCGCGCAGGTTTGGGCGCTCAAACGAGCGGGCCTCCGGTCCGGCACCTGATGCCAGCCGCATGAGTCGTCCGGCCGGCCCTCACGGTCCGTTCCGGGGCTTGTTCAGCGCCGCCCGCCGGGGGCCGGGCCCTCAGCCGCCCGAGGTGTCCAGTTCCGCGTCCGCGCTCACGCCCGCGCAGTCGTACGGATCCTTCAGCCAGCCGTCCGGCAGCACCACGCGGTTGTTGCCCGACGTCCTGCCCCGAGGCCCGTCCGCCCCCACCGGCCACGGCTGGTCCAGATCGAGCTCGCGCAGCTGGGTGCCGAGCTCGTCCAGGGACGAGGTGACCGCGAGCTTCTTGCGCATCTGCGAACCGACCGAGAAACCCTTGAGGTACCAGGCCACGTGCTTGCGGAAGTCGATCACTCCGCGCGACTCGTCGCCGATCCACTCGCCCAGCAGCGTCGCGTGCCGCAGCATCACGTCCGCGACCTCGCGCAGCGACGGCCGCGCGTAGGCGTCCGTACGCCCCTCGAAGGCCGCCACCAGGTCGCCGAAGAGCCACGGCCGCCCGAGGCAGCCGCGCCCCACGACCACCCCGTCGCAGCCGGTCTCGCGCACCATCCGCAGCGCGTCGTCCGCCGACCAGATGTCGCCGTTGCCGAGCACCGGGATCTCCGGCACGTGCTCCTTGAGACGCGCGATCGCGTCCCAGTCGGCCGTGCCGCCGTAGTGCTGCGCCGCCGTGCGCCCGTGCAGCGCGATCGCCGTGACCCCCTCGTCGACCGCGATACGGCCCGCGTCGAGATACGTGATGTGGTCGTCGTCGATGCCCTTGCGCATCTTCATCGTGACCGGCAGGTCACCCGCGTTGGTCACGGCCTCGTGGAGGATCGCCCGCAGCAGCGGCCGCTTGTACGGCAGGGCCGAGCCGCCGCCCTTGCGGGTCACCTTGGGGACCGGGCAGCCGAAGTTCAGGTCGATGTGGTCGGCCAGGTCCTCGTCCACGATCATGCGCACGGCCTTGCCGACGGTGACCGGGTCCACTCCGTACAACTGGATCGAGCGCGGGGTCTCGGTCGCGTCGAAGTGGATGAGCTGCATCGTCTTCTCGTTGCGCTCGACCAGCGCTCGCGTGGTGATCATCTCGCTCACGAACAGGCCCTTGCCCCCGCTGAACTCACGGCAGAGGGTGCGGAAGGGGGCGTTGGTGATTCCGGCCATGGGTGCGAGCACCACCGGCGGCTGCACGGTGTGCGGGCCGATCCGGAGTGTGGCGGCAGCAGGGGCGAGCGTGGTCATGGGCCCCATTGTCGCTCACCGGCACGGTCCTTAGTTAGCCGTACTATGCACCCATGGACGAGATCGGCCGTCGGCACCGGATCCTGATCCTGGCGATCTGCTGCACCAGCCTGCTGATCGTCAGCCTCGACAACACCGTCCTGAACGTCGCGCTCCCCTCCCTGCGCGACGAGCTGGACGCCTCCGTCGCGGGGATGCAGTGGACGATCGACGCCTACACCCTCGTCCTCGCCTCGCTGCTGATGCTCGCCGGCTCCACCGCCGACCGCATCGGCCGCCGCCGGGTCTTCCTGGCCGGGCTCGTGCTGTTCACCCTCGGGTCCCTGCTCTGCTCGCTGGCGCCCAGCCTCGAACTGCTCGTCGTGTTCCGCATGGTGCAGGCCGTCGGCGGCTCGATGCTCAACCCCGTGGCCATGTCGATCATCACCAACACCTTCACCGACCCACGCGAACGGGCCCGGGCCATCGGCCTCTGGGGCGGCGTCGTCGGCATCTCGATGGCCGCGGGACCGCTGGTCGGCGGGCTGCTCGTCGATTCCGTGGGCTGGCGGTCCATCTTCTGGGTCAACCTGCCCGTCGGCCTCGCCGCCCTGCTGCTCACCTGGCGTTACGTCCCCGAGTCCCGGGCCCCCCGGCCCCGCCGGGCCGACCCCGTCGGCCAGCTCCTCGTGATCGTGCTGCTCGGCTCGCTCACGTACGCGATCATCGAGGCCCGCCCCGCCTTCGCCGTGCTCTCGGCCGTGGCCCTGGCCGGGCTCCTCCTCTACGAGCCGAGGCGCCACGAGCCCCTCATCGACCTGCGCTTCTTCCGCAGCCTGCCGTTCAGCGGGGCCACCGTCATCGCGGTGTGCGCGTTCGCGGCACTCGCCGGCTTCCTCTTCGTCAACACCCTCTACCTGCAGGACGTCCGCGGGTACTCCGCCCTGCACGCCGGCCTCTACATGCTGCCGATGGCGGGCCTCACGCTCGTGTCCGCCCCGCTGGCGGGACGGCTCGTCGGCAGCCGGGGCCCGCGCCTGCCGCTGCTGGTCGCCGGCACCACCATGGCCGCGAGCGGGGTCCTGTTCGCCGCGTTCGAGGCCGAGACCTCGCAGGTGCTGATGTTCACCGGCTTCGTGCTGTTCGGCCTGGGCTTCGGCATGGTCAACACGCCGATCACCAACACCGCCGTCTCCGGCATGCCCCGCGCCCAGGCCGGGGTCGCCGCCGCCGTCGCCTCCACCAGCCGCCAGGTCGGCCAGACGCTCGGCGTCGCCGTCATCGGGGCCGTACTCGCCGCCGGAGTCCCCACCGCCGGGCACAGCGAGGGCTTCGTCGCCGCGAGCCGGGCCGCCTGGTGGATCATCGCGGGCTGCGGCCTGTGCGTGCTCGTCGTCGGCGCCCTCACCAGCGGCCGTCGTGCCCAGGAGTCCGCTCGCCGCACGGCCCGGCTCCTCGCGCCTGCCACCGAGGAGGAGGCCCGCGCCCCCCGGTGACCCGGCCTCTGTCGGCGCTCCGCCGGGCAGAGCGTCAAGCGTGGGCGGCCGGGACCGCGAGCGCCCGGTGCGTTCCAGGTCATGGCGCAGGCGATGAGCGCGGCGGCCGCGGGACTGGCGTTCGTCCCGACGGGGGTGCCCCTTCTTCGGGGCGTCGCCGGCTGGGCAGCGCCGCCGCGGAGGGTGCGCTCCAGGCCGGTCCGCTCACCCGGTGCGGCGCGCGGTGGCCGAGGCCGGACACGCGAAAGGGCCCGGTCCGCTCACCCGGTGCGGCGCGCGGTGGCCGAGGCCGGACACGCGAAAGGGCCCGGTCCGCTCACTCGGTGCGGCGCGCGATGGCCGAGGCCGGACACGCGAAGGGGCCCGGTCCACGCGGACCGGGCCCCTTCCTGCGATCAGGAGGCGTCCTCCTGCGGCTGCTCCTGGCGGCCCTCGGCGCGCTCGCGCATCTTGCGCAGCAGCTCCTGCTTCTGGTCGGCGGCCGCCTTGCGGTCCGCGCTGCGCGCGGGCCCGTTTCCGTGCTGGTCGGCGCGGGACAGCTTCTTGCGCTGTCCGCCCACGCCGAGCAGGTTGTTCCGGCTCTTGGCCATGAGGTTCTCCCGTCGGGGTGAGAGGGGTGAGAGGTGACTCGGATTCCGGACGGCGGGCGGGCCGCCGCCGTCTCACTCGTAGATCTGGAAGAACGAAGACATGACACGGACAGTAGCGCGCGGCCGGCCCGACGGCACCCGGTTTTCCGCACCGAATGACAGATATTGAAATCTGTCAGCAGTCATGCCATAGTCGTCAGCACGAGACCTGACGAATGGGAGCCCCTCATGACCTCCGTCCCGCACGCCACCCGCGCCCTCGGCACCACCGGCCCGCGCGTCTTCCCCCTGGGCCTCGGCTGCATGGGCATGTCCGCCCTCTACGGCGAGAGCGACCGCGCCGAGTCCATCGCGACCGTCCACGCCGCCCTGGACGCCGGCGTCACGCTCCTCGACACGGGCGACTTCTACGGCATGGGCCACAACGAACTGCTGATCAACGAGGCCCTGCGCAGCGCGGGCACGTCCGCCCGTGAAAACGCCCTGATCAGCGTCAAGTTCGGCGCGCTGCGCACCGTCGAGGGCGACTTCACCGGCTACGACGGCCGGCCCGCCGCCGTCAAGAACTTCGCCGCGTACAGCCTCCAGCGCCTCGGCACCGACCACATCGACGTCTACCGGATCGCCCGCGTGGACCCGGACGTGCCGATCGAGGAGACCGTCGGCGCCATCGCCGAGCTGGTCGAGGCCGGCCACGTCCGCCACATCGGGCTCTCGGAGGTCGGTGCGCAGACCATCCGCCGGGCCGCCGCCGTCGCCCCGATCGCCGACCTCCAGATCGAGTACTCCCTGATCTCCCGCGGCATCGAGGAGGAGATCCTGCCCACCGTCCGCGAGCTGGGCATCGGCGTCACGGCGTACGGCGTGCTCTCCCGCGGGCTGATCAGCGGCCACGTCACCCGTGACCACTCCTTCACCCCCGGCGACTTCCGGGGGATGAGCCCCCGCTTCCAGGGCGACAACCTCCAGCGGAACCTGGACCTGGTGGAGCAGCTGCGCAAGGTGGCCGAGGACAAGGGCGTGAGCGTGGCGCAGACGGCGATCGCCTGGGTGCTCTCGCGCGGCGAGGACATCGTGCCGCTGATCGGCGCCCGCACCCGTACGCGACTGGCCGAGGCGCTGGGCGCGCTGGACGTGGAGCTGTCGGCCGACGACCTGGCGGCCGTCGAGCGGGCGGTCCCGGCAGGTGCCGCGGCCGGCGAGCGCTATCCGGCGGCCCAGATGGCCCACCTGGACAGCGAGCGCTGACCCCGCCGCCTCGCCGGGTACTGTCGACCTCATGCCCACCGAGACCCTGACCGCCGAGCGCATCCTCGAAGCAACCGAGGAGGTGCTGCGACGCTACGGTCCGGCCAAGGCCACGGTCGTCGACGTCGCGCGGGCGCTCGGGGTCTCCCACGGCAGCGTCTACCGGCACTTCCGCACGAAGGCGGCGCTGCGCGAGGCGGTGACCGACCGCTGGCTGGCCCGCACCGAGGTCGCCCTCGCCGCGCTCACCGAGGCGGCGGACCGCACCGCCCGGCAGAAGGTCGCCGACTGGCTCTCCGCGCTCTTCGAGGCCAAGCGCCACAAGGCGGGCGACGATCCCGAGCTGTTCGCCACGTACGGCGTGCTGATCGACGAGAACAGCGGCGTGGTGGAACGGCATCTGGAGGTCCTGATCGGCCAGTTGCGCAAGATCGTCGAAGAGGGCGTCCGCGCCGGGGAGTTCACCGCCGAGGACCCGGCGGCCACGGCCCGGGCGCTGTTCGGCGCGACGGCCCGCTTCCACGACCCGGCGTACGCGCCGGAGTGGCAGAAGCCCACCGTCGACGCCGAGTTCGACGCCGTGGTGGGCCTCCTGCTGCGCGGCCTGCGCGCCTGACGGCCTCCGCTAGGAGGCCGTCGGGTCGACCGTCGCCTGGTGCTCCTGGACCAGGTGCTCCTCCGCCTTCATCCAGGGTCGGGGGCACCACCGGCGAAGCCAGGGGGAATAACGGACGCTCCTGCGCCACCCACAGGTGTCACAGCGCAACTGCCGCTGCACACCGGACCGCTGGACGCGCACGACGTGTTCCCTGCCGTGCCCGTCCCATCTGCTGACCTTGCTGGTGGTCGTCGACACCATGGGCCCCAGTGTGCACACGAAGCCCCCGGTTCCGTGCCCGGAACCGGGGGCTTCGTGAGGAACGGCGGACGAACGTCAGCAGCCGAGCAGGCGGCTGCCCAGGTAGCCCTGGATCTGGTCCAGGGAGACGCGCTCCTGCTTCATGGTGTCGCGCTCGCGGACCGTGACCGCGTTGTCGTCGAGAGTGTCGAAGTCGACGGTGACGCAGAACGGGGTGCCGATCTCGTCCTGGCGGCGGTAGCGGCGGCCGATGGCGCCCGCGTCGTCGAACTCGATGTTCCAGTTCTGCCGGAGGTCGGCGGCGAGGCCCTTGGCCTTCGGCGACAGCTGCGCGTTGCGGCTCAGCGGCAGCACGGCGACCTTGACCGGCGCGATGCGCGGGTCGAGGCGCATGACCGTGCGCTTCTCCATGACGCCCTTGGCGTTGGGGGCCTCGTCCTCGTTGTAGGCGTCGAGGAGGAAGGCGAGCATGGTCCGGCCGACGCCGGCCGCGGGCTCGATGACGTACGGGGTCCAGCGCTCGCCGGCCTCCTGGTCGAAGTACGACAGGTCGGTGCCGGACGCCTTGGAGTGCGCGGAGAGGTCGTAGTCGGTGCGGTTGGCCACACCCTCGAGCTCGCCCCACTCGTTGCCGCCGAACTGGAAGCGGTACTCGATGTCGGCGGTGCGCTTGGAGTAGTGGGAGAGCTTCTCGGCCGGGTGCTCGAACCAGCGCATGTTCTCCTCACGCAGGCCGAGGCCGGTGTACCAGTTCCAGCGCTGCTCCATCCAGTACTCGTGCCACTGCTCGTCCTCGCCCGGCTTGACGAAGAACTCCATCTCCATCTGCTCGAACTCGCGGGTGCGGAAGATGAAGTTGCCCGGCGTGATCTCGTTGCGGAAGGACTTGCCCATCTGGGCGATGCCGAACGGGGGCTTCTTGCGCGAGGTCTGCTGGACCTGGGCGAAGTTGGTGAAGATGCCCTGGGCGGTCTCCGGGCGCAGGTAGGCGATGGAGCCGGAGTCCTGCGTGGGACCGAGGTGGGTGGAGAGCAGGCCGGAGAACTGCTTGGGCTCGGTGAACTGACCCTTGTTGCCGCAGTTGGGGCAGTTGACCTCGGCGAGGCTCTCCGGGAGGCGGCCGTGCTTCGCCTCGAAGGCCTCCTCCAGGTGGTCGGCGCGGTAGCGCTTGTGGCAGGAGGTGCACTCGGTGAGCGGGTCAGTGAAGGTGGCGACGTGACCGGAGGCCTCCCACACCTCGGTGGCCAGGATCACCGACGAGTCGATACCGACGACGTCCTCGCGGGACGTGACCATGTAGCGCCACCACTGGCGCTTGATGTTCTCCTTGAGCTCGACACCCAGCGGTCCGTAGTCCCAGGCGGCCTTCTGGCCGCCGTAGATCTCGCTGCACGGGTAGACGAAGCCACGGCGCTTGCTCAGGCTGACGATGGTGTCGATCTTGTCGGCGGCCACGGTGCTCTCTTCATAACGACGACGACGAACGGAGAATGCTTCAGGTTACCGGCGGCCGCACCCCCCGGATCAAATCGGTCCGGGTGGATGGCCAGGCCACAGGGTTTATTGACAATCGTTTCCGATTTTGTTGAAAATGACTGTCATGAACGTACGACGCCTCATACCCACCACCGCCGTCGCCGGAGCCGTTGCGCTCGGCCTCGTGGCCGTCTCCGCGTGCTCTTCCTCCGACGCCGCCGAGGGCGGCAGCGACGGCAGGCTGAAGGTCGTGGCGTCTTTCTATCCGATGCAGTATCTCGCCGAGCAGATAGGTGGCGCCAACGTCTCCGTCACCACGCTCACCAAGCCCGGTGTCGAGCCGCACGACCTCGAGCTCAAGCCCCGCCAGACCGCCGAGCTGAACGACTCCGGCCTGATCCTCTACCTCAAGGGCGTCCAGCCCGCCGTCGACGAGGCGATCGCCGAGTCCGGCGTGGAGCACAAGATCGACGCCGCCACGCTCACGACGCTGGAGAACCACGGCACCGAGGCCGGCCACGACCACGGGCACGAGGAGAGCGGCCACGAAGAGGCCGCCCACGAGGACGAGCACGGTCACGAGGAAGCCTCCCACGAGGAAGCCGCGCACGAGGGCGAGAGCGAGGCCGGCGCCGACCCGCACATCTGGCTCGACCCGGTGAAGTACGCCGAGGTCGCCGAGGGCGTCGGCAAGGCCCTCGGGAAGGCGGACCCCGACCACGCCGCGGACTACACGAAGAACGCCGACGCGCTGGTCGCCAAGCTGAAGGACCTGGACACCGACTTCCAGCAGGGCCTGAAGAACTCGGCCACGAAGACGTTCATCACCACGCACTCCGCCTTCGGCTACCTCGCCGAGCGCTACGGCCTCGACCAGGAGGGCATCGCGGGCCTCGACCCCGAGTCCGAGCCCAGCCCGGCGCGGATCAAGGAACTCCAGACGATCGCGAAGGAGGAGAAGGTCACCACGGTCTTCTTCGAGACCCTCGCGAGCGACAGGACGGCGAAGACGCTCGCGCAGGACGCCGGGCTGAAGACGGACGTCCTCGACCCGCTGGAGGGAATCACCGACAGGTCCAAGGGCGATGACTACATGGAGGTCATGCGCTCCAACCTCGCCGCGCTGCAGAAGGCTCTCGGCGCGAAGTGATCCCGCACGAGGCGACACCCACCCCGCACGCAACGGAGGCACACGCCATGGAGCCCGTCACGGAACCGGCCGTCGATCCGGTCATATCCGTCAGGGGTGCCCGGGCCACGCTCGGCACGCGCCCCGTGCTGCGCGGGGTGGACCTCACCGTCGGACGCGGTGAGGTCGTGGCGCTGCTCGGCGCCAACGGCTCCGGCAAGTCGACCGCGGTGCGCTCCGTGATCGGCCAGGTGCCGGTGACGAGCGGCTCGATCGAACTGTTCGGCACGCCCCTGCGCCGCTTCCGGCAGTGGGCGCGGGTCGGCTACGTGCCGCAGCGGACGACGGCCGCCAGCGGCGTGCCGGCGACCGTGCGGGAGGTCGTGTCCGCCGGCCGCCTCTCCCGCACCCGTTTCGGTTTCTCCTCGCGCGCCGACAAGGCGGCCGTGGCGCGGGCCATCGAGCTGGTGGGTCTCGCCGACCGGGCCAGGGACTCGGTGACCGCGCTGTCGGGCGGCCAGCACCAGAGGGTGCTGATCGCGCGGGCGCTGGCCTCCGAGCCCGAACTGCTGATCATGGACGAGCCGATGGCGGGCGTGGACCTCGCGAGCCAGGAGATCCTCGCGTCGACGCTGCGCGACCAGGTCGCGAACGGCACGTCGGTGCTGCTCGTGCTGCACGAGCTGGGGCCGCTGGAGCCGCTGATCGACCGGGCCGTGGTGCTGCGCGACGGCTGTGTGGTCCATGACGGGCCGCCGCCGACGGCGGTGGGCCAGCACGCCCTGCCGGGCCACGACCACGTACATCCGCACGCGGCCGACGAGCCGCTCCGCACGGGACTGCTGACCTGATCATGGAAATCCTGGAAACGGCGTTCATGCAGCGGGCGTTGCTCGCGGCGCTTCTGGTGGGCATCACCGCTCCGGCGGTCGGCATTCATCTGGTCCAGCGGCGGCAGGCGCTGATGGGTGACGGAATCGGCCATGTCGCGATGACGGGTGTCGGCCTCGGCTTCCTGCTGTCCACCAACCCGGTGTGGATGGCCACACTGGTGTCGGTGCTCGGCGCGGTCCTGATGGAGCTCATCCGTGCCTACGGGCGTACGCGCGGTGACATCGCGCTGGCGATGCTGTTCTACGGCGGCATGGCCGGCGGCGTGATGCTCGTCAACCTCTCCGACACGGGGTCGACGGCGAACCTGGGCTCGTTCCTGTTCGGCTCGCTGTCCACGGTCTCGCAGGAGGACCTGACGGCCATCGCGATCCTGGCCGGCTTCGTGGTGCTGGTCTCGCTGGGGCTGCGCAAGCAGCTGTTCGCGATCAGCCAGGACGAGGAGTTCGCGCGGGTGACCGGCCTGCCGGTCCGCGCGCTGAATCTGCTGGTCGCGGTGACCGCGGCGGTCACGGTCAGCGTCGCGATGCGCGTCGTGGGCCTGCTGCTGGTCAGCGCGCTCATGGTGGTGCCCGTGGCGGCCGCGCAGCAGGTGACGCGCTCGTTCCGGGCGACGTTCGGGCTCGCGGTGGGGATCGGGGTCGCCGTGGCCCTGACCGGAACCAGCACCTCCTACTACCGGGACGTGCCGCCCGGAGCGACGATTGTCCTGCTGGCCATCGCCGTCTTCGTGGTGCTCACCGCTCTGGCGCTGCCGCTGGCGCGCCTGCGGGCGAAACCGGCGGCGGACGGCGCCGAGTGCACGGTGGACATGCCGGGCACGCGACGGCCGAGTGACGACGTCAGGGTCTGAGCGCGGGACGGGGCCCGCGCGCGGCCTGGCAGAATGGCCCGACACATGTGCGGGCGAGGCAAGGAGGCTCCTGTGACCACGGCGCCAACCGGCGGGAACACCGCCCCGGTGCGAGGCCGGTCCACGCGGCAGCGTGCCGCCGTGGCGGCGGCGCTGGACGAGGTGGACGAGTTCCGCAGTGCGCAGGAGCTGCACGACATGCTCAAGCACCGCGGCGACTCGGTGGGCCTGACCACGGTGTACCGCACGCTCCAGTCGCTCGCCGACGCGGGCGAGGTGGACGTGCTGCGCACGAGCGAGGGCGAGTCGGTGTACCGGCGCTGTTCGACGGACGACCATCACCACCACCTGGTGTGCCGTATGTGCGGCAAGGCGGTGGAGGTCGAGGGCCCGGCCGTGGAGCAGTGGGCGGAGACGATCGCCGCCCAGCACGGATACGTGAACGTGGCGCACACGGTCGAGATCTTCGGCACGTGCGCGGAGTGCGCGGCGAAGGCCGGCTGACATGGCCGTACGGTTGCACGACGGTGGCCCGCACCCCCGGGGGTGCGGGCCACCGCCATGTGCGGGTCAGACCCGCTGGACGTGCTGCTCCAGTACGCCGCGCAGGCGGTCGACGTCCTCCGGGACGAGGACGCCGCGCTTGGGGAGGAGCACGACGCCGACGCCGTGCTTGTCCGCGCTGAGCAGGACGAACAGCTCGTCGGTCTCGGTGTAGCGCGGGTACAGCTCCCAGTTGGCGGTGGTCTCGGTGTCACGCGAGGTCACCCGTATCCCGCCGTGGTCGACCGTGGCACGGAACTCGCCCTGGCGCTCGGTCAGCTGATGGAGCTGGCGGGCCTGCAGCCGGGGCAGCAGGAAGTGGCTGCCGAGGGCGAAGAACGTCAGGGTCAGCGCGAGGACGCGGCGGGTGAGGTCGTCCTCGCGGCTCACGGTGTCCAGGACGAACAGAAGCAGGCCGGCCACCCCGGTGAAGAGCAGCAGCCGACGGGTGCGGCGGCCGGTCGCGGTGCCGCGCGTCCGGGCGTGCAGCGCGTCGGTCATGTCGGTGACGGTGGGCCGGTACACCAGCGTCACGGCCTGTTCTTCCTGCTGCACCTCTGCCACGGTCCCTCCCGTACGCTGTCGTCGAGCCGTGATCGTATCGGCGGACGATCTCAATCCCCACGCGGGCTACGGGGGTTGCTCACGTCCTCACAGCCGGCGCGGAGACCCCCGCGGCCGGCCCAGAGCCTCGCAGCGGGCGCGGGGGCTCTCACAGCCGTCGCAGGTGCCGGTCCAGCAGTTCCCGCAGCCTGTCGGCGTCCCGGGGGTCGCGCAGGCCCTGCTTGGGAAGGGTCTCCACCCACATGACGCCCCGGTCGCGGCTCAGCAGGACGAAGGCGTCGTCGGTCTCCCCGTAGCCGCGGAAGAGGGTCCAGCGCTGGGTGAGTGCGCAGTGGTCGTTCACGGTGGCCACGCCGTCCTCGGTGACCGTGGTGCGGTATTCGCCCTGCCATTCGACGATCCGCAGCGCCTGGGAGGTGTACATGTACGGGATCGCCCAGACGAAAGCCGAGAGCAGCAGCCATACGGCGACCGAGGCGACCGGCGTCCTGCCGCCGTAGATCATCAGGAGCGCCGTGCACAGCAGCAGCCCGGCCACGATCCGCCGCACCAAGGTCATCCGCCGGTACCGCTCGCGCAGCAGCACGGCCGCCAGAATGCCGGCGCGTGTGTGCCGGTAGGTCAGCTCTATCGCTTCCGCCGTGTGTTCGGCGCCCCGCCCCTGGTGATCCATGAGCGGGACCCTAACGGCTCCCGGTCCGCGCCCGTCAGCCGGTCTCCCCGTCCGGCCGGCCCTGCATGGCCAGCAGTTCCTCGTTGGGGATCGCCCCGCCGAAGCGGCGGTCGCGCTGGGCGTACTCGAGGCAGGCGCGCCACAGGTCGCGGCGGTCGAAGTCGGGCCACAGCACGTCCTGGAAGACCATCTCGGCGTACGCGCTCTGCCAGAGCAGGTAGTTGGAGGTGCGCTGCTCGCCGCTGGGCCGCAGGAACAGGTCCACGTCCGGCATGTCCGCGTAGTAGAGGTACTTGGCGAAGGTCTTCTCGGTGATCTTCGCGGGATCGAGCTTCCCGGCCTTCACATCCGCCGCCAGCGCCTGGGCCGCGTCGGCGATCTCGGCACGGCCGCCGTAGTTCATGCAGAAGTACAGCGTGAGCCGGTCGTTGTCCTTGGTCTGCTCCTGCGCGATCTGGAGCTCCTTCGCGACCGAGCGCCACAGCTTGGGCATCCGGCCCACCCAGCGCACCCTGATGCCGAGTTCGTCGAGCTGGTCGCGGGTCTTGCGGATGAAGTCCCGGTTGAAGTTCATCAGGAAGCGCACCTCGTCGGGCGAGCGCCGCCAGTTCTCGGTGGAGAAGGCGTACAGGGAGACGCTTGTGACGCCCATCTCGACCGCGCCCTGCAGGACGTCCAGCACGCGCTCGGCGCCGACCTTGTGGCCCTCGGTGCGCGGCAGGCCGCGGTCCTTGGCCCAGCGGCCGTTGCCGTCCATGACGATCGCCACGTGCTTTGGCACGAGCTCGCCGGGGATCTTCGGCGGGCGCGCCCCCGACGGGTGCGGCTCGGGGACCTTGTACTCGCGGCGGGACCGGCCCAGGATTCCGCGTCGTGCCATGCGGCTCACATCTCCTATTTCTCTACGTATCTGAGCGAGCGCAGTCCGCGCTCCAGGTGCCAGTGCAGATAGGCGGACACGAGTCCGCTGCCCTCCCTGACATGACGCGCCTCGCACGCGTCCGCCGTCGCCCAGTCGCCGGTGAGCAGCGCGCTGAGCAGGCCGATGGCCTCCGCCGAGGGTACGACGCTGCCCGGCACCCGGCAGTCGCCGCATATGGCGCCGCCCGCGGCGACGGAGAAGAAGCGGTTGGGGCCGGGCAGCCCGCAGCGGGCGCAGTCGTCGAAGCTGGGGGCGTAGCCGTTGACCGCGAGGGACCGCAGCAGGAAGGCGTCGAGCACGAGCCCCGGCGCGTGCTCGCCCCGGGCGAGGGTCCGCAGCGCGCCGACGAGCAGGAGGTACTGCTGGACGGCCGGCTCGCCCTCGTGGTCGGTGAACCGCTCCGCGGTCTCCAGCATCGCCGTGCCGGCGGTGTAGCGGGCGTAGTCGGTGACGATGGCGCCGCCGTAGGGCGCGATGGTCTCCGACTGGGTGCACAGCGGCAGTCCGCGGCCCACCAGCTCGCTGCCCCGGGCGAAGAACTGCACGTCGACGTGCGAGAAGGGCTCCAGCCTGGCCCCGAACTTGGACTTGGTGCGCCGCACGCCGCGCGCGACGGCGCGTACTCGTCCGTGACCGCGAGTGAGCAGCGTGATGATGCGGTCCGCCTCACCCAGTTTCTGGGTGCGCAGGACGACGCCGTCATCGCGGAACAGACTCATGGGCCCATTCTCCCGTACCCCTGGGCCCGCCGGGCACGGGCCGGTCGATCCGCCGGCGGTTCCCCGGCCGCAGGGTCGCGGTGTCCTTCGGGGGACCGGCGCAGGCGCCGGAAGACATCGGCCGGCCCGGCCTTCTCGCATCCTGAAATGCCCGCTCGCCTCCCCCGCCGCGGGCGGAGAATCCTGGACGAACCGCGCCGCCGACCCGACCAGGCCCCGATCCGGGCCGCGGAGGACCCGTTGAGCCCCGACACGTCCACGGACACCCAGGCCACCACCGCGCAGCACCCGGGCCGCGCCCCGGCCTCCGCCCAGAAGCCGCCCCGGCTGTGGCGCGACGCCTCCCTGTCCGCGGTGCTGGCCGGGTTCGTGGCCGTCGTCGTCTCCTACTCGGGCCCGCTGGTGATCGTGCTCACCGCCGCCTCGGCGGGCGGCCTGTCCACCGCCGAGACGGGGTCCTGGATCTGGGCGATCTCCATCGGCAGCGGCCTGACGTGCATCGGTCTGAGCCTGCGCACCCGGATGCCGGTGATCACCGCGTGGTCGACGCCGGGCGCCGCGCTGCTGGTCACCAGCCTGGGTGCGTACTCCTACGCGGAGGCCGTCGGCGCGTTCCTCGTGACCGGAGCGGTGATCACGCTGGTCGGTCTGACCGGGGTCTTCGGCCGCCTGATACGCCAGGTCCCCGGCGCGGTCGTGTCCGCGATGCTCGCGGGCATCCTCTTCTCGTTCGGCGCCGGGGCGTTCACGTCGCTGCGGACGGGTCCGTGGATCGCCGGTGCGGTCCTCGTCGGCTATCTGCTCGCCAAGCGGTGGCTGCCCCGGTACGCGGTGCTGGTCGCGCTCGCCGCCGGCGTCGCCGTGAGCGCCGCGGCCTCGCGCATCGACATCCGCCTCGACCGGGTGGAGCTGGTCCGCCCGGTGCTCACCGCGCCGGACTTCTCCCTCTCCTCCCTGATCGGCATCGCGGTGCCGCTGGTCCTCGCGACGCTCGCCTCGCAGAACGCGCCCGGCATGGCGGTGCTCTCCGCCTCCGGCTACGCGCCGAACGACCGCCTGCTCATCGGTTCCACCGGCCTCGTGTCCACGGCGCTCGCGCCCTTCGGCTCGCACGCGGTCAATCTGGCGGCGATCACGGCGGCCATCTGCACCGGTCCGGAGGCCCACCACGACCCGCGCCGCCGGTACGTCGCGGGCGTCTCGTGCGGCGTGTTCTACCTGCTGGTCGGGGCGTTCGGCTCGACGCTGGTGGCCCTGTTCGCGGGGCTGCCGAAGGAACTCGTGGCGGCGGTTGCGGGTGTGGCCCTCTTCGGCGCCCTGGCGGGCGGCCTCGCCGGAGCCGTCCAGGAGCCGAAGGACCGGGAGCCGGCCCTGATCACCTTCCTGGCCACGGCCTCCGGCCTCACCCTCTTCGGCATCGGATCGGCCTTCTGGGGCCTGCTGTTCGGCGTCCTGTCCCATGTCGCCCTGTCGCGCCGCCGGGAGCGTCTGCACGCAGGGTGACGCATGATCGGCCTCCGGGACTGACGCACAGGCCCGGGCTGCCGCCGCGGCGCCCGGCGCAATGCAATGGCCCGGGGCCACAACCCCCGCTAGCCTCCGCACACATGACGCCTTCCCGCATACGGCCCCCCTTCTCCGCGGACGAACGGACGCAGCTGCTCGGCTGGTTCGACATGCAGCGCGCGATCGTCCACTACAAGTGCGAGGGCCTGTCCGACGAGGACGCCCACCGCGCGGTCCTGCCCTCCTCGCCCCTGATGACCATGGCGGGCATCGTCTCCCACCTGCGCTGGACGGAGCAGACCTGGTTCGAGGTCCTCTTCCTCGGCCGCCCCGCCGATGGCCCCCAGTTCTCCGAGGACCCCGAGGACGCGGACATGCGCGTCGAGGGCGTACCGCTCGCGCAGCTCCTCGACGAGTACCGGAAGCAGTGCGCGGTCTCCGACGAGATCATCGCCGCGCACGGTTTCGACGAGGTCGGCCGCCACCCCGACTTCACCTCCGGCCAGGCGTCGCTGCGCTGGATGCTGATCCACATGATCGAGGAGACCGCCCGGCACGCGGGCCACATGGACGCGATCCGCGAACTCCTGGACGGCGAGACCGGTTACTACTGAGCCGGGTCAGGGCAGTTCGCCGCGGCTGCGGGCGTTCACGTACGCCGTCGTCGCGCTGATCCGCTCCGCCGCCGTCGCGGGCCGCACCTCTTCCGGGGAGCACTCCCACTCCCGGCCTCCGCCGACGGGTCTCAGCGAGAGGAACGGGCCGGCCGGCCCCATGAGCCGGCCCACCCGGCCGGTGCGGGTGTCGACGACGTACGTACCGATGGGCAGGGTCATGGCGTACGGCCCCCTTCCCTGGGCAGAGCTCCCGCGATCAGGCGGACAGTGTCCACCGCGCGGCGCCCCGATTCGACGAGCGGACACGGCGTGTCCCGAGCGTTCCCATTCTGCGCCGCATTCACGTTTCGCGTGCGGAGCGTCACACTGCGCTAGTACCCTGGACGCGCCTGTGCCCGCGGCAAACGGGCAGCGGGACAAGGGGGTTGACCCATGGCCAAGGCTGGGGCCACCGTGAGCCCGCGCGCCGATCTCTCGCGGCTCGTCATCAAGCAGACCTTTGAGCAGCCATAAGCCCCCCTTATGAGGTCATAGACCAGGGGTGAGTACAGACTTAGGCAAGCCTTTGTTTAGGGTGGCCGACGAGCCAGTTGTCGCCGCTCGAAGGGAACCTGAACATGCCCCGCCCCCTGCGGGTAGCCATCGTCGGAGCCGGCCCCGCCGGGATCTACGCCGCCGATGCGTTGCTGAAGTCCGAGGTGGCCGCCGCCGAGCCCGGCGTCTCCATCGACCTCTTCGAGCGGATGCCCGCGCCCTTCGGCCTGATCCGTTACGGCGTCGCCCCCGACCACCCGCGGATCAAGGGCATCATCACGGCCCTGCACCAGGTGCTCGACAAGCCGCAGATCCGGCTCTTCGGCAACGTCGACTACCCGAACGACATCAGCCTCGACGACCTGCGCTCCTTCTACGACGCGGTGATCTTCTCGACGGGCGCGACCGCGGACCGCGCGCTCGACATACCCGGCATCGGCCTCGACGGCTCGTACGGCGCGGCCGACTTCGTCTCCTGGTACGACGGACACCCGGACGTACCCCGCACCTGGCCGCTGGAGGCCGAGAAGGTCGCGGTGCTCGGCGTCGGCAACGTCGCGCTCGACGTGGCCCGCATCCTCGCGAAGACCGCGGACGAGCTGCTGCCGACCGAGATCCCGCCGAACGTCTACGACGGGCTCAAGGCCAACAAGGCCCTGGAGGTCCACGTCTTCGGCCGTCGCGGCCCCGCGCAGGCGAAGTTCAGCCCGATGGAGCTGCGCGAGCTCGACCACTCGCCGAACATCGAGGTCATCGTCGACCCCGAGGACATCGACTACGACGAGGGCTCGATCGAGACCCGCCGCGGCAACAAGCAGGCGGACATGGTCGCGAAGACCCTGGAGAACTGGGCGATCCGCGACATCGGCGACCGCCCGCACAAGCTGTTCCTGCACTTCTTCGAGTCGCCGGCCGAGATCCTCGGCGAGGACGGCAGGGTCACGGGCCTGCGCACCGAGCGCACGCGACTCGACGGCACGGGCAACGTGAAGGGCACGGGCGAGTTCAAGGACTGGGACGTCACCGCGGTCTACCGCGCGGTGGGCTACCTCTCGGACGAACTGCCCAAGCTCCCCTGGGACGTGGAGTCGGGCACGGTCCCGGACGCGGGCGGCCGGGTCGTCGAGGAGTCCGGCGAGCACCTGTCGTCGACGTATGTGACCGGCTGGATCCGGCGCGGACCGGTGGGCCTGATCGGCCACACGAAGGGCGACGCGAACGAGACCGTCGCGAACCTGCTGGACGACCACGCCAACGGCCGTCTGCAGACGCCGTCTTCGCCGGAGCCGGAGGCGGTGGAGTCCTTCCTCGCGGACCGCGACGTCCGCTACACGACGTGGGACGGCTGGTACCGGCTGGACGAGGCCGAGAAGGCGCTGGGCGAGCCGCAGGGCCGCGAGCGCGTGAAGATCGTCGAGCGTGAGGACATGCTCAGGGCGAGCGGCGCGTAACACGCGCGGACCGTGCGGACGGCCGGTACCGGGGCTTCACGGCCCGGTACCGGCCGTCTTCGCGCTCCGGCTCGGGGACCGCGCAGCCCCGCCCGGTTCAGGTCGATCCGCAGCCGGGGCCGGTGCAGGACGCAGGGGACGAGCGTGCGCGTCCGCCGGCCGCCACTACGGGCCGCCCGGCGTCACCAGGCCCGACTCGTAGGCGACGATGACGAGTTGGGCCCGGTCGCGGGCACCCAGTTTGCCCATGATCCGGCTCACGTGCGTCTTGGCCGTGAGCGGGCTCAGGCCCAGGGACTCGGCGATCTCGGTGTTGTTGAGGCCGCGGGCGACCAGGGTCAGGACCTGCCGCTCACGGTCCGTGAGGCCGTCCGGGCCGCCCGTGGACGGCAGCCGGGGCGCGCTCAGGACACGGGCGATCAGGCGGGACGTGGGCCCCGGGGAGAGCAGCGACTCCCCCGCCGCGACCGTCCGGATCGCGGCCAGCAGATCGGCCGGCCTGGTGTCCTTCACCAGGAACCCCGACGCGCCCGCGCGCAGCGCCTCGACGACGTGCTCGTCCGTGTCGTAGGTGGTGAGCACCAGCACCTTCACGCCCGCGAGGTCCTCGTCGGCGGCGATCAGCCGCGTGGCCTCGATGCCGTCCAGTTCGGGCATGCGGACGTCCATGACGACGAGGTCCGCCCGTTCGCTGCGGGCCAGTTCGACGGCCTCGGCACCGGTCCCGGCCTGGCCGACGACCTCCATGTCACGGGCCGACTCGACGAGCATCGCGAACGCGGCGCGTACGAGGGTCTGGTCGTCGGCGAGCAGGACGCGGATCACGCGGCGGCCTCCGTGGGCTGCAGGGGCAACATCGCGGCGACCTCGAAGCCGGCCGCGTCCGTGCGCGGGCCGGCCGACAGCGTCCCCCCGACGCTGCGGGCGCGCTCGCGCATCCCGACGATGCCGAATCCAAAGGCTCCGGACGGCTTCTTGGCCGCACGGGACGACGTGCCGCCGTCGTCGGTGACCGTGACGTGCAGTTCCTCTCCGCGCCGCTGCACGGCGACGTCGACACCGGCCCCCGCGCCGCCGTGCCGTACGGCGTTGGTCAGCGACTCCTGCACGATCCGGTACGCGGCGGCCTCCACCGCGGGCGGCAGTGCCCGCTCCCCGGTGTCCAGGGTCAGCCGCGCGCCCGCTGCCCGTACGAGACCGGGCAGCGCGGCCAGGCCGGGCAACGGCCCGTCCCCTTCGGGGCCGTCGGCGCGCAGCACCTCCAACGTGGTGCGCAGTTCGCCGCGCGCGGTGCGGCACGTGTCGGCGATGTCGTCCAGCGCCTTGGCGATCTGAGCGCGGTCGAGGCGGTCGGGGTCGACGCTCAGGACGTGGGACGCGACCGAGGTCTGCACGCCGATGAGGGTGATGGAGTGCGCGAGCAGGTCGTGCAGGTCCCGGGCGATGCGCAGCCGTTCCTCCGCGACCCGCCGGGCCGCCTCCTCCTCGCGGGTGCGTTCGGCACGCTCGGCGCGGCCGACGACGGAGGCGATGTAGAGACGGTAGACACGCACGTCGACGCCGAAGACGAGCACGGCGAGGATCCAGCCCGAGGTCCGCAGGGCCTCCAGCCCCTCGTGGGCGCCGACGCCGAACATCACGGTGAGCGTGATGCCGATGACGCCGCCGCCGACGAGCAGGGTGTGCAGCGGGCGGGCGGTGGCGGCGAACGTGTACAGCACGAGCAACGACGCCGGGACGGGGGCGGCGTGGGCGTTGTCGAGCGCGTGGTACGGCGCGACACACAACAGCACGGCGACCAGCGCGAGCCCGGTCCGCGACCGCCGCCACACGAGGGGCACGGCCGTCCCGGCGAGGAGCGCCCACCCCAGGGCGTCGGGCCTGCGCCCGTCGTCCGCGAACAGGGCGAGGAGCAACGACATCAGCCCGACGCCGGCGGCGAGGATCGCGTCGTTGCGGGCGCGGTGGGGCGCGGTGAGGGGGTCGCGGCTCACCGCGGTGAGCACGCGTTCGCCCAGGCGCGGGCGGGAGGCGGTGTGGGAATCCTGCACGGGTCCATCCTGGTCGCGTTGTCTGTGTTTCCCCACCCCGCCCTCCCCCTGCGGCCCGGCGGCCCTGGGCGGGGGTATCGCGCAGCGAGGTCCAGCCCCGCTGGGGGGCCTCCCACGCCCGGAAGGCGTAGCGGGAGCTTGCGGCGCGAAGGCCCGGGGGCACGAGCCCCCGGAACGGCCCCCTACGCGCGGCCCACCCGTTCACGACGCTCCGCCGGCGACTCCGGCGACTCCGGCGACCTCGGCGACTCCGCCGCCGTCGGCACGACGCCCGGCCGCCGGCTCAGCGCTCCCGGCCACCACACCCGCCGCCCCAGCAGCACACTCGCCGACGTCACCAGATACGTCCGCACCAGGAAGGTGTCCAGCAGCACCCCCACCGCGACCACGAAGCCCATCTCGACCAGCGCCACCAGCGGCAGGTTCATCAGCACCGCGAACGTCGCCGCCAGCACGAGGCCCGCCGACGCGATCACCCCGCCCGTGGTGCGCAGCGCCGTCAGCGCCGCCGCGGCCGGGTCGGCGCCCGACAGCGCCTCCTCGCGCATCCGGTGCATCAGGAAGATCCCGTAGTCGACGCCCAGCGCCACGAGGAACACGAAGGAGAGCAACGGCAGTCCGGGGTCCGTGCCGTCGAAGCCGAAGAGCCCTTGGAAGACGAGGCCGCCGAGCCCCAGCGCCGCTCCCCACACGGCGACGACGGCGACGATGAGGATCAGGGGGGCGACGAGGCTGCGCAGCAGGGCGATCAGGACGAGCAGGACCGCGACGAGCACCAGCGGGATGATCACGAGGCTGTCCCGGGTGTTGGTCTCCTCGAGATCGCGCTGCTGGGCGCTGGGCCCGCCCACGTGGCTGCCGTCGAGACCGGAGCGCAGCGCCTCGATGGTGGCCCTCTCCCCGGCGGTGTCCGGCCCGTCCTCCGCGAAGACGGTGATCTCGGTCCAGCCGTCGCCGGTGCGCCCGGCCTCGGCCGCGGCCACGCCGTCGGTGGCGCGCGCCTTCGCGAGCACCTGGTCGGCGCGGTCCGCCGGCGCCACGACGCTGATGGGCTGGGCGCTGCGCTCGGGATAGGCGTCGGCGAGGGTACGCATCGCGGAGACGGACTCGGGCCGTTCGGTGAAGCTGCCCTCCTGGCTCAGGCTGCCCGGCAGCCCGAGCACACCGAGGGCGAGCATGCCCAGCAGGACGACGCCCGAGCCGAGGACGAGTCCGGGCCTGCGCCCGGCGGAGCCGCCCATCGCGGTGAACAGCGAGCGGCGTTGCTCGACCCGGGAGCCGTACGCGGGTACGAGCGGCCAGAACACGCGGCGGCCGAGGAGCACCAGGACGGCGGGGAGCAGGGTGAGCATGGCGGCCAGCGCGCAGACGACGCCGACCGCGCCGACCGGCCCGAGCCCCCTCGCGCTGTTGAGGTCGGCGGCCAGCAGGCAGAGCAGTCCGGCGGCGACCGTGCCGGAGGAGGCGAGGACCGCCGGTCCACAGCCGCGCAGGGCGGCGAGCATGGCGTCGTACGGCCGCTGGACGCGGCGCAGTTCCTCGCGGTAGCGGGCGACGAGCAGGAGCGCGTAGTCGGTGCCGGCGCCGAAGACGAGGACGGTCATGATGCCGCCGCTCTGGCTGGTGACCGTGAGGTCGAAGCCCTGGACGAGACCGTAGATGACGGCCCGCGAGGTGAGCGCGGCGACGCCGACGACGGCCAGGGGCACGAGCCACAGGAACGGGCTGCGGTAGGTGAGGATCAGCAGGACGGCGACCACGCTCACCGTGGCGATCATGAGGGTGCCGTCGATGGTCTCGAAGACGGCCTCCATGTCGGTCTGCAGGGCGCCGGGCCCGCCCACCTCGACGGTGAGGCCCTCACTCCCCCCGCTGCCCCCGGCGCCGTCGCCGTTGCCGTCGCCGAGCCGTTCGCGCACGTCCTCGACGAACGCGGCGCGCGCCTCGTTGTCGGTCCCGGGTCCATTGCTGGACACCGGGAACATCAGCGTGCTGCCGTCCCGCGAGGGGATGCCCCGGGGCGGGCCGCTCGCGAGCGGGTGGGCGTCCGCGATCCGGTCGAGCCGGTGCCGCGCCTCGGCACGGTCGGCGTCCGTCAGCCCGCCGTCGCGGTGGAAGACGACGACGAGGTCGGTGGACTCGCCACCGGGCAGGGCCTGCTGGATCTTCGCGACCTGCGTGGAGTCGGCGCTCGCCGGCAGGTAGTCGACGACGTTGTCGCGCTGGACGTCGCCCAGCTTGCCCCCGAACGGGCCCGCGAGGGCGACGGCCGCCACCCAGAGCAGGACGATCGCCCAGGGCACGGCCCGTTGGCGTGCCGGCGGCCTGGCCTGCGGTGGTTCGGTTGCGCTCCGTACGGCCCCCATGGGTGCCTCCCCTTCGTCACGGGTCCGGTGGCTGATGCGTCACCAGAATCCCGGCGGCCGAGGGCGCTTTCGTCGCGCGCGGGGGCGAGATGGGGGCTACTGCCGGGGGCGGCCCGGACTCGTGGCTACTCCCTGGGGAGTACGGCGGACGGAGTGCGCCGGGACCCGGGCGACGCGTGCCCGGCCCGCTGCGGAGGAGGATCTAGAAGGGCGCGCGGGCCGTTTCCAGCAGGCGCGTGGTGTCGTCCTCACCCAGCTGCAGTGCCGCGCCGACGGTGGTCAGCACCTCGCGCTCGGCCGGCGAGTAGGGGCCGTCGGCGAGGGCGATGCGTGCCCCCTGCAGCAGGATCGACTCCCGTCCCGCGGGGGCCAGATGGGGGGCGAGCGGTTCCAGTGCCTCGTGCAGTTCGATGGCGAGGGCCGCACCGTAAGGGGTGGTGTCGGCGACGAAGCGACCGGTGTCGGCGGCGAGCGCCTCGATGAGGGAGGTCAGCTGGTCCTCGGTGCAGTCGTCGAGCCCGGCGGCGCGGACCGTCTGCACGGCCGTCTCGCGCACGGAGCGGGAGGAGGTGCCGCCGGAGGCGAGGACGGCGAGGGCCACGGTGTGCACGGCGTCCCGGAGCATCGCCGAGAACCGGCTGGTGGTCGGGTGGTCCAGGGCGTCGGGACCGAAGCGGGAGTGGCAGGCGGCGCATTCGACGACGGGACCGGCGAGGCCGCGGCGCAGCAGGGGCACTCCGAGGAGGGTGAAGCGGCGGCGGCCGGTGCGGCGGCGGTAGTTCCGGTCGCCTCCGCAGCCGGGGCAGAAGAACTCCCCGTCGCCGATGGTGCTCCACGACGTATGGATGCCGCACACCCGCTGAATGCCGCAGACCCGCAGTTTCCGGCCGAACATTCCTCGGGCTGGCCGCACGTCGCACCTCCGTCATTCCCCCATGGCCCTTCGGGCACGGGCGGTGCCCCCTGCGGCAACGTTGCCGCGTGGACGTGATGTTAGCCACACGAATGAGGCGGCGTCAGCACCCCGAGGGGAGTACGTGCGGACATGGCCGGATCCGCTCGATGCCCCATCGGGCGCACAACGGCGCAAAATCGCCGGGCGTACTCGGAAGCGAGCACGCCCGGCGATGCCGCCGATTGCTGGGCTGACTAGCGGGCCGCGCGGTTGACGGCGGAGACGACGGCCTTCAGGGAGGCGCGGGTGGTGTTGGCGTCGATGCCGATCCCCCACAGGACCTTTCCGTCGATGGCGCACTCGATGTACGAGGCGGCCTGCGCGGACGCGCCCTCGCTCATGGTGTGCTCCTGGTAGTCCAGCAGCCGTACGTCGACGCCGATGGCGTTCAGCGCCTCGAAGAACGCGGAGATCGGACCGTTGCCGGAGCCGGTCAGCACCGTCTCGGCGCCGTCGACGACCGCCTCGACGGTCAGGGTGTCGACGCCGTCCTTGTCGGTGGTGGTCTGGCCGGAGCGGATCTGGATGCGTCCCCACGGGTTGTCCGGGTTCGGCAGGTACTCGTCCTGGAAGACGGACCAGATCGCGGCCGGGGTGACCTCGCCGCCCTCGGTGTCGGTCTTGGCCTGGATGATCCGGGAGAACTCGATCTGCATCCGGCGCGGCAGGTCCAGCTTGTGGTCGTTCTTCAGGACGTAGGCGATGCCGCCCTTGCCGGACTGCGAGTTGACGCGGATGACGGCCTCGTAGGAGCGGCCGACGTCCTTGGGGTCGATCGGCAGGTACGGAACGGCCCACTCGATCTCGTCCACGGTCTTGCCCTGGGCGGCCGCGTCGGCCTCCATCGCGTCGAAGCCCTTCTTGATGGCGTCCTGGTGGGAGCCGGAGAAGGCGGTGTAGACCAGGTCGCCCGCGTAGGGGTGGCGCGGGTGGATCTCCATCTGGTTGCAGTACTCGCTGGTGCGACGGATCTCGTCGATCTGCGAGAAGTCGATCTGCGGGTCGACGCCCTGCGAGAACAGGTTCATGCCCAGGGTGACCAGGTCGACGTTGCCGGTGCGCTCGCCCTGACCGAACAGGCAGCCCTCGATGCGGTCGGCGCCGGCCATGATGGCCAGCTCGGCGGCGGCGACGGCGGTCCCGCGGTCGTTGTGCGGGTGGACGGACAGGCAGACGTACTCGCGCCGGGTCAGGTTGCGCGACATCCACTCGAACCGGTCGGCGTGCGTGGACGGCGTCGAACGCTCCACGGTGGCGGGCAGGTTGAGGATGATCTCGCGGCCGGGGCCGGGCTGCCACACGTCGCAGACCGCCTCGCAGACCTCCAGGGCGAAGTCCAGCTCGGTGTCGGTGAAGATCTCGGGGCTGTACTGGTAGCCGAAGGTGGTCTCCGGGTCCAGCAGCTTCTCCGCGTACTCCATGACCAGGCGGGTGCCGTCGACGGCGATCTGCTTGATGTCGTCCTTGGAGCCCCGGAAGACGACGCGGCGGAACGTGGGAGCCGTGGCGTTGTACAGGTGGACGGTGGCGCGCCTGGCGCCGACCAGGGACTCGACGGTGCGCTCGATCAGGTCCTCACGGGCCTGCGTCAGCACCGAGATGGTGACGTCGTCGGGGATCGCGCCCTCTTCGATGATGGAGCGGACGAACGCGAAGTCCGTCTCGCCCGAGGAGGGGAAGCCGACCTCGATCTCCTTGTAGCCCATGCGTACCAGCAGGTCGAACATCTCGCGCTTGCGGGCGGGGCTCATGGGGTCGATCAGCGCCTGGTTGCCGTCGCGCAGATCGGTGGACAGCCAGCGGGGGGCCTTGGTGATCCGCTGCTCGGGCCAGGTGCGGTCGGGGATGTCGACGGCCTCGTACGCGCCGTACTTGTGGATCGGCATTCCGGACGGCTGCTGTGTGTGCGTCGTGTTGGTGATCGGGGTGGGGCGGCCGATCCACTGCGACTGAGACATTGCGTAGGGCTCCTCGGGTCCAGAAGAAGGACGGCCGACTGTGTCGAAGCAGCACCAGACTCCGCGGGGAGGGGGTCGGCCTACGACTACAGGCCCTCGCCGCGGCAGCTAAGGAGAAGCAGCCCGAAACGCATGATGCGAAGAAGACTAACCGAGCCTCGGCGTGAGCGTGCGTCCCGTTTCAGTATGCGGGACGACCGACCAGTAACGGTCAAATGTGTCCTATCACTCCATTTCATTAATCGATGTCGCATCCCGTGACAGGCCGTGTACGTGCTGCCACATTGCCGGACATGGACACTCGCACCCCGGTCTTCTGCGGAATCGTGCCGCCGCACATCCTCGACAAGCTCGCCCGCTCGGGTGATCCCGCCCTCTCCGAACCGGCCCGCCGCACGCTGCAGGCGGACGCCGCACAGCGCACCGGCCGGCGCCTGACCACCGTCCTCGGCCCGGCCGCCCGGCCGGCTCCCGGCGATGCCGCGGGGCCGCGCCGCACGCTCTACGACGCGCAGAACGGCACCGTGCTGCCGGGCGTCAAGGTGCGCGGCGAGGGCGACGAGCCCGTGACCGACGCCGCCGTCAACCGTGCCCACGCGGGCCTGGGCGCCACCTTCGAGCTGCTGCACACCGCCTACGGGCGCGACTCCGTCGACGGCGAGGGCCTGCCGCTGGACGCGACCGTCCACTACGACGAGAAGTACGGCAACGCCTTCTGGAACGGCGAGCAGATGGTGTTCGGCGACGGGGACGGCGAGATCTTCCTCGACTTCACCGTCGCGGTCGACGTGATCGCTCACGAGCTGGCCCACGGCCTGACGCAGTACACGGCGAACCTCAGCTACTTCGGCCAGCCGGGTGCCCTCAACGAATCCGTGTCGGACGTGATCGGCTCCCTCGTCAAGCAGCACACCCTCGGACAGACGGCCGACGAGGCGGACTGGCTGATCGGCGCGGGCCTGCTGGCGCCGCGGGTCAGCGGGGTGGCGCTGCGCTCGCTGAAGGCGCCGGGGACCGCGTACGACGACGATGTGCTCGGCAAGGACCCGCAGCCCGCGACGATGGCGGACTACGTCCGCACCGGCCGGGACAACGGTGGTGTCCACATCAACTCGGGCATCCCCAACCACGCCTTCTACGTGCTCGCCACCCGCTTGGGCGGCCGGGCCTGGGAGCGGGCGGGGCAGATCTGGTTCGACGTGCTGACCGGCGGCGACCTGAGCGTGGACGCCGACTTCGCCAGTTTCGCCCGGTTGACGGTGGCGGCCGCCCGTGACCGGTTCGGCGCGGGCGAGGAGTACGAGGCGGTGCTGAAGGCCTGGTCGCAGGTCGGGGTCGACACCGCGGGGTGAGCCGGAGGGCGGGGACGAGCGGCCGTCCGTGCGCCTCCCGCTGTCGCCCGCGCACGATCCGTACTAGAACGGTTGCCATGCGTATCCAGGTAAGACGTATGGGCGGGTTCGCGGGGATCGAGCGGCTCGCCGAGGTGGAGACCGACGGGCGCGCCGACGCGGGCGAGGTACAGGGCCTGGCCGAGCGCGCGATGGCCGACGGCCGGGAGACGCCCCCGGTCGGCGTGCCCGACGGGTTCAGCTACCAGATCACGGTCGACGGGCGGACGGTGTACTGCTCCGATCCGCGGCTGTCCGAGGCCCAGCGGGACCTGATCTCGCTGGTGCTCAAGGAAGGTTCGTGACGCCGGCCGTCCGGAGGCCGGTGGTCACCGAGCGGGCGGCGCGCTCCGGCTCGTCGCCCGCCGCGACGGCGAAGTCGACGAGCGCGCCGGTCAGGACGTCGTCGGCCGTGTAGCCGCCCATGAGGTACCCCGCGCGGGCCAGCTGGGCGATCCCGTGCAGCTGCGCGAAGAGCTGGCGCACCAGCAGGTCCGCGTCCGCGCCCGCCCGGAAGCGGCCACTGTCCGCGCTGCGGCGGATCGCGTCGCGCGGGAAGCGCAGGACGGACACGCCCATGCTGCGGTCGTCGTCGTCCAGCTCGAAACCGGCCGGCGTCGAGCCGCCGAACAGCACCGCGTAGACGTGCGGCTCGTCGCGCGCGAAGTCCTGGTAGCAGCGGCACAGGGCGGCGATCGTCGCGACCGGGTCGTCCCCCCGCGGTACGGCCAGCGCCCGGGCACGGAAGCGCTCGAACCCCTCCCGCATCACCTCGCGGACCAGGTTCGGCATGGAGCCGAAGTGGGTGTAGACGGCCATGGTCGAGGCGCCGACCGCCTTGACGAGGCGGCGGGCGCTGAGCGCGGCGGGTCCCTGTTCGGCGAGGACACGGGCCGCTTCGTCGAGGAGCCGGCGGCGTAGCGAGGGAGCCGGGGAGGCGGGACCGGGGACGGAATCTGCGGGTGACACGACAGCAGCGTAACGCTGTTATGAACGACAACGGCCCGGCGAGGGCCTCACCGGCTTCGGACGACGGCGCCGGCCGCCCGCATCGGGCCCGGGATCAGAATCCGAGCTTGCGGAGCTGCTTCGGGTCGCGCTGCCAGTCCTTGGCGACCTTCACATGGAGGTCGAGGAAGACCGGCGTTCCCAGGAGCGCCTCGATGTGCTTGCGGGACTTGATGCCCACTTCCTTCAGGCGCTTGCCCTTCGGGCCGATGATGATGCCCTTCTGGCTCGGCCGCTCGATGTAGACGTTCGCGTGGATGTCCAGCAGCGGGCGGTCCGCCGGGCGGTCCTCGCGCGGGAGCATCTCCTCGACGACGACGGCGATCGAGTGCGGCAGCTCGTCGCGCACACCCTCCAGCGCGGCCTCGCGGATCAGCTCGGCGACCATCACCTGCTCCGGCTCGTCCGTGAGGTCACCCTCCGGGTAGAGCGCCGGGCTCTCGGGCAGCAGCGGGATCAGCAGGTCGGCGACCAGCTGCACCTGCTTGCCCCCGACCGCCGACACCGGGACGATCTCGGCCCACTCGATACCCAGCTCCTTGCCGAGCCGGTCGATCGCGATGAGCTGCTCGGCGAGCGTCTTGGAGTCGACGAGGTCGGTCTTGGTGACGACCGCGACCTTCGGGGTCTTCCTGATCCCGGCGAGCTCCTTGGCGATGAACCGGTCACCGGGGCCGAGCTTCTCGTTGGCGGGCAGGCAGAAGCCGATGACGTCGACCTCGGCCCAGGTCGTGCGCACCACGTCGTTGAGCCGCTCGCCGAGCAGGGTGCGCGGCTTGTGCAGGCCGGGGGTGTCCACCAGGATCAGCTGCGCGTCGGGGCGGTGCACGATGCCCCGCACCGTGTGCCGGGTGGTCTGCGGCCGGTTGGAGGTGATGGCCACCTTCTGGCCGACCAGAGCGTTCGTCAGAGTGGACTTGCCCGCGTTCGGGCGGCCGACGAAGCAGGCGAAGCCGGCCCTGTGGGGGGCTTCGGAGGACTGGGTACGAGCGCTCATGGCGCCCATTGTCCCTGATGCCAGGTGCTCCGGAGTACGCCCTCGCCCGCCGGGGACGCGCGACGGCGCCACCCCGGGCGGGGTGACGCCGTACGAAAGAGCAGAGGACGGGCCGTTCAGCCCGCCGTGACCGAGGACTTCAGCTCGCCGTCGGGCCCGGCCAGCAGCACCGGGGTGGACGCGCCGCCCAGGTCCCGTACGGCGGCGCGGTCCGCGTCGGACGCGGTGTCCGCCTCGGAGACGACGGCCGCGGCCTCCAGGGACTTCGCGCCGGACGCCACGGCCATCGCCACCGCGGTCTGCAGGGCGCTGAGGTTCAGCGAGTCCAGCGCCACGGTCCCGGCGACGTACGTCCGCCCGGTCTCGTCGCGCACGGCGGCACCCTCGGGCACACCGTTGCGGGCCCGGGCGCTGCGGGCCAGCGTGATGATCTTGCGGTCCTCGGGGCCGAGGTCGGTGCTCTGCGTCATGCTCCGAGCATAGATCGGCCCCGAGTCCCCACCGACGTCAGCCCTGGACGCCCTTGACGAACTTGTCGCCGACACGGGTGACGATGTCGGCGAAGCCGGTCTGCGCGGCGGGGCTGCCGTCGTTCAGGAACGCGACACGCGTGAGGCCGGTGCCCTGGTGGGCGACAAGCAGGTTCGAGTTCAGCGCGATGCCGGGAGCGACCTCAAGAGACATCGAGAAGGTGGAGGAGGCCTCACCGACCTTCGCGGTCCCGTCGATCCGCTTGATCTTGACCGGGACCTTCGCGCCCTCCATGTCGAAGGAGACGGTGGAGCAGGCGGCAAGAGCCGTGTCGATCGCCTTGACGTAGTCAGCAGCACCGGTGCCGGCGAACGTGGCGATGTTCTGGTTCAGCTGGGACTTGCCGTCCTTGTGCTTGAAGTCGGCACTCCCGCCATCGGTCGCGCCCTTGATCTTGGCCCCCACCAAGTCGGCGAGCGGCTGGCACTCGGGCTTGTCCGCCTTCGGGGCGGCGTCGTCGGAGGCCGGGACCTTGGTGGCCGTCCAGCCGGCCGGCAGGTCGCCGGCCTCGACGAAGGCGGCCTTCATCTGCTCGGCCGTCAGCGGCTCCGTGGACGCCTTGTCCTCGGCGGGCTTCTGCGACGCCGAGTCCTTGGCGGAGGACGAGTCCGTCTTCTTGTCGCCCTCGCTGCCGCAGGCGGCGGCCGTGAAACACAGAGCGGAGACCGTGAGTGCCGCGGCGACGCCGTGACGGATGCGCATACGCATGAAAGTGCTTCTCCCCATGGGAAATCAGCTCGTTGGGGAGCTTCCCCCCTCCCCTGATGACGAGCAGACAATACACAGAACCCGAGGTCATCCCGCCACTGGATACATCGCCCCGCGCCGGCCCTCCGGACCCGCCAGCCACTCCAGCTTCGCGGCCGTGTCCACCGTCGCGTCCGGTGCGGGTGTGTGCATCACGATCACGAGGTCCGGGCGGGCGGGGACGCGGAGCTGGGTCGACTCCAGCACCAGCCGGCCGGCCAGCGGGTGCTCCATCTCCTTGCGGATCTGGCCGCCGGGCGCGATGTCACGCCGCTCCCACAGTTCGGTGAACTCGGGGCTGACCGCCTTCGCCTGTGCCACGACCTCCCGGAAGCCCTCGTCGTCCGGGCACTCGGAGCAGGCCGCCCGGAACTGGGCGACCAACTGCGGGCCCACCTCTTCCCAACCGCGGCTGCGGGCGCGGTAGACCGGGTCCGTGAAGAACGCGAGCAGACAGTTCCGGACGACGCCGGGACGCATGCCGAGGACCGCCGCCGCCGCGTCGTTGTACCGCACGATGTTCCAGTAGACGTCCATGATGTGCGCGGGGTACGGCATCCACGCGTCGATCAGCCGCCGCAGCCCCGCGCACATGTCCCTGCCGCCCGGATCCACCTCGGCCGGGGGCGGGTTGAGGCCGGCGAGGGCGTACAGGTGGCGGCGTTCGGCACTGCTGAGCCTCAGCACCCGGCTCACCGAGTCGAGCACCTGGGGGGAGACGGTGATGTCCCGGCCCTGCTCCAGCCACTGGTACCAGGAGACGCCGACGCCCGCGAGGACCGCGACCTCCTCCCGGCGCAGCCCCGGGGTGCGGCGGCGGGCGCCGCCGTCCGGCAGACCCGCCTCGGCCGGGGTGATCCGCGCGCGCCTGCTCATCAGGAACTCGCGCAGCTCGGCGAGCCGGTGCGCCTTCATCGGGTCCTGTTCGGCCGACGCGCCCACGTACTCCCCCTGTCCGTAAGCCCGGTGGTGCGGCCAACAGGATAAGTTCGCGCTCCCCACCGGTGTTCCGGCCGCCCGAAGGTGTGTCGTGCTCCCCGCCGGCCAGGCGGAGGAACCCTCGGCTAGGCCCGGTCCAGGCGGAGGCGTTCCGCACGCGGGAGGCCCGCCACCACCAAGTCGTACGAGTCCTCGATCAGCTCCCGGACCATCCGGTCCGGGAGCCCTCCCACCGTCACCGTGTTCCAGTGGCGCTTGTTCATGTGCCACCCCGGCACGATCGCCGCGTGCTCCGCACGCAGCTGAACCGCCAGGTCCGGCTCGCACTTGAGGTTCACCGTCAGCGGCTCGGCGTCCAGCGCGCTGAGGGCGAACATCTTCCCCAGCACCTTGAACACCGACGTCTCGGGACCGAACGGGAACTCCTCCACCGCCGCGTCGAAGCCGAGGCAGAACGCCCGCAGGTCCTGCGCCTTCATCCCATCGCCCCTTCTTCCGCCGGCCTCTCCACCGGCTCCGACAGCACCGTGACGATCTTGTTCCGCCGGCCTGCCGGCGACTCGGCGGTCAGCCGCAGGGCGCGGCCGTCCGGCAGGTCCACCACCGCACGCGCGCCCGCGATCGGTACGCGGCCCAGTGCCTTGGCGAGCAGACCGCCGACCGTCTCGACGTCCTCGTCGTCGAGCTCGTCGGCCCCGAGGCCGTACAGCTCGCCGAGGTCGCCGATGTCGAGCCGCGCGGTGACCCGGAAGCGGCCGTCGCCGAGCTCCTCGACCGGCGGCGCCTCGCGGTCGTACTCGTCGGTGATCTCGCCGACGATCTCCTCCAGGATGTCCTCGATCGTGACGATGCCCGCCGTGCCGCCGTACTCGTCGATGACGACGGCGACGTGGTTGCGCTTCTGCTGCATCTCGCGCAGGAGGTCGCCCGCGTTCTTCGTGTCCGGGACGAACATCGCGGGCCGCATCGCCGTGGAGACCGGGTCGGCCTCCGCGTCGCGGTTGATGTGCGTCTTGCGGACCAGGTCCTTGAGGTAGACGACGCCGACGATGTCGTCCTCGTTGTCCCCGGTGACGGGGATGCGGGAGAAGCCCGAGCGCAGCGCCAGAGTCAGCGCCTGCCGCACGGTCTTGAACCGCTCGATGGACACGAGGTCGGTGCGCGGCACCATCACCTCGCGGACCAGGGTGTCGCCGAGTTCGAAGACGGAGTGCACCATCCGGCGCTCGTCGTCCTCGATCAGCGACTCCTGCTCGGCGAGGTCGACCAGGGCCCGCAGCTCGGCCTCGGAGGCGAACGGGCCCTTGCGGAAGCCCTTTCCGGGGGTCAGCGCGTTGCCGATGAGGATCAGCAGCTGCGGGACGGGGCCCATGACCCGGGCCAGCGGCAGCAGGACGTACGCCGCGGCGGTCGCGGTGTTGAGCGGGTGCTGGCGCCCGATGGTGCGCGGGGAGACGCCGACGGCGACGTAACTGACGAGCACCATCACGGCGATGGCGACGAGCAGCGCCGACCAGGTCTCCTCGAACTCCTCCAGGCACACGTACGTGACGAGCACACCGGCCGCCATCTCGCAGGCGACCCGGACGAGCAGGGCGACGTTGAGGTAGCGGGTGGGGTCGGCGGCGACCTGCTCCAGCTTGGCGGCGCCGCGCCGCCCCGACCGTACGGCCTCGGCGGCGCGGAAGCTGGACACCCGGGCGAGACCGGCCTCCGCGCAGGCGGCGAGCCAGGCGACGACGACCAGCGCGACGGCGCCCGCGATCAGTTGGCCGGTCATGAGACGGTCGGCGCCGGGGACGGGCCGGTGAGGCCCTTCTCCGCCCGCCAGCCGTCGACGATCGCGGCCTGCAGACCGAACATCTCGGCCTTCTCGTCCGGCTCCTCATGGTCGTAACCGAGCAGGTGCAGCACCCCGTGGACGGTCAGGAGCTGGAGCTCCTCGTCCATGGAGTGCCGCGTCGGCGCCTCTTCGCCCTGCTTCCTGGCGACCTCGGGGCAGAGCACGATGTCACCGAGGAGCCCCTGCGGGGGCTCCTCGTCGTCCTTGGACGGCGGACGGAGTTCGTCCATGGGGAAGGACATGACATCGGTCGGGCCCGGCAGGTCCATCCACTGCATGTGCAGCTGCTCCATGGCCTCGGCGTCCACCACGATCACCGAGAGCTCGGAGAGCGGGTGGATACGCATCCGCGCGAGCGCGTAGCGGGCGACGTCGAGGATCGCCTGCTCGTCGACCTCGGTTCCGGACTCGTTGTTGACGTCGATCGACATGGTGCGGCTGTTCTACTTCCCGTTGCGGCTGTCGTACTGCTCGTACGCGTCGACGATACGGCCGACCAGCTTGTGCCGTACGACATCCTGCGAGGTGAGCAGCGAGAAGTGCACGTCGTCGACCCCGTCCAGGATCTCCCGGACCTGACGCAGACCGCTCTTGGTGCCGCCCGGCAGGTCGACCTGCGTCACGTCACCGGTGATCACGATCTTGGAATCGAAGCCGAGCCGCGTGAGGAACATCTTCATCTGCTCGGGGTTCGTGTTCTGGGCCTCGTCGAGGATGATGAACGCGTCGTTGAGCGTGCGGCCGCGCATGTACGCGAGGGGCGCGACCTCGATGGTGCCCGCGGCCATCAGGCGCGGGATCGAGTCGGGGTCGAGCATGTCGTGCAGCGCGTCGTAGAGCGGGCGCAGATACGGGTCGATCTTCTCGTACAGCGTGCCGGGCAGGAAGCCGAGGCGCTCACCGGCCTCGACGGCGGGCCGGGTCAGGATGATGCGGTTGACCTGCTTGGACTGCAGCGCCTGCACGGCCTTGGCCATGGCGAGGTACGTCTTGCCCGTGCCGGCGGGGCCGATGCCGAACACCACCGTGTGCTTGTCGATCGCGTCGACGTACCGCTTCTGGTTCAGCGTCTTCGGGCGGATGGTGCGGCCCCGGCTGGAGAGGATGTTCTGGGTGAGCACCTCCGACGGGGTCTCGACGGCCTTGCCCCCGGTCTCCTCCCTGAGCATGGCGATGGAGCGTTCCACTGCGTCCTCCGTCATCGGTTGCCCGGTGCGGAGCACGAGCATCATCTCGTCGAACAGGCGCTGGATCAGAGCGACTTCCGTGGCGTCACCGACCGCGCTGATCTCGTTGCCGCGGACATGGATGTCTGCCGCCGGGAAGGCCTTTTCGATCACGCGCAGCAAAGCATCGCCAGAGCCGAGGACCGTCACCATCGGATGCTTGGCGGGGACGGTGAAGTGGGCTCGCGCCTGCCCCGGCGCTGGGGTCTGGGCTGTGGGTGTCTGAGTCATGGGCCGGCTCTGTGGCCTGCACATACCTCCCGTTGCAGGGTTCTCGCTGGTCGACAACCTCTGGACCATCCAGGGTACGACGTGTCACTGACAGGACCGAGGGCTTTTCCGCCGGGAGGGGGGCCGGGCCCGGGGGGCGGGCCGCGACCGGCGGCAGGCCGGGAAGGGGGCGGACCGGGAAAGGGGGGGCGGGCCGGGCTCAGCCGTTGCGGCCGAAGCCGATCGTGGGGACGGCCCGGCGCAGCGGCCACGGCCGGGCCGCCTCGGGCAGCAGGTCCTCCAGGAAGGCGTAGCGGCGCAGCGCGGCGGGATCCTGGTCCGGGAGGCGCTGCACCGACTGCCACCAGGCCGCGATCTCCGACCAGCCCGGCGCGGAGAGCGATCCGCCGAACTCCTGCACCGACAGCGCCGCGGTCAGCCCGGCGAAGGCGAGACGGTCGGCGAGCGGCCAGCCGGCGAGGGTGCCCGTGACGAAGCCCGCCACGAACACGTCACCGGCGCCGGTCGGGTCCAGCGCCTCCACCTCGATGGCCGGGACCTGCGCGCTCTCGCCGGTCGCACCGTCCACGGCGTACGCGCCCTCGGCACCCAGCGTGACGACCGCGAGCCGGACGTGCTCCGTCAGGGCCTGGGCGGCGGCGAGCGGGCACTCGGTGCGGGTGTAGCGCATCGCCTCGTCGGCGTTGGGCAGGAACGCCTCGCAGTGCTCCAGGTCGGCGAGGTCGGCCGGGTCCCAGCGGCCGCTCTCGTCCCAGCCGACGTCCGCGAAGACCCGGGTGCCCTTGCGGGCGGCCTGGGCGATCCACTCGGCCCGGTCGGGGGCGAGGGAGGCGATCGCCGCGCGCGCGGGCGGCGGGCACTGAGGGGCGGACTCGGCCGGAGGCGCCTCGTGTCCGTGGGACACCATGGTGCGCTCGCCCTCGTAGGCCATGGAGACGGTGACGGGCGAGTGCCAGCCCGGGACGGTGCGGGACAGGGTGAGGTCGATGCCCTCGCCCTGTTCCAGCGCGTCCCAGCAGTACTCGCCGTAGTGGTCGTCGCCGAAGGCCGCGGCCAGGGACGTGCGCAGCCCGAGGCGGGCGAGTGCGGTGGCCATGTTCGCGACGCCGCCGGGGCTGGAGCCCATGCCGGTCGCCCAGGACTCCGTGCCGCGGACCGGCGCGGAGTCGAGGCCGGTGAAGATGATGTCGAGGAAGACGCTGCCCGTGAGGTAGACGTCGCACGGCGGATCGGCAGGCGTGCGCAGGGCGGCCAGGGGGTCCAGGCCGGCCGCCGTGTACAGGTGCTGTCCGTCGCGAATGGTCACCGTGCGCGCTCCGAGTACGTGGTGCGGATATCAGGCCAGTCTGCCCGAAACCACGCGGCGCATTGACGTTCCAGGGGGGACGCGGTCACGTCCCCCGGGGCGGCGTGCTTCGCCGGCCCCGCGGCGCCCGCGCCCACGGCGTCCGTGCCGCTCGCCCGGGCGGGTCGCCGCGGACGCGCGCGGCGAGGGCGGACAGGCCCGTGCTCCCCGCCCCCGGCGTCCAGGTGGATGGACGACGACGTCAGAGCGGCGGCACGGGACGCAGGATGCCGAGCAGCATCCGCACCAGTTCGTCGACCAGTTCGTCGAGCGTCGCGTCCACCCATCCGGCGCTCCAGTCGTGCAGCAGGCCGTTGACGCTGCCGATGAACGCCGCCGCGGCGATCCGGTAGTCACGCGGCTCGGCCTCGCCCCGCTGCACCGCCCGCGCCGCCTCGGCGCAGATGAAGTCCACCCAGCGGGCCCGCCGGGCCAGCCGCTGACGCTCCATCGCCGGGCTCACTCCGACGATCTCGGTGAAGGTGATGCGGATACGCCGCGGATCACCGGTCACGTTCGCCGCGTACGCCCGGAAGACCGCCGTCGCCCGCTCCGCCACCGGCAGGCCCTCCGCCTGCGCGAGCGCGGCCAGCGCCGCCTCCTCGGCCCAGTCGTTGACCTGGAGATGGAGCGCCGCGAGCACGTCCTCCAGCGTGCGGAACTCCTCGTAGAACTGCCGGGTCGACAGCCCCGCCGCCTCGCTCAGCGCCGCGACCGTCGTCGCCCGGTAGCCCGGGCTGTCCCCGAACAGCCGCAGGCCCGCGTCGAGGAACCGCTGCCGCCGCTCGGCCTGCCGCTCCTCGGCCGATCTGCCCCCGTAACGGCCCCTCGGGGCCTTGAGTCTGCCCGCCAATGACCCTCCCTCATAGACCGGCCCATTTTGTCGTGTCCACAGTCTTGTGGAGTGTCCCACCACTCGTTACTTTCCAGTAGCCCAATCTGAACGAGTTCGTATTCAGACTGCGCCCGGTGCTCGGACCGGCCGCCTGCCCGGAAGGAAGGACCATGTCTTTGTCCAGCACCAGGCGGACGGCAGGCGCGATCGCCGCCGCCCTGGCCCTCGCGGCCGGCGCCGCGCTCCCGGCCCACGCGGAGGCCACGACGGGTACGGCGGACACGACGGGTACGGCGGGGTCGCGGAACGCGGAGAGCGGGGCCGCGCTGCGCGAGGTCATGTTCGTCGGCAACAACTGGGACGGGACCGCCGATGTCATCGAGGCCCAGGGGGACTTCCGGCGGATCGCCCGGGTGAACGTCATCCCGGACAAGGAGGAGCGGCTGCGGGAGATCCACCTCGACCCCGTCAAGCTCGCCTTCTTCCTCGGCGTCCGGCAGGGCCCCGGTGAGGGGCACGACCAGTTCGTCGACGACATGTACGCGACGCCGGACGGCACGGCCATGGTCGTCTCCCGGCCGAGCTTCGCCGACGTCGTCTCCGTCGACCTCACCACCGGCGGACTCAACTGGCGTTTCCCGGTGTCCGGTTTCCGCGCCGACCACATGGCGGTCTCCCCCGACGGCACGCGCGTCGCCGTCTCCGCGTCGACCTCCGACACCGTGCACGTCCTCGACATCACCACCGGCCGGGAGACCGGCTCCTTCGCGACCGGCGACAAGCCGCACGAGAACGTCTTCACCGACGGCGGCAGGTACCTGTGGAACATGTCGATCGGCGAGGTCACCACCCCGCTCGACGCGCCCTGGCTGGACTGGACGAAGGGCGACCGCCGGATCACCGTCGTCGACGCGCGGACGTACCAGCGGGTCAAGGTGATCGACATGCGTCAGCGCCTGGACGACTTCGGCCGCCGGGACCTCTCCGACGCGGTCCGTCCCGTCGCGTTCACACCGGACGAGTCCCGGCTGTACTTCCAGGTGTCGTTCTTCAACGGCTTCGTCGAGTACGACGTCGCCGCAGACAAGGTCACCCGCGTGAAGGAACTGCCGAAGAACCCGGCGACCAGCGAGGACCGCACCACCTGGGTCAACGACTCACGCCACCACGGCATGTCGATGAGCCCCCGGGGCGACAAGCTCTGCGTCGCCGGGACGATGGACGACTACGCGACGATCGTCGACCGCGCCACGCTCCGAGAGAGCCCGGCGGTTGCGGCCTCGAAGCCGTACTGGGCCACGGTCAGCGGCGACGGCAGATCGTGCGTCATCTCGGAGAGCGGCGCGGACGCCGTCACCGCGATCGACTTCGCGACCGGCCGCAAGGTCGCGACCGTGGCCGTCGGCGACCATCCGCAGCGGGTCCGCATCGCCCGTGTCCAGGCCGACTGGACGGGACCGGCGGCGAGCGGCTGACCGCTCGTCAGCCGCGCCCGAAGTCGTAGGCCGCCACCTCGGCGAGATACCGGGCCCGCAACTCCTCCTCGTCGTCGAGGAACGACGCCAGGAAGGAGTTGCGGGCCAGTTCGCGCAGTTCCTCGTCGCCGAGCGGCAACGTCTCGCGCACGGCGCGGAAGTTGTCGCCGACGTAGCCCCCGAAGTAGGCGGGGTCGTCCGAGTTGACCGTGCACATCAGGCCGGCGGCCATCATCCTGGGCAGCGGATGGTCCGCGAGCGTGTCGACGGTCCGCAGCCGGACGTTGGACAGCGGGCACAGCGTCAGCGGCACCCGCTCCCGCACCAGCCGCGCCACCAGGTCGGGGTCCTCCATGGAGCGCAGCCCGTGGTCGATCCGCTCGACGCCGAGGACGTCCAGCGCCTCGCGGACGTACGCGGCCGGGCCCTCCTCCCCCGCGTGCGCGACCCGGCGCAGCCCGAGGGCCGCCGCCGCCTTGTAGACCTCCCGGAACTTCGACGGCGGGTGCCCGACCTCCGCCGAGTCGAGACCGACGCCCGTGATCCGGCGCAGATACGGCTCCGCCTCCCGCAGCGTCGCCATCGCGGACTCGGCCGGCTCGTCGCGCAGGAAGCACATGATCAGGCGCGTGGAGACGCCGTGCCGGTCGCGGGCTCCGTCCAGCGCTCGTCCGAGGCCCTCGATCACCGTGCCGATCGGGACGCCGCGGGCGGTGTGCGCCTGCGGGTCGAAGAAGATCTCCGCGTGGCGTACGCCCTGGGCGGCGGCACGCGCGAGATAGGCGTCCGCCAGCTCGGCGAAGTCGTCCTCGGTGCGCAGCACGGCCATCAGCCCGTAGTACAGGTCGAGGAACGACTGGAGGTCCTTGAAGTCGTAGGCGCCGCGCAGTTCGGCGGTGTCCGCGAAGGGGAGTTCGACGCCGTTGCGCGCGGCGAGGGCGAAGGCGAGCTCGGGCTCCAGGGTGCCTTCGATGTGAAGGTGCAGTTCGGCCTTGGGGAGGGGCATGACCCGATTCTAGGCCGCGGTGCCTTCAGGAGCGCTTGGGCACGGGGATGCGCCACAGGTCCCGGGCGACGGTCAACTCGCCGTCGAACCCGGCGGCGCGGGCCTGGCGCTCGAAGGTGTCGGCGGCGTCCGTGTAGCGCTGCGAGAAGTGCGTGAGGACGAGGTGCCGTACGCCCGCCTCGTGGGCGGCCCGGCCGGCCTGACCGGCGGTCAGATGACCGTGCTCGGTGGCCAGCCGCACGTCCTCGTCCAGGAACGTGGACTCGATGACCAGCATGTCGCAGCCCTCGGCGAGCGCGTGGACGCCGTCGCAGAGCCGGGTGTCCATGACGAACGCGAACCGCTGCCCGCGGCGGACCTCGCTGACGTCGTCCAGCGTGACGCCGCCGAGCGCCCCCTCGCGCTGGAGCCGGCCGACGTCCGGGCCCTTGATGCCGTGCGCGGCGAGCCGCTCGGGCAGTATCCGGCGGCCGTCCGGCTCGACGAGCCGGTAACCGTAGGACTCGACGGGGTGGGACAGCCGGTACGCCTCCAGGGTGTACGCGTCGGCCCGTGCGAGGACGCCGTCGGCGGCGACGGGCGTCTCGACGAGGCGCACGGTCTCGCGGTAGGCCGTCGCGTACCGCAGCCGGTCGAAGAAGCGCCGGCCGACGGCGGGGTAGTGGGCGACGACCGGGTGCGGGACCTGGTCGAGGTTGATCCGCTGGATCACCCCGGCCAGGCCCAGGGAGTGGTCGCCGTGGAAGTGCGTGACGCAGATCCGGTCGATGTCGTGCGCGGACACGCCGGCGCGCAGCATCTGCCGCTGGGTGCCCTCGCCGGGGTCGAAGAGGATGCCCTCGCCGTCCCAGCGCAGCAGATAGCCGTTGTGGTTGCGGTGCCGGGTCGGGACCTGGCTGGCGGTGCCGAGCACCACCAGTTCACGGACGGACACTGCGCTGCCCCGCCCCTATCCGGGGGGCCACTCGAGGCCGCGGCCGCCGAGCACGTGGGCGTGGGCGTGGAAGACGGTCTGCCCGGCACCGGAGCCGGTGTTGAAGACGACGCGGTAGCCGGTCGCGTCGGCCTTCTCGTCGGCGGCGACCTCACCGGCCTCCCGCAGCACGTCGGCGGCGAGCTCCGGCGCGGCGGAGGCGAGGGTGGCGGCGTCGCGGTAGTGGGCCCTGGGGATGACCAGGACGTGGGTGGGCGCCTGGGGGTTGATGTCCCGGAAGGCGACGGTGGTCGCGGTCTCGCGCACGATGGTGGCGGGGACCTCCCCTGCGGCGATCTTGCAGAACAGGCAGTCCGGCTGCGGTTCTCCGGCCATGCGGGGGCGCCTCCTCGCGGGTGGGTGTCACTGCTGACGGCATGCTATCGGCCGTGCGCGGGCGCGCGGGGCGCCGGGCCCACGCCTCGGGCCCGCTGCGCGGGGCGCCTTCCCCACCCCGCCCTTTCCCGTAACCGGGCTCCGCCCGGACCCGGGGACCGCGCTTCGCGCGGTGTCCTCAAGCGCCGGACGGGCTGATTTCGCTCCGCGAAATCCAGCCCCGCCCGCGCTTGAGGCGCTGGGCCTCCACGCCCGCAGGGCGTAGGAGGACGGTCCGTGGCAGAGCCCCCGGTCACGGGAATGGGCGTACCACCCACGGCCGCCGGGCCGTAGGGGGGAAGGTCCGGGGCCGGAGCCCCCGGTCACGGGAATGGGCGTACCACCCACGGCCGCCAGACCGTAGGGGGAGGGCCCGGGCCCGGAGCCCCCGGTTACGAGACGGGCGTACCACCCACGGCCGCTAGACCGTAGGGGGAGGGCCCGGGGCCGGAGCCCCCGGTCACGGGAATGGGGGTACCACCCACGGCCGCCAGACCGTAGGAGGAGGCCCGGGGCCCGGGGCCCCCGTTACGGGAATGGGCGTACCACCCACAGCCGCCAGGCCGTAGGGGAAGGGCCCGGGACCCGGAGCCCCCGGTTACAGGACGGGCGTACCGCCCACAGCCGCCAGGCCATAGGGGGGCGGGGTGGGGAAAGGCCCGCCGCAGGCGCCGCCGCCCCCGGTCACGGCAGCGCGGGCGGCGTCTTCGCCCCCGTCTCCTCCAGCGCCGACAGCGCCATCCGGATCGCCTCGTCCAGCTGCGGGTCCCGTCCCGCCGCGTGGTCCTGGGGCGTCGGCACCACCTCCACGTCCGGGTCCACGCCGCGGTTCTCCACGTCCCAGCCGTAACCCTCCAGCCAGAAGGCGTACTTGGGCTGGGTCACCAGCGTGCCGTCGACCAGGGAGTAGCGGCTGTCGATGCCCACCACACCGCCCCACGTGCGCGTGCCCACCACCGGGCCGATGCCGAGCGCCTTGATCGCCGCGTTCACGATGTCGCCGTCCGAGCCGGAGAACTCGTTCGCCACGGCCACCACCGGCCCCCGGGGAGCGTCCAGCGGGTAGCTGGACGGCTGCATCCCTCGCGGCAGGTCCCAGCCCACGATGCGGCGGGCCAGCTTCTCGACGACGAGCTGCGACGTGTGGCCGCCGCGGTTCTCGCGCACGTCGACGACCAGACCCTCGCGCGCCACCTCCACCCTCAGGTCACGGTGGATCTGGGCCCAGCCGGGCGCCTGCATGTCCGGGACATGGAGGTAGCCGAGACGGCCCCCCGACTTCTCGTGGACGTACGCCCGCCGGTCAGCCACCCAGGCGTGGTACCGCAGCGGCTCCTCGTCGGCGAGGGGCACCACCACCGCGTGGCGCGGGTCGCCGCCCCCCGCCGGGGACACGGTGAGTTCGACGGGCTTGCCCGCCGAGCCGACGAGCAGCGGCCCGGGGCCCCGCACGGAGTCGACGGGCCGCCCGTCCACGGCGACGATCGCGTCCCCCGCGCGCAGTGCGACGCCCGGCGCCGCGAGCGGTGATTGGGCGTGCGGGTCGGACGTCTCCGAGGGCAGGATGCGGTCGATCCGCCAGGTCCCGTCCTCCGCGCGGCAGATGTCCGCGCCGAGCAGCCCCTGCCGGGTCGCGCCGCTGCCGTAGCCGCCTGACGGCATGACGTACGCGTGCGAGGTGCCGAGTTCGCCGTGCACCTCCCACAGCAGGTCGACCAGGTCGTCATGGGTGGCGACGCGGGCCAGCACCGGCCGGTACCGCTCCAGCACCGCGTCCCAGTCGACGCCGCCGAGATCGGCGCGCCAGAACTGGTCGCGCATCAATCGCCCGGCCTCGTCGTACATCTGCCGCCACTCGGCGGCCGGGTCGATCGTCCGGCGCACGCGGCTGAGGTCGACGGTGATGTTGGTGTCGGAGTCCTCGTCGCGGGAGGCGCGCCGGTCGCTGGGGACGACCTTGAGCTTGTCGTCGGTGTGGAGCAGGATCCGCTTGCCGTCACCGCTGACGCGGAAGTAGTCGGCGTCCCCGCAGAGTTCCTCGATGTGCTGCTGGACCAGGTCGTACCGCTCCAGCGCGGTCTTCGGGCCGGGGTCGTCGGGCGTGGCACGGGCCGCGCCGAGGACTCCGCGCAGTGGGTGCCGCAGCCACAGCAGCCCGTCCTTCGCGGCGCGCAGCGTCGAATAACGGGCGGCCTCGACGGGGAACGGCACTATGCGGTCCGCGAGTCCGTCGAGGTCGATACGGGTGACGGGCGCGGCGCCCTCGTCCGCCGCGGAGTCGGACGGACCGTCTTTGTCCGGGTCGAAGGCCCGCCCGTGCCGCTGCGGCCCGAACGGCGAGGGCGTCGTGGCGGCCAGCGTGATCAGGTGCGGCCGGCAGCCGCCGATGAAGGCGAGGTCGAAGACGTGCGTGTCGTAGACCGGGTCGAAGGACCGCTCGGAGAGGAAGGCGAGGTGCTTGCCGTCGAGCGTGAAGGCGGGCTGGAAGTCCTTGAACCGCAGCGGTGTCGCCTCGGAGACCGTCAGGTCGCCGGTGTTGGCGAGTTTGATCTGGCGCAGCGGGCTGGGGCCGGGGTGCGACCAGGCGAGCCAGGCCGAGTCGGGTGAGAAGACGAGCCCTGTGGCGTCGCCGTGCTCGCCGCGGTCGACCTCGCGGACCTCGCCGGACTCGCGCTCGACGAGGAGCACCCGGCCGTCGTGCGAGGCGACGGCCGCGCGGCTGCCGTCGGGCGCGACGGCGAGGCTGAGAACGCGGCCGATCCGGCCGGCGGCGAGCCTGCGGGGCGTGGCGCCCGCGGCGGGCCCGGTCGCCGGCGCGAACTCGAGCGCGTCGTCCCCCTCGGCGTCGGTCACCCAGACGACGTGCTCCTCGCCGTCCACGCGGAACGTGCGCGGCAGCCGGGACCGCACGCCGGGCTCCACGGCGAGCGAACGCGCGGGCCCTCCGCGGTGGGTGACCCAGTGGATGCCGCCGCGGACCTCGACGGCGCTGCCGCGGCCGGTGTGGTCGGGGGCGGCGTCGCCGAGGTTGTGGTCGGCGTCGACGGGGCGGGAGCGCAGATCGGTGCGCTGACCGCCGAGCCTGATGTCGAGCCGGCGCGGCTCGGCGCCGGCCAGGTCGTCGAGGATCCACAGCTCGCCGGCGCAGGTGTAGACGACGCGGGTGCCGTCGGTGGCGGCCTGGCGGGCGTAGAAGCCCTCGATGTCGGTGTGCCGGCGAAGGTCGGAGCCGTCGGGCAGCGAGGAGTACAGCGCGCCGACTCCCTCGTGGTCGGACAGGAACGCGATCCGCTCGCCGACCCACAGGGGGTACTCGATGTTGCCGTCGACGCCCTCGTGGAGGCGTACGAACTCTCCGTCACCCGCCGCGTCGATCCACAACTTGCCCGCGGTACCGCCGCGGTAGCGCTTCCACGCCGCGGCCTCACGTCCCATCGTCGCCGAGAGCAACAGCGTCTGCGGCCCGAAGGCGACGTCGCCGACGGGCCCGTAGGGCAGGGTGGCGGCGGGGCCGCCGTCGAGGGGGACGGCCTGCGCCCAGGTGCGGCGCAACGACGCCTGCCCGTGGGTCGTGAGCGCGAGCACGTGGCCGTCCGGGGTCCAGCCGCGTACGGAGGTCTTGTAGCTGCCCCAGTGGGTCAGGCGGTCCGACGGCCCGCCGTCGAGGGGCGCGACGTGCACCTCGGGCGCGCCGTCGCGATACGAGGTCCAGGCGATGCGCGTGCCGTCGGGCGAGATTCTCGGATGGTTCACGGGCACGTCGTCGGCGCTGACGCGCCACGCGCGGCCGCCGTCGAGCGGCGCCACCCAGACGTCGTCCTCGGCGGTGAAGGCGATCGACTCGCCGTGCAGATGGGGAAACCGGAGGTAGGCAGGGTGCGTCACACCGTCACCCTAGGCAGGCGGAGGGCCCCCGCGTGAGGCTTTGGATCACTTGGCCGGAACGGCGGTCACGGTGACGGTCTCGGTGACGGTGACCGTGGGGCCCGGCCGGGGCGGCGCGCTGGTCCCGGGGCCCCTCGTGCCGGGCGCGGTGCTGCTCGGCGCGGCGGAGCAGTCGCCGAGCATGGTGGCCTGGAAGGCGACCTTCCCGTCGATCCGGGCGGTCAGATCCCCCCGTACGCACTGTCCGGCGCGCTCGTCGGTCACCTTGCCCTTGATGGTGATGACCTGGCCGGATTCGGTCTCTCCCCGGCAGTCGACCGTCGCGCTGCCCGGCGCCGGGGTGGTGGCCGTGGGGCTCGCCACCCTGTTCACGGTGGCGGTGCAGCTGAGCCACGCCACGTCGACGGTCAGCCGTTCCAGCGTGGCGGTCGCGGTCCGGTCGGTGGTGACGGCCACGGCGGCGGAGTCGAGCCCGCCGGCGGCCGGGTCGCAGGCGGCGAGGCCCGCGACGGCGATTGCGCAGGCGCCGGTGGCGACCACGGCTCTGAGCACACTCATGGGTGGCAGCGTGCCATCCACGAGGGCGCGGGAAAAGGACGGTTGCGGCCAGCGTGGTGCGCGTACGGTCCGTCCACGACCAGGAGGACCAGCCGCACACGCCGGCCGGCCGTCGGCCATGCGGCGGTGTTCCGCCGGGCGGTGCGCCACACGCCTACGCGCGTCAGGCGCGGTCCGGTCGCTGCCGCGGCGGGCTGAGCCAATGCCGCCCGGTGACGGGCCGTCACCCGGCCGGGCCGGCTGCCGCGGGCGGTCCCGCCACGCGGCCCCTCCTGCTCAGGACCAGCGGCCCGTGCGTCCCAGCAGCAGGGCAGTCGCCGCGGTTCCGGCGGTCGACGTGCGCAGCACGCTGCGACCCAGGCGGAACGGTTTGGCACCCGCCTCCGCGAACGCCTCCAGCTCCTGCGGGGACACGCCGCCCTCCGGGCCGACGACCAGCACGATCGAGCCCTTTTCGGGGAGTTCGGCGGTGGCCAGCGGCTCCGCGCCCTCCTCGTGCAGCACGGCCGCGAAGTCCGCGGCCGCCAGCAGCGCGGCCACCTGCTTGGTCGTCGCCGCCTCCGCGATCTCGGGGAAGCGCAGCCTGCGGGACTGCTTGCCCGCCTCCCGCGCGGTGGAACGCCATTTGGCCAGCGACTTGGCCCCGCGCTCGCCCTTCCACTGCGTGATGCAGCGCGCGGCCGCCCACGGCACGACGGCGTCCACGCCCGTCTCGGTCATCGTCTCCACGGCGAGTTCGCCGCGGTCACCCTTGGGCAGCGCCTGGACGACGGTGATCCTCGGCGCCGGTTCCGGCTCGGCCGGGCACTCCCGCACCTCGATCGTCAGCCGGTCCTTGCCCTCGGTGGCCAGCACGGTGCCTGCGGCTCCGCGGCCCTGACCGTCCGTCAGGACGATCTCCTCACCCGCCTGCAGCCGCCGTACGGACACGGCATGCCGTCCCTCGGGGCCGTCCAGGGTGACGACGCCGCCCGGCGCGACGCCTTCGAGCGACTCGACGACGAAGACGGGGGCGGTCATCGCGCACCCCCCATCGCCAACGCGGCGCGCGCGGAGTCGAGTTCCGCGACGAGGACCTCCACCAGCCGCCCGGCGGGCAGCTCGCGGGCCAACCGGTGGCCCTGCCCGGCCCACAGCGCCATGCCCTGCGGGTCCCCCGCCTTCGCCGCCGCCTTGCGCAGCCCGCTCGTCAGGTGGTGGACCTCGGGGTAGGCGGCGGGGGCGTACGGGCCGTGCTCGTGCATGAAGCGGTTCACCAGCCCGCGCGCCGGCCGCCCGGAGAAGGCACGGGTCAACGCGGTGCGGGCGAAGAGGGGATTGGTCATGGCCTGTTTGTGGAGGGCGTTCGCCCCGGACTCGGGACAGACGAGGAACGCCGTGCCGAGCTGCGCGGCGCTCGCTCCCGCCGCCAGCACCGCGGCGATCTGAGCGCCCCGCATCAGGCCTCCGGCCGCGACGACCGGCAGGTGCACCGCCTCGCGCACCAGGGGGATCAGGGAGAGCAGCCCGATGCCGGAGCCGTCCGCGGCCGGGTCGTCGCGGTGCGTTCCCTGGTGGCCGCCCGCCTCGATGCCCTGCACGCACACGGCGTCGGCACCCGCCCACTGCGCGGCCTGCGCCTCCTCCGGCGTGGTGACGGTGACCACCGTGACCGTGCCGGCGGCGGACAGGGCGGCGAGCGCGTCGCGCGAAGGGCAGCCGAAGGTGAAGGAGACGACCGGGACGGGGTCGTCGACCAGGATCGCGAGCTTGGCCTCGTAGCCGTCGTCCCGCCCCGCGTCGGGGTCGCCCAGCGGGGTCTCGTACCAGGAGGACTCACCGGCGAGCTGATGCCGGTAGACCTCGACGGCAGCCGGGTCGGCCGTGCCGGGCTGCGGCATGAACAGATTGACGCCGAAGGGGCTCGCGGTGCGGCTGCGGATCTGTTTGATCTCCTGGTACATGCCGTCCGCCGTCTTGTACCCGGCGGCGAGGAACCCGAGCCCGCCGGCGTCGGACACGGCGGCGGCGAGCTCCGGACAGGACGCACCCCCCGCCATGGGGGCCTGCACTATCGGATAACGGCAAAGACCGGTCAGCGCGGACGACATGCACGCATCGTCGCATGCCCCGGTCCCCCGACCGAATCGAGGATTCCGCCCCGCTGGGCCGGGCCGGGTGGCGCTTGCGGCGCCCTGTCCCTCCCACGCCTGTTCCCCCTGAACGGGGGCGTCCGCCCGACCCCCTGGGTGGACCCGCAGCGCCTCGATCCCCCTACGGCCTGGCGGCCGTGGTTCGTACCCCGTCTCTCGTCACCGGGGTGCGCCCCGGAGCCGTACCGTCCTTCGCGCGGTGTTCGCCGGCTGCGCCCGAACACCGCGCCTCAACCGCGGACGGGCCGGCTCTGCCCGCGGCACGTCCGGCCCGGCCGACCGGTGGGGAGACACCCCGCACCTCACACCCCGGCAGACCTGGATTTCGCGGGGGAGATCCCGCCCGTCCGGGCCTCTCCCACGGCCGCCAGGCCACAGGAGAGGTTCGACGGCACCGCGCGAAGCGTGCTGCGGGATCCAGGGGCAGAGCCCCCGGTCCCGGGAGGGACGGGGTGGGGAACCCCACGGGCTAACGCCCGTTGAACGCGTCCTTCAGACGCGAGAACAGACCCTGCTGCCCCGGCTGGAACTGGCCCGTCGGCCGCTCCTCGCCCCGCAGCTTCGCCAGGTCCCGCAGCAGCCGTTCCTGCTCCGGGTCCAGCTTCGTCGGCGTCGTCACCTCGACGTGGACGATCAGGTCGCCCCGGCCGCCTCCGCGCAGGTGCGTGATGCCGCGCCCGTGCAGCGGGATCGACTGGCCGGACTGCGTGCCGGGCCGGATGTCGACCTCCTCGATGCCGTCGAGCGTCTCCAGCGGGCACTTCGTGCCCAGCGCCGCCGCCGTCATGGGGATCGTCACCGTGCAGTGCAGGTCGTCGCCGCGTCGCTGGAAGACCGGGTGCGCGATCTCGTGGATCTCGACGTACAGGTCACCGGCGGGGCCGCCGCCCGGGCCGACCTCGCCCTCTCCGGCCAGCTGGATGCGCGTGCCGTTGTCGACACCCGCGGGGATCTTGACGGTGAGCGTGCGGCGCGACCGGATCCGGCCGTCTCCCGCGCACTCCGGGCACGGGGTCGGCACGACGGTGCCGAAGCCCTGGCACTGCGGGCACGGACGGGAGGTCATGACCTGGCCCAGGAAGGACCGCGTGACCTGCGAGACCTCGCCGCGGCCGCGGCACATGTCACAGGTCTGCGCGGAGGTGCCCGGCGCCGCGCCCTCGCCGGAGCACGTCGTGCACACCACGGCCGTGTCGACCTGGATGTCCTTGGTCGTGCCGAAGGCCGCCTCGTTGAGCTCGACCTCCAGGCGGATCATGGCGTCCTGGCCGCGCCGCGTACGCGAACGGGGCCCGCGCTGCGACGCCGTTCCGAAGAAGGCGTCCATGATGTCGGAGAAGTTCCCGAAGCCGCCCGCGCCGAAGCCGCCCGCACCACCGCCGCCGGCCTGGGACAGCGGGTCGCCGCCGAGGTCGTAGACCTGCTTCTTCTGCGGGTCCGAGAGCACCTCGTACGCCGCGTTGATCTCCTTGAAGCGCTCCTGCGTCTTCGGGTCCGGATTCACGTCCGGGTGGAGTTCACGCGCGAGGCGGCGGAAGGCCTTCTTGATCTCGTCCTGCGATGCGTCGCGGCGCACGCCGAGTACGGCGTAGTAGTCCGTGGCCACTTACGACTCCGCCAGGATCTGTCCGACGTAACGTGCCACTGCGCGTACCGCTCCCATCGTTCCGGGGTAGTCCATGCGGGTCGGTCCGACCACGCCGAGTTTGGCGACTGCCTCGCCGCCCGAACCGTAGCCGACCGAGACGACGGACGTGGAGTTCAGTCCCTCGTGGGCATTCTCATGCCCGATCCTCACGGTCACGCCCGATTCCTTGGCCTCGCCGAGCAGCTTGAGCAGCACGACGTGCTCCTCCAGCGCCTCCAGCACCGGCCTGATCGTCAGGGGGAAGTCGTGTCCGAAGCGGGTGAGATTGGCGGTGCCGCCGATCATCAGCCGCTCCTCGGTCTCCTCGACCAGCGTCTCCAGCAGGGTCGCGAGCACGGTGGAGACCGTGCCGCGGTCCTCCGTCTCGAAGGACTCGGGCAGGTCCTGCACCAGCTGCGGCACGTCCGTGAAGCGGCGGCCGACGACGCGGCTGTTGAGCCGGGCCCGCAGGTCGGCCAGCGACGTCTCGCCGAACGGCGCGGGGCAGTCGACCATCCGCTGCTCGACCCGGCCGGTGTCCGTGATCAGTACGAGCATCAGCCGGGCGGGCGCCAGCGACAGCAGCTCCACGTGCCGGACGGTCGAGCGGGTCAGCGAGGGGTACTGGACGACGGCGACCTGCCGGGTCAGCTGCGCGAGCAGGCGGACCGTGCGGCCCACGACGTCGTCGAGGTCGACGGCTCCGTCCAGGAAGTTCTGGATGGCCCGGCGCTCGGGGGACGACAGCGGCTTGACGCCGGCCAGCTTGTCGACGAACAGCCGGTAGCCCTTGTCCGTGGGGATGCGGCCGGCGCTGGTGTGGGGCTGGGCGATGTAGCCCTCCTCCTCCAGCACGGCCATGTCGTTGCGGACGGTGGCCGGGGAGACACCGAGCTTGTGGCGTTCCGTCAGCGCCTTGGAACCGACGGGCTCCTCGGTGCCGACGTAGTCCTGGACGATGGCGCGCAGGACTTCGAGCCTGCGTTCGCTGAGCATCGCGCGCACCTCCAGCTGCCGGTCCTTGGTGTGTCCTGGCACTCGATACGGCCGAGTGCCAGCTTCCCCCGGCCAGTGTACGGCGGCGGGGTACGCCCCTAGCAAGGGCGGCCGACCACGCTACCGCGAGACCTGTGCTGGTCGATGCGGATAGCGTCGCCGTATGGACGCCGCTTGGGAAGACTTCGGGTGGGAACGGCTGGCCGACGGAGTCGGCCGGCGCAGGTTGCCGGCCTGGGACGCGACCGTCGGCCTCGTGCTGGGCGAGCAGCACGTCCTGCTGTACGACACGGGCTCGACGATCCGTGAGGGCGCCGAGCTCCGCGTCCAGGCGCAGGCGCTGGCGGGCGGACGCCGCGTGACGTACATCGCACTGAGCCACCCGCACTTCGATCATGTGCTGGGCACGGCGGCGTTCGCCGGTACGGAGATCTACGGGGCGGTCGGCGTGGACACGCTGCTGAGCCGCGAACGCGACGCGATCCGCGCCGACGCGGTGCGGCACGGTGTCCCGGCGGCCGCGGCGGCGGAGGCGGCCGATCTGCTGGCGCTGCCGCACCACCTGGTGAGCGGGGAGTGCACGCTCGACCTGGGCGGCCGCCGGGTGCTGCTGGCCAACGTCGGACCGGGCCACTCGGGCCACGACCTCGCCCTCTTCGTGCCCGGCGACCCCGAGGTCGTCTTCTGCGGCGACCTGGTGGAGGAGTCGGGCGAGCCGCAGGCGGGCCCGGACGCGATCACCTCGCGCTGGCCGGCGGCGCTCGACCGCCTGCTCGCGCTCGGCGGCGAGGACGCGCTGTACGTGCCGGGGCACGGCGCGGCGGTGGACGCGGCGTTCGTGCGGACGCAGCGTGACGAGCTGGCGGCGCGTTTCGGCGTGTCGTAGGGCGACCGGTCGTATCGTCATCCGACATGCGCAGCTACAGCCCTGACCTGACACCTCCGTGGAAGCGGTCGGCACCGGTCCCGGAGGTACCCGCGGAGCCCGATCTGGTGGTGGAGGAGGTCGCGACCGGCTTCTGCGGAGCGGTGATCCGCTGCGAGGCGGGCACCGTGACGCTGGAGGACCGCTTCGGCAAGCACCGGGTCTTCCCGCTGGAGCCGCGGGGCTTCCTGCTGGAGGGCAAGGTGGTCACGCTGGTCCGCCCGTCCGCGCCGGCGCCGGCCGTCCCCGCGCGTACGGCCTCGGGCTCGGTCGCGGTCCCCGGCACCCGTGCCCGGGTCGCCCGCGCCGGCCGGATCTACGTGGAGGGCCGCCACGACGCCGAACTCGTGGAACGGGTGTGGGGAGACGACCTGCGCATCGAGGGCGTGGTCGTGGAGTACCTGGACGGCATCGACGATCTCCAGTCGATCGTCGCCGAGTTCGCCCCGGGCCCGGACGCCCGCCTGGGCGTGCTGGTCGACCACCTGGTCGCCGGCTCCAAGGAGTCCCGGATCGCGGCTTCGGTGACCGACCCGCACGTGCTGGTCGTGGGCCACCCGTACATCGACGTGTGGGAGGCGGTGAAGCCGTCGTCGCTGGGCATCGCGGCGTGGCCGAGGATCCCGCACGGCGAGGACTGGAAGACGGGGGTGTGCCGGGCACTGGGCTGGCCGGACAACACGGGTGCGGCCTGGCAGCACATCCTGTCGCGTGTGCGGTCCTACAAGGACTTGGAGCCGGCGCTGCTGGGGCGGGTGGAGGAGCTGATCGACTTCGTCACGGAGCCTGCGTGACGTCCGGCAGGGTGCCGAAGTCCGAGGTGTCGAGCGTCAGGCCGAGGGCGTCGAGAGGGACTGGCTCTCCGAACTTGCTGGTTCGTTCCGTACGATAGTCGGCCTGCTCACCGCTGCCGCCGGGTTCGGTCAGCACCACGCACTTGGCAGCAGAGGGGTCGATGATCAGGTACGCGGGTACACCCCCGGCGGCGTAGATCGACCGCTTGGTCACGTAGTCACGGAGCTTGCTTGTCTTGGACACCACCTCGACCAGCATCGTGACGAGTGCGGAAGGCAACAGCCGACCGGGATGCGGGAGCCGCGTCCCGTGCCAGTACGACGAGGTCGGGCTGCGGCTCGCTGGCCTCTCGGAGGATGTCGACGTCCTGAGTCTGCAACCGGTGCCAGCGATCCCGAGGAATCGCGTCCTGAACAGATTGCACGAAGAGGGTTGTGGACCAGGTCCGGCCCCGCCGTCATCACGATTTCCCCCTGAGGAGCTCCACCTTGACCCCCTCGGGAACCTCGAGGCTCTCGAAGAACTCGGTCATCCGGTGATCATCCACAGCGGTCATCTCCGTGGCCCTCCACTTCCGCCGCGGCCTGTGAGCGGCAGCCTAGGCATCAGGGTAGGGGCCGCACCTGCGATCCGCAGCGGTTCCCCCGCCTGAGTGATCAGTCCACCAGGTCCCGCACCACCGCGTCCGCCAGCAGCCGCCCCCGCAGGGTCAGCACCGCGCGGCCCCGCGCGTAGGGGCCGGGGTCCAGGAGCCCGTCGGCGAGGGCGCGGCGCGCCGCAGCCAGGCCGGCGGGCCTGAGGAGATCGAGCGGGCAGCCGTCCCTCAGTCGCAGCTCCAGGAGGATCCGCTCCACCCGGCGGTCCTCCGCCGTCAGCACCTCACGGCCCGCACCGGGCGAGCGCCCCTGACCGAGCGCCGCCGCGTACGCGCCGGGGTGTTTCACGTTCCACCAGCGCACCCCGCCCACGTGACTGTGCGCTCCGGGGCCCGCGCCCCACCAGTCCGCGCCGCGCCAGTACAGCTCGTTGTGCAGGCAGCGGCCGGCCTGCGAGGTGGCCCAGTTGGAGACCTCGTACCAGTCGTATCCGGCGCCCGACAGCACCTCGTCCGCGATCAGGTAGCGGTCCGCGTGGACGTCGTCGTCGGTCATGGGGACCTCGCCGCGCCGGATGCGCCGCGCCAGCTGCGTGCCCTCCTCGACGATGAGCGCGTACGCCGACACATGGTCCGGTCCCGCGCCGACCGCCGCCTCCAGGGACGCCCGCCAGTCGTCGTCGCTCTCGCCCGGCGTGCCGTAGATCAGGTCGAGGTTGACGTGCTCGAAGCCCGCCGCCCGCGCCTCCGCGACGCACGCCTCCGGCCGGCCCGGCGTGTGCGTGCGGTCGAGCACCTTCAGCACGTGCTGCCGCGCGCTCTGCATGCCGAAGGAGATCCGGTTGAAGCCGCCGGCCCGCAGGGCCGCGAGATACTCCGGGCCGACCGACTCCGGGTTCGCCTCCGTGGTGATCTCCGCGTCGTCGGCGAGCCCGAACTCCTCCCGCACCGCGTCCAGCATCCGTACGAGGTCACCGGCCGCGAGCAGCGTCGGTGTGCCGCCGCCGACGAACACCGTCCGCACCGGGCGCGGGTCGTCGCCGAGGACCTTGCGGGCCAGCCGGATCTCGTCGGCGAGCGTCTCGGCGTAGTTGTCGCGGGACGCGAGCACGCCGCCCGAGCCGCGCAGCTCGGTCGCCGTGTAGGTGTTGAAGTCGCAGTAGCCGCAGCGCGTCGCGCAGTACGGCACGTGCAGGTAGAAGGCGAGCGGCCGCTCACCCGCGCCGTCGAGGGCGGACGCGGGCAGCGAGCCGTCCTCGGGCACGGGCTCGCCGTCGGGCAGTACGGAAGGCATGCCCCCCATTGTCCTTCACCCGCGGCGTCATCCCGCCTGGAGCACCAGCAGCGCCAGATCGTCCCCGGGCGGCGTCTGCGCGAACGCGTGCACCGCCGCCCTGATCCGTTCCGCCACGCCCTTCGCCGACAGCCCCGCGCACCCGGCGAGGACCGTCGCGAGACCGTCCCCGTCGTCGAACATGCGCGGTCCGGAGCGCCGCTCGGTCACCCCGTCCGTGACGCACAGCAGCGTCTCGCCCGGCGCCAGGTCGAACGTGCTGCTCCGGTACGCCACGTCGTCGACCACCCCGAGGAGCACCTGCGGCTCCGCGATCACGGTGACCGTCCCGTCGGGGCGCAGCAGCAGCGGCAGGGGGTGACCGGCGCTCGCGAGGGTGCACCGGGCGCCGCCGCGGCCGTCCGGGGAGGGCACGACCTCGCCGTAGAGCAGGGACAGGAAGCGGGAGTGCTGTCCGTCCGGCAGGCCGGGGCCGTGGCCGCCGGTGACGAGCAGGGCGGCGGCCTCGGCGGCCTCCATGGCGTCGTCGAGGAGCAGGCCGTTGAGCCGGTCGAGCACCTGGCCGACCTGGTAGCCCTCCCGTGCGAGGAGCCGCAGCCACGGGCGGGCCAGCCCGGTCACGACGGCGGCCTCGGGGCCGCTGCCCTGGACGTCGCCGAGCACGAAGCACCAGCGGCCGCTGGACCCGGCCGGGAAGACGTCGTAGAAGTCGCCTCCTGCCACGCCGTCCCCACTCGGCTCGTACACCAGGCAGGTGTCGACGCCGGGGATCTGCCCGACCTTGCTGGGCAGCAGCCCGCGCTGCAGGACGCGGCTGATGGTCGCCTGCCGGGTGTACTCGCGGGCGGCGCTGATCGCGAGCGCGACCCGGCGGGCGAAGTCCTCGACGAGGGCGGTCACTTCGTCGGGCAGCCGGGCGGCGTCCTGCTGGGCGACGACGAGCACGCCGAGCCCGCGCCCGCCGGCGGCCAGCCGGTAGGCGAGGGCCGCCCCGCTGCTGCCGTGGCCGCCCGCGTGCGCTCCCGGGACGCCCTCCCGGGACACGACCGGCCACGGGACGGGCACGGAGCCCTGGAAGCCCGGGTCGGGCGGTTTGGGCGCCTCCGTGCCGAGAGCCTCCCGCAGGTGTTCCACGGCGGACTCGTCGCGGTGCCAGACACCGGCGAGACGCGGCGCCGGGGCCGTGCGGCCGGGCTCGCGCAGCCCGTGCCGGCCGGTCTCGTCGTCGAGCCAGACCGCGCACCAGTCGGCGAGACGCGGCACGAGGAGCTGTCCGGCGAGGGCGGCGACCATGTTCTCGTCGAGCTGGCCGGCGAGCAGATCGGACGCCTCGGCCAGGAAGGAGGCGGCCCCGCCGCGGGCGAGCCATTCGTGGTCGTCCCGCCCCGGCGCGGGCTCCTCGGGACTGGCGCCGGCGACGGGCTCGGTCCTGTGCGGGTCCACGGGGTCGTCGCCGGTCCGCGGCCGGCTGCCCCGGCCGTCGAGCGGCAGCCGTGCCCATACGGTCTTGAGCGCGGCGCGGTAGGTGATGCCCCAGCGTTCGGCGAGGGCGGCGACGAGATGGAGGCCGCGTCCGTAGTCGGGGGTGCCGGACTGGTCGAAGCCGTGCGGATGGCTGTGGACGGGCCGGTCGGGATGGTGGTCGGAGACCTCGACGATCAGGGCGGCCGCGGTGTCGTCCTCTTCGGCGGGCTGCTCGTACCGGCACACGAGCTCGGCGGCCGTGCCCGCGTGGACGACGGCGTTGGTGACCAGCTCGCCTGCGACGAGGGCGGCGTCGTCCGCGAGCCGCTCGGGGCAGGGGGTGCCGGGCGGGCAGCCGCCGGCCGGGCCGTCGCAGCAGGAGCATGCGTCGAACAGCCCGAGTGCCGTCCACTCGGCGACGGCCGTGCGGACGAGGCGCCGCGCGGTGCCGGGAGCCAGAAGGTTCCCGGGCAGGCTGACGCGCACCCCCGCGCCGTCGGCGTCCGGCCACCCGGCGGACATGGGTGCGGGCCGGTTGCCGGTGTCCCGCTGCAACGGAATGGACCCCACGTGCGGCTCCTGGTCGGTGCTGTGTGCGCCGCTATGACACCGACAGGGTGACAGACTGAGCCCGTTCATAAGCACGGAGTCACCGAACTGGGTGGGGCCGTTTCATGTTTGCGCTGGTCGCGGGGGTGTGTTGCGAGGATCACGCCGCACGCCTGTGTCGCGGTCGTGCGGCGTATCCCGGTGGCGTGCGGATCAGTCCTCGCGGGACCCCGCGTACATCTCGTCGATGAGGTCCTTGTACTCCCGCTCGACGACCGGGCGCTTCAGCTTGAGGCTGGGCGTCAGCTCGCCGTGCTCGATGTCCAGGTCGCGGGGCAGCAGGCGGAACTTCTTGATGGTCTGCCAGCGCTGCAGGCCCTCGTTGAGCCGCTTCACGTAGCCGTCGATGAGCTGCTCGGCCTGCGGCGAGGCGACCACCTCCGCGTAGGACTTGCCGCCCAGGCCGTTCTCCTCGGCCCAGCCGAGGATCGTGGGCTCGTCGAGGGCGATGAGCGCGGTGCAGAAGTTCCGGTCCGCGCCGTGGACGAGGATGTTCGAGACGAACGGGCACACGGCCTTGAACTGGCCCTCGACCTCGGCCGGAGCGATGTACTTGCCGCCGGAGGTCTTGATCAGGTCCTTCTTGCGGTCGGTGATCCGCAGGTAGCCGTCCGCGGACAGCTCGCCGATGTCGCCGGTGTGGAACCAGCCGTCGGGCTCCAGGACCTCGGCCGTCTTCTCGGGCAGCTTGTGGTAGCCCTCCATGATGCCGGGGCCGCGCAGCAGGATCTCGCCGTCGTCGGCGATGCGCACCTCGCAGCCGGGCACCGGCTTGCCGACCGTGCCGGTGCGGTACGCCTCCCCGGGGTTGACGAAGGAGGCGGCGCTCGACTCGGTGAGGCCGTAGCCCTCCAGAATGTGGATGCCCGCGCCGGAGAAGAAGTAGCCGATGTCGGGCGCGAGCGCGGCGGAGCCGGAGACCGCGGCGCGCAGCCGGCCGCCGAAGGCGTCGCGGAGCTTCGCGTAGACCAGGGCGTCGGCGACCTTGTGCTTGACGCCGAGGCCGAAGGGCACCGACGCCGTACCGGTGCGGCGGAAGTTGTCCTGGGAGACCTTGGCGTACTCGCGGGCGACGCCGGCGGCCCACTGGAAGATCTTGTACTTGGCGCCACCGCCCGCCCGTGCCTTGGCGGCGACCCCGTTGTAGACCTTCTCGAAGATGCGGGGCACGGCGGCCATGTAGGTCGGCTGGACCACCGGCAGGTTCTCGATGATCTTGTCGACACGGCCGTCGACGGCGGTGACGTGCCCGACCTCGATCTGGCCGGAGGTCAGCACCTTGCCGAAGACGTGCGCGAGCGGCAGCCACAGGTACTGGACGTCGTCCTTCGTGACGAGCCCGGTCGCGGCGATGGCCTTCGCCATGTACGACCAGTTGTCGTGCGGCAGCCGCACACCCTTGGGGCGGCCCGTGGTGCCGGAGGTGTAGATGAGCGTCGCGAGCTGGTCGGCGGTGATGGCCGAGACCCGCTCCTTGACGGCCTCGGGGTGCTTCTCGAGGTACGCCGCGCCGCGTGCCTCCAGGTCGGCGAGGGTGAGCACCCAGCCCTCCGGGTCGGCGGGGTCCGGCTCGACGCCCTCGGCGTCGAAGACGACGACGTGGCGCAGCTCGGGCAGCTCGGCGCGGCGCTCACGGGCCTTCGCCAGCTGGGAGGCGTCCTCGGCGATGAGCACCCGGCTCTCGGAGTCGGCGAGGATGTACGCCGACTCCTCGGCGTTGGTCGACGGGTAGACGGTGGTGGTCGCTCCGCCCGCGCACATGACGCCGAGGTCGGCGAGGATCCACTCCACGCGGGTGGAGGAGGCGAGCGCGACCCGCTCCTCGGAGGCGACCCCGAGGTCGATCAGGCCGGCCGCGATGGCGTAGACCCGCTCGGCGGCCTCGCCCCAGCTCAGGGACTTCCAGTCGTCGGGGCCCGTCCCCGAGGCGGGGGGCACCGGGTAGCGGTAGGCCTCGCCGTTCGGCGTGGCCGACACGCGCTCGGTGAAGAGAGTCGCCACCGATGGCGGTCGGTTCTCGATCTGGGTCTGGGTTTCGCTCACGACGTCCTCCGGGCCTGCGGCAACATGCACGACTGGCTGGTTGTTTAACTGGCGAGTAACCATCGAGCCGTGATCAGGGTAGAGCGCACATCGGCGGCGCGTAAGAGCCTGCGGGCTGCCGCTTCATAACGAACGGAACGCAGGTCCGCTCTCCGCAGCCACGGGTCGATGCCGTGTACATGTAACGATTCATGCCCGCCCGGTGGCCGAAAAGCGCCCGTCTAGGGCCGGACGGGCGCTTTTCGGTACGCGCGGGGGAAGCGAAGAGTGGTAGGCCCGGGAAGCGGGTGCGGACGGACCGGGCGGCCGAGGCAGGGGGCCGCTTCCGCCCCGCGCTCGGCCGCCCGGTCTCCCGCCTACTTCTTGCTCTTGCCGCCCTCGTCGCTGGACAGCACCGCGATGAAGGCCTCCTGCGGCACCTCCACGGAACCGACCATCTTCATGCGCTTCTTGCCTTCCTTCTGCTTCTCCAGCAGCTTCCGCTTACGGGAGATGTCACCGCCGTAGCACTTGGCGAGGACGTCCTTGCGGATGGCGCGGATGGTCTCGCGGGCGATGACGCGTGAGCCGATGGCCGCCTGGACCGGGACCTCGAACGCCTGCCGCGGGATGAGCTCCTTGAGCTTGGCGACGAGCCGGACGCCGTACGCGTACGCCTGGTCCTTGTGGGTGATGGCGGAGAAGGCGTCGACCTTGTCGCCGTGCAGCAGGATGTCGACCTTGACGAGGCTGGAGGCCTGCTCGCCGGTGGGCTCGTAGTCGAGCGAGGCGTAACCGCGCGTCTTGGACTTCAGCTGGTCGAAGAAGTCGAAGACGATCTCCGCGAGGGGCAGGGTGTAGCGGATCTCGACCCGGTCCTCGGAGAGGTAGTCCATGCCGAGGAGGGTGCCGCGGCGGGTCTGGCAGAGCTCCATGATCGAGCCGATGAACTCGCTCGGCGCGAGGATCGTGGCCCGCACGACCGGCTCGTGCACCTCGTCGATCTTGCCCTCGGGGAACTCGCTCGGGTTCGTGACCGTGTGCTCGGTGCCGTCCTCCATGGTCACGCGGTAGACCACGTTCGGGGCGGTGGCGATCAGGTCGAGGCCGAACTCGCGCTCCAGCCGCTCGCGGATGACGTCGAGGTGCAGCAGGCCGAGGAAGCCGACGCGGAAGCCGAAGCCGAGGGCCGCGGAGGTCTCGGGCTCGTAGACCAGGGCCGCGTCGTTGAGCTGGAGCTTGTCGAGAGCGTCGCGCAGCTCGGGGTAGTCCGAGCCGTCCAGCGGATACAGCCCCGAGAACACCATGGGCTTGGGGTCCTTGTAGCCGCCGAGGGCCTCCGTGGCGCCCTTGTGCAGGCTGGTGATCGTGTCACCGACCTTGGACTGGCGGACGTCCTTCACCCCGGTGATCAGATAACCCACCTCGCCGACGCCGAGTCCGTCGGCCGGGAGCATCTCGGGCGAGTTGGTGCCGATCTCCAGCAGCTCGTGGGTGGCTCCCGTGGACATCATCCGGATGCGCTCACGCTTGTTGAGCTGGCCGTCCACCACTCGTACATACGTCACCACACCGCGGTACGAGTCGTAGACCGAGTCGAAGATCATCGCGCGGGCGGGGGCGTCCGCCACACCGACCGGGGCCGGGACGTCCCTGACCACCCGGTCGAGCAGCGCCTCGACACCGAGACCGGTCTTCGCGGAGACGCGCAGGACGTCGTCCGGGTCGCAGCCGACCAGGTTCGCCAGCTCCTCGGCGAACTTCTCCGGCTGCGCGGCCGGCAGGTCGATCTTGTTCAGCACCGGGACGATCGTGAGGTCGTTCTCCATGGCCAGGTAGAGGTTGGCCAGCGTCTGCGCCTCGATGCCCTGGGCGGCGTCCACGAGCAGGATGGTGCCCTCGCAGGCGGCGAGCGACCGCGACACCTCGTAGGTGAAGTCGACGTGACCCGGGGTGTCGATCATGTTGAGGATGTGGGTCCTCCCCTGGTCCTCACCCTCGGTGGGCGCCCACGGCAGGCGGACCGCCTGGGACTTGATCGTGATGCCGCGCTCGCGCTCGATGTCCATACGGTCGAGGTACTGAGCGCGCATCTGCCGCTGCTCGACCACGCCGGTCAGCTGGAGCATCCGGTCGGCAAGCGTCGACTTGCCGTGGTCGATGTGCGCGATGATGCAGAAATTGCGGATCAGCGCCGGGTCGGTACGGCTCGGCTCGGGCACGTGGGTAGGAGTCGCGGGCACGCAGGGTCCTGATTCTTTGGCAGACGCCGGGTCGGTGAGCTCGGGTCCGTGTCGGATCGATACGTAGGCTCCATGGTCCCACGCGTGAGGGGCTGTGCCCGGTTTGGGCCACCCGTGGGGCGACTGGTAGCCTGAGCAGCTGTGTCTCGTCCCCTCGCTGGGGGCACCTCCCGCGCCCGAAGGGCCAGGGGGGAGGGACACGAAGTTGCAGATCATCGAACTCCCCCTGCGCCCCATGGGCGTGGGTGAACCCCAGAAAAGGGCTTTTCGTGGCGAACATCAAGTCCCAGATCAAGCGGAACAAGACGAACGAGAAGGCGCGCCTGCGCAACAAGGCCGTCAAGTCGTCGCTCAAGACCGCGATCCGCAAGGCCCGTGAGGCCGTCGCCGCCGGCGACGTCGAGAAGGCGACTGTGGCTGCCCGTGCCGCCTCGCGTCAGCTCGACAAGGCCGTCTCGAAGGGTGTCATCCACAAGAACGCCGCCGCCAACAAGAAGTCGGCGCTGGCCTCCAAGGTTGCCTCCCTCCAGGGCTGAGCACGTGACTGATCGCCGTTAGGGATCAAGCGGGCCCTCTCATCCGCTCCCGACCGGCACCCCTCGCGCCGCACGCGGCCTGCGTTCGCCACGCGGGTGCGGCGCACCCATCCCAAAGCAAAGGCCCCGCCCCGGTTCTTCCCCAGGACCGGACGGGGCCTTCGCCGTGTCCGGGGGCGGGTGGGCCGGCGGCGCGGGGAGCGGGGCGGGCCTCGGACGCCGGTGCGCGCGGCGGTACGGGGGCGGGCGCGGCGGAGCGGGAGGGGAGCGGGGGCCCGGCGGCTGGGTGCCGGCCGGTGACGAGCGCCGACGGGACGGCCCATGAGGGGGCGGCGGTGAGGAGCCGCGCCCCCTGGAGCCGCGCGGAAGGCACCGCGCCTCGCCCCCCGGGCGGTCCCTCAGGGGGCCGGCGGGCAGGACCCCGGAGGGTCAGGCGCGGCGGAGGCGGGCCGCTCGGGCGATCGTGACGACCGCCTTCTCCAAGGCGTACTCGGCGTCGTCGCCGCCGCCCTTCACCCCCGCGTCCGCTTCCGCGATCGCCCGCAGGGCCATCGCGACGCCGTCCGGGGTCCAGCCGCGCATCTGCTGGCGGACCCGGTCGATCTTCCACGGCGGCATGCCCAGTTCGCGGGCGAGGTCGGCCGGCCTGCCGCCCCGCGCCGAGGACAGCTTCCCGATGGCGCGCACACCCTGCGCGAGCGCGCTCGTGATCAGCACGGGCGCGACGCCGGTCGACAGCGACCAGCGCAGCGCTTCCAGCGCCTCCGCCGCCCGGCCCTCGACGGCCCGGTCGGCGACGTTGAAGCTCGACGCCTCGGCACGGCCGGTGTAGTAACGCCCGACGACCGCCTCGTCGATCGTGCCCTCGACGTCGGCGGTCAGCTGGGACACCGCGCTCGCCAGCTCCCGCAGATCGCTGCCGATGGCGTCGACCAGGGCCTGGCACGCCTCAGGTGTCGCGGACCGCCCCAGCGCCCGGAACTCGGAGCGGACGAAGGTGAGCCGCTCGGCCGGCTTCGTCGTCCTGGGGCAGGCGACCTCGCGCGCGCCGGACTTCCGGGCCGCGTCGAGGAGCCCCTTGCCCTTCGCGCCGCCGGGGTGCAGGAGCACGAGCGTGATCTCCTCCACCGGGGCGTCGAGATAGGCCTTGACGTCCTTGATCGTGTCGGCGGACAGGTCCTGCGCGTTGCGCACGATCACGACCTTGCGCTCGGCGAAGAGCGAAGGGCTCGTCAGCTCGGCGAGCGTGCCGGGCTGCACCTGGTCGGCGGTGAGGTCGCGTACGTCGGTGTCGGCGTCGGCGGCCCGCGCGGCGGCCACCACCTGCTGCACGGCGCGGTCGAGGAGCAGGTCCTCCTGGCCCACGGCGAGGGTGACGGGGGCGAGCGGGTCGTCGGTCGAATTCTTCCTGGCCATCGCGGTCAAGCATCCCACGCGCCACTGACACCCTCCGGCGCGTCCCGTGGCATACCGGAGAATGGCCCGGTGAACGAACGACATGTACTGGTGCTGCCCGACCGCGACGCCGCCGAGGAAGCGGCCGAGGAGCTGGCAGAACGCTTCGGCGTCACGGAGGAACCGCAGTTGGTGCGGGACGCGCTGGCCGGCGAGGACGACGCCGAGGACGCCCAGTGGCTCGTCGTGGTGGAGGACCCCGAAGGGCGCCTGGACGCGAGCGCGCTCGACGAGTTCGCCGCCGGGTACGAGGGCTGGCTCGAGGCGCCCTGACCGAGAGGGTCCGGGAACCGGGCGGCGGTCCTGATGTCCCTCCGCGTCGGCGCACAGGACGAGCGGGACGGCGCGCCGTCAGGGCCGGACCGGACCTGCGGCGTCGCCTCAGCCGGCCGCCGGATCGGGCGGAAGCCGGTCGAGCACCAGCCCGAAATGCTCCTCGTACGCGGCCAGCACCGCGGCGTCGCCGGACAGCTGCCGCTCGTGCCGCTCACCGTGGGCGGTGACCACCAGCTTGCGCCCGCTCAGGGTGACGCGGCCTTCGGGAGTCAGCCGCGAACAGACGAGGGAGCGGGTGAAGTGCGAGGCCGGCGAGGTGCGGTGGTACCAGGCCCCGGCCTCGAAGTCGGTGAGGTCACGCGGCCTGGTGTCGATCCGGAACTGCGGCTTGCCGTCCCGCAACAGGTCGAGGTCCCCGTACTGCGCCCCGGCCACGATCCGGAACACACCGGCCGGGTCCTGCTGGTCCTCCCTGTCGTCCAGCGCGAGCGGATGGTGGCTGTGGTCACCGAAGCCGACGTCCGCCAGCCACGGCCCGGTGCCGTCCACCGTCTCCACGCGCAGGGTGAGGTGGTCGTACGGAATGCCCAGCCTCCCGCCGTCCCCGAAGACACGGGCCTGGTAGAGCGTCACGGTGAAGCCGAGAGCGCGCAGCAACGCCGCGAACGCGCCGTTGAGTTCGTAGCAGAAACCGCCCCGCCTGGCCTCCACCACCTTGGCGACGAGCAGCTCGTCGCCAAGGACGATGTCCTCGCCCCGGTGGATCGACAGATTCTCGAACGGCACCGTGCGCAGATGACGCAGCTGGAGCTCGCGCAGGGCCGCCGCGTCGGCCCGCTCCGGTCGGTCGGCGCCGATCCGGCGCAGGTACGCGTCCACGGTCTGCGACGAGAGCGCGGGCGGCGGCTGCCGCTCCTGTCCTGGAGTTCCCATGTCGGGCAGTCTCGTCGTTCGCGCGCCGCCGCGCCATGCGCCGCGGGTGGCGGCCCGCGCGACGTACGCCCCCAGGCCGCCCGGCGGAACCCTTGGGGCTCCGGGCCCCGGGGCTTCCCGTACCCGCGAGGCCGGTGCGTGTGGCCTTCGCTGCCTGCGGGGCGCCGGTGGCGGCCCCCGCGCCCGGAGCGGCTGCCGCGCCCGCCCGGATGGGACCCCGGCCTAGCGCCCACCGGGCCCGGCACGTGTCGTGACCCGCAGGCGTGGGCCCGCTCCCGCCACCGCGATCGCCCCGTCCCGGTCCGTACGCAGCACCATCGCCCCCTGGGTCCGCAGCAGCCCGAGCGTCCGCGGCGCCGGGTGGCCGTACGGGTTGTCGCGGCCACAGCTGATGAGCGCCAGCCTCGGCCGGATCCCGGCAAGCAGCGCGGGGTGCTGGTACGCCGAGCCGTGATGGGCCACCTTGAGCACGTCCACCCGCGGTATCACCGGATGCGCCCGCAGCAGCGCCTGCTGGGCGGGCGGTTCGAGGTCGCCGAGGAGCAGCAGCGACAGACCGCCCGCCGCGCGGACCAGCAGGGCGACGCTGGCGTCGTTCGGGCCCTGCGGCCTCAGGCCCGCCCTGGCGTCCGGCCACAGCACCTGCCAGTCGATGCCGCCCGTGCGACGGCGCTCGCCCGGTGCGGCGCGCGCGACGGGGACTCCGGCCGTCGCGGCGACGCGCCGGACGAACTTCGCCTGCCCCACCGGCTCCTGAAGGGTCGTCGTCTGGATGACCCCGACGCTCCTTCCTCTGAGCGCGCCCGGCAGCCCGGCGACATGGTCGGCGTGGAAATGCGTGATCAGGAGCAACGGGATCCTTGTCACGCCGAGCTCCCGCAGGCAGCGGTCCGCCAGCTCCGGGTCGGGACCCGCGTCCACGACCACGGCCGTACCGCTCCCGGCCGCGAGGACGGTGGCGTCGCCCTGCCCCACGTCGCACATCACGTAGTCCCACTCCCGTGGCGGCCAGCCGCTGATGACCCCGGTGATCGGCGGCGGGCGCAGCACCACCAGGAGCAGCAGCAGTGCGCACAGCGCGCCTGCCAGCGGATGGCGTGGCAGCCGCCGGACCAGCAGCAGCACCACGGCCGTGACGGCCGCCAGCAGCAACCCGCCGGTCCAGCCGCGCGGCCAGCCGGCGTCCGCGCCGGGCAGTGCCGCGCCGGTCCGCGCCACGGAGGCGATCCAGCCGGTCGGCCACCCCGCGCAGCGAGCCAGCACCTGAGCGACCGGTGTCGCCACCGGTGCCGCCGCCAGCGCGGCGAAGCCGAGGACCGTGGCCGGCGCGACGGCGACTTCGGCGACGAGGTTGCAGGGGATCGCGACCAGGCTGACCCGGGCGGCGAAGACCGCCACCACCGGTCCGCAGACGGCCTGTGCCGCGGCCGCCGCGGCCAGGGCCTCGGCGAGCCGTGGCGGAACGCGCCGCCGCTGGAGAGCGGCGCTCCACCCGGGTGCGACGGTGAGCAGCGCCCCCGTCGCGAGCACGGACAGCAGAAAGCCGTAACTCCGGGCCAGCCACGGGTCGCACAGCACGAGCAGCAGCACGGCGGCGGCCAGCGCGGGGACGAGCGATCTGCGGCGGCCGGTCCCGATGGCGAGCAGGGTGACGAGCCCGCACGCAGCCGCCCGCAGCACGCTCGGCTCCGGTCTGCACACGACGACGAAGGCGAAGGTGAGCGCTCCGCCGAGCAGGGCCGTGCCGCGCAGGGTGATGCCCAACCGGGGTGCGAGGCCGCCTCGTTCCGCGAGCAGTGCCCTGCCGGGTGGACCGATCAGCAGGATGAGGACGATGGTGAGATTGCTGCCGGACACGGCCAGCAGATGCGTCAGGTCCGTCGCCTCGAACGCCTCGTGGAGGTCCTCGGGCACACGGGACGTGTCGCCCACGACCAGGCCGGGCAGCAGCGCCCGGGCGTCCGGCGCCAGGTCGTCGGTGGCCGCGCGCAGCCCGGCGCGCAGGTCCCCTGCCACGCGCTGCAGGACGGTCGGTGGTCCGGTGATCCGCGGTGGCCCGGAGCCTCGGGCGCGCAGCACGGCGGCGATGGGGTCGTCCGGCCGGAGGGGCGTTACGAGCCGGCCGGCGAGCCTCAGCCGGGTCGAGGGCAGGAGCCGCCGCCACTCCGCGACCGCTCCGCCCGCGGGCACCATCACCAGGACCGGCGTCCGTGTGCCGGTGGTGACGCCGCCCGGTCCCGTCACCCGCGTCGCCTCGGCGTTCAATACGGTCGCTCCCGGTGCCATCCGGTCGCCGACGACCCTGGGCCGCACGGGTCTCGGGTCCGACGTGACGGTCAACTCCAGTGTCACGTGAGCATGCTGTCTGGCCAGCTCGGGCAGCGGTCCCCGGCGCACGTCGGCGCTGTGCAGCCCGGCGGAGGCCGCCGCGGCGGCGGCGCACAGCAGCACACCGACGACGGCGGTGGCGTTGAGCCGCAGACGTGTGCCGTCCCCGTCGAGCGGCCCGCGCAAGACTTCCCGGTCACGCCTGGGGCGCGAGCCGTCTCCGTCAGGCCGCCCGCGCGAGCCGTCTCCGTCAGGCCGCCCGCGCGAGCCGTCCCGGTGGAGCCTCGGGCGCGCGCCCTCTCCCTCAAGCCGCCCGCGCGAAACCTCCCCGTCGAGCCGCCCGCCCGAGCCGTCCCGGTCACGCCTCGGGCGCGAGCCGTCCGCAGCCAACTGCCGCGGCGGCCCCTGCGCGTCGAGCAGCCGACGCGTGCCGTCCCGCCCTGAGCCGTAAAACGACGGTGCTCGGGCCCTCCACCGCCGGAGTGCGACCAGCACGAGCGGGATCGCGCCCGCCGTCACGACACATACGGCGACACCCGTCGCCGTCCACCGGCCAGGAGCTGTGACGGCGAGCGCCGCCGCTGCCCAGGCCGCCAGGGCGGGAGGGACGAGACGCAGATCGGCAGGTCCCTCCTGACGCGGTGCCGTCCCGCCCGGCCGGTCCTGCGACACGGCGTGAACGGCCGCCCGTGTCATGGCCGCACCCGGTTCTGCAGATCCGCGAACCGCCGGTCCCCGATCCCGTTGACCTCGCGCAGCTCGTCGACCGAGCGGAAGCCTCCGCTTCTGGTGCGGTGGTCGATGATGTGCTGGGCCAGGACGGGGCCCACGCCCGGCAGCGTCTCCAACTGCTCGGCGGTTGCCGTATTGAGGCTGAGCGGTCCGGTCGCCGCCCCGGCCGGCCCGGTCCCCGTCGGGCCGGGCGGCCGCGATCCGGCAACGGACGGCGGCGCGCCGACCACCACCTGTTCCCCGTCCGTCAGCACCCGCGCCCGGTTGAGGCCGGTCACGTCCGTCCCCGTCGTCACTCCCCCGGCCGCCTCCAGCGCGTCGGCCACCCGGGACCCGGCGGGCAGGCGCAGCACACCCGGCCTGCGAACCTTGCCGCTCACGTCCACCACGATCCGTGCGGAACGCCGGGCCTCTGCGGGCGCGGGGGCACCGGGCGACGGCGCGGGTTCCGCCAGGGGGTCCGGCGGCGGCTGCGCGGCACCCTGCTGGACAACGTCCGGAGCCCGTACGGCCTGCGGCCGTCCCGCCCAGAAGTGCTGGACCGCGAAGACGGCGGCGACCACGAGAACGACGGCCAGGGCGGCGAGCGTCCGTGGTTCGAGCCCACACCTGAGCTGCACCCATAAGGGCAGCCGCTCGCGCAGCGCGAACCACCGCGCCGCGCTGCGCGGTCCGGTGGCCGCGCGGCCGGCGTCGGTCCGGTCCCCCGCCCCCGTCGCCTGCACGTCCGCGCCAGGGCCGCGCCCTCCGCCGCCGTGGGACAGATCGCGCAGCTCCGCCGCGGCGGCTCGCGCCGCGCCGGGAAGCGGCCGGTACGCCGGAGCGTCGGGGCCGGGGGACGGGACACGCCTCGCCGCGGCGCCTGGACTGGCCGGGGGATCGGAAGCCGACGGGATGGTGCGCGTCCCGTGGATCCGGCCCATGCCGGGCCGGACTCCCGCGAACAGTGCGTCGGCCCTCCGGCGGACGGCGTCGGCGCCGGCGGTAGACGCCCGGCCGCCCCTCAGCCGCCCGGGCCGCAGGACACGGCGGTCCGCGTCGGCGGCGGTCGGCTCACCGGCCCTCGACGCGGCCCCGCCCACGGTGCCCAACCACCTGGTCGGCCCGGGATCCGGGCCGGAAGCGGGACGCACCAGCCCGCCCGGCGTGTCACCACCACCCGCGATCGCTCCCAACAGCGGACGCCTCGTCACCTGACGCGCTCCACCAGGCAGCCCCGCACCCGCCGCGGTCACCACACCCACCGCACCGCCGGGCGGCCTCACAGCAACTCCCGTGCTCACCCAGGGCAGCGGACCGGTCCCCGACGCCGGACGCCCCGTCACCCGACGCGCCCCGGCAGGCTGCTCCGCCCCCGCACTCGCACTCGCGCCCGCATCCGCGCCCGCGTCCGGAAACCGGGGCGCCGGCGGTCCGGCCCTGCTGGCCGGGTCGGCTCCAAAGGTGCGTGCGTCAGCGCGCCCCGCGGCGCGGTGACGGCCCCTTTGGCCGGGGCGCAGGCGGCCGTGGTGCCCGTGGCGCGTGCGCCCGTCGGAGGCCGGGGCACGGCCGGGTCCACTCGTTGCGGAACGTGCTCGAAGACTCATGCCACAGGACGGTAGGCACATGTGCCCGAATCCGCTGAACAGGCCCAATTCCTGTGGAGAGACCACCGGTTGTGGACATCTCGGCCACTCCCCCGAGTGACCACCGCTGCCGGCGGCGCGGCGACCACCACCGGCAACCGGCCCACGGCACCGCCCCGTCAGCCCCTACGGCGCCGCTCCCTCAACGAGCCGAGACCACAACTCCCAGCAGGCCCGGCCCGGTGTGGGCGCCGATCACCGCACCCACTTCGCTCACATGCAGGTCGGCCAGTCCCGGCACCCGGTCGCGCAGCCGCTCCGCGAGCGCCGTGGCCCGCTCGGGTGCCGCGAGATGATGGACCGCGATGTCCACCGGAGCCGTACCGGCCCGCTCGGCGACGATCTCCTCGAGCCGGGCGATGGCGCGCGAGGCGGTCCGCACCCGCTCCAGCGGTTCGATCCGGCCCCCTTCGAGCTGCAGGAGCGGCTTCACGGCGAGGGCGGAGCCCAGGAGGGCCTGCGCGGCGCCGATCCGGCCGCCGCGGCGGAGATAGTCGAGGGTGTCGACGTAGAAGTAGGCGGACGTGCCCTCGGCGCGCTTCTCGGCGGCCGCGACGGCCTCGTCCAGGGAACCGCCCGCCTCCGCCGCCTCTCCCGCGGCGAGTGCGCAGAAGCCGAGGGCCATGGCCACCATGCCCGTGTCGACGACCCGCACCGGCACGGGAGCGTCCTTCGCGGCCAGCACCGCGGCGTCGTGGGTCCCGGAGAGCTCGGACGACAGATGCAGCGACACGATCCCGGTCGCGCCGTTCTCGGCGATGGCCCGGTACGTCCGCGCAAACGTTTCTGGGCTGGGCCGGGACGTGGTCACCGGCCGGCGCTTCTGCAGCGCGAGGGCCAGCGAGCGCGCCGAGATCTCCGTGCCCTCCTCCAGCGCCTGATCGCCGAGCACGACGGTGAGGGGCACCGTGGTGATGCTGTGCCGCTCCATCATCGGTGGCGGCAGGTAGGCCGTTGAATCGGTGACGATAGCGACATGGCGGGACATGAGCGGGAGGTTACCCGCAGCAGGTGCCGGGCGGCAGCCCGGCCCTGCCCGGCTTTCCTCCGAGGCGCGCCGGAGAACGGCCCGAAGGGCGGCTCGGCCGGCCGGCCCAGATCAGTTGGAGGTCTCGGGGCGGGCGGACTTCTGCCACGGATAGGCGGTCTCCCGGCGAGGATCCCGCGCCGTGATGGCCTGCTGCTGTCCCGGAGCAGACTGCTCGGGTGCCTGGTCCGGCTCCGCCCAGAACTGCTCGGCCGGCGCACCGGCGGTCCGCTGTGCCGAGCCGGCGGCGTCCGCGACCGTGCCCGCCTCGTGGTCCGGACCGGCCCCCGGGGCATCGGCCGACCAGTGCCGCAGCGCACCGGCCTCCATGTCGATCTGCGCGCTGAGGATGTCCAGATCGTCCTCGGCGAACTTGTTGGCACGGTCCCTCGCCGCCCAGCGCAGCGATTCCGCGGAATGCGTGATCCGCTCCGTGCGGTCGCGCAGCCCCGGCAGGAGCGAGGCGACCGTCGCCCGGTCGGGCTCGCGCTCCAGCCGCTTGAGCTCGTCGTCGAGCTCCCGTCCGTGGGCGCTCAGCCGCCGGAAAAGCGCCAGCGACTCGGAGAGCGACGCGTCCTCGGCCGCGCCCGCCTGCAGCGCTTCCTGCGTCGCCCGCATCGATGTGCGCAGGGCGAGCCGGAGCTGCGCCAGCTCGCCGCCCACGCCGCCCTGCCCGTAGCTCTTCGCCCGCAGGGTGGTGTCCTCGACGGTGCGCCGTGCCTGGGTGACCGTGCGCTCGACGCCGCGCTTGGCCGCGCCCACCACCTTGGCGGTGACATACACCCCCAGTGCCACGAAGGCGAAGAAAAGCAGCGCCAGGATCGTGATTACGGCTCCGGCATCCATGAACGCCCTCCGGCATCGGTTCTGGTTCTTCCCACGGTAAACGGAAAGGGCAGGCCGAGGGTTCCGCCGGAACCCTCGGCCTGCCCCTAGGGGGAAACCCCGGTCCCGCTACGCGGGAACGATGTTGACCAGCTTCGGCGCCCGCACGATGACCTTGCGGATGCCCGCGCCGCCCAGCGCCGCGACCACCGCCTCGTCGCTCAGCGCCAGCGCCTCCAGGTCCGCGTCCGTGATCGAAGGGGAGACCTCCAGGCGCGCCTTGACCTTGCCCTTGATCTGCACGACGCAGGTCACGGCCTCGTCCACGACGTACGCGGGGTCGGCGACCGGGAAGCTCGCGTGCACGACGGAGCCGGTGTGACCCAGCTTGTGCCACAGCTCCTCGGCGATGTGCGGGGCCAGCGGCGCGACCAGCAGCACCAGGCGCTCGGCGACCGAGCGCGGCAGCGGGCCGGCGCTCTTGGTCAGGTGGTTGTTCAGCTCGGTGATCTTGGCGATCGCCGTGTTGAACCGCATGGCCGCCAGGTCCTGGCCGGCGCCGTCGATCGCCTTGTGCAGGGCACGCAGCGTGTCCACGTCGATGTCGGCGTCCTGGGTGTCGACGACGGTGACCTCACCGGTCGCCTCGTCGACGATGTTGCGCCACAGCCGCTGCAGCAGGCGGTACTGACCGACGACCGCGCGGGTGTCCCAGGGACGCGACACGTCCAGGGGACCCATCGCCATCTCGTACAGCCGCAGCGTGTCCGCACCGTACTCGGCGCAGATCTCGTCCGGAGTCACCGCGTTCTTCAGGGACTTGCCCATCTTGCCCAGCTCGCGCTTGACGGGCTCGCCCTCGAAGAAGAACTTCCCGTCCCGCTCCTCGACCTCGGCGGCCGTGACCGGGAAGCCGCGGCTGTCGCGGTAGACGTACGCCTGGATCATGCCCTGGTTGTACAGCTTGTGGAACGGCTCGGCCGACGAGACGTGTCCCAGGTCGAACAGCACCTTGGACCAGAACCGGGCGTACAGCAGGTGCAGTACGGCGTGCTCGGCGCCGCCCACGTACAGGTCGACACCGCCGTGCGGCTGCCCCTCGCGCGGGCCCATCCAGTACTGCTCGATGGCCGGGTCGACCAGCTTCTCGCCGTTGTGCGGGTCCAGGTAGCGCAGCTCGTACCAGCACGAACCCGCCCAGTTGGGCATGGTGTTGGTCTCGCGGCGGTACTTCTTCGGGCCGTCGCCCAGGTCCAGCGTCACATTGACCCAGTCGCCGTTGCGCGACAGCGGCGTCTCGGGCTCGGTGTCGGCGTCGTCCGGGTCGAAGGTGCGCGGCGAGTAGTCGTCGACCTCCGGCAGCTCCAGCGGCAGCATCGACTCCGGCAGGGCGTGCGCCACGCCGTCCTCGTCGTACACGATCGGGAACGGCTCGCCCCAGTAACGCTGGCGGCTGAACAGCCAGTCGCGCAGGCGGAAGTTGACGGTGCCCTCGCCGATGCCCTTGGCGACCAGCCACTCGATGATCCGGCTCTTGGCCTCGGCGACCGGCAGACCGTTCAGCGAGATCTCGTCGTTGGCGGAGTTGATCGCCGGCCCCTGGCCGGTGAACGCCTCGCCCTCCCAGCCCTCCGGCGGCTGGACGGTGCGGATGATCGGCAGCCCGAAGGCCTCGGCGAACTCCCAGTCGCGCTCGTCCTGGCCGGGCACGGCCATGATGGCGCCGGTGCCGTAGCCCATCAGCACGTAGTCGGCGACGAACACGGGGATGCGGTTGCCGGTGACGGGGTTCAGCGCGTAGGCGCCGGTGAAGACACCGGTCTTGTCCTTGTGCTCGGTCTGCCGCTCGACGTCGCTCTTCGTCTGGGCCTGCTTGCGGTACGCGGCGACGGCGTCGGCCGGAGTGGCCGCACCGCCGGTCCACGACTCCTTGACGCCCTCGGGCCACTCGGCGGGCAGGATCGAGTCGATCAGGCCGTGCTCGGGGGCCAGCACCATGTAGGTCGCGCCGAACAGGGTGTCCGGACGGGTGGTGAAGACGGTGATCTTCGCATCCGCGTGGCCGTCCACGGAGAAACCGACGCGGGCGCCCTCGGAGCGTCCGATCCAGTTGCGCTGCTGCAGCTTGATGGCCTCGGGCCAGTCCAGCGCGTCCAGGTCGTCCAGCAGCCGGTCGGCGTAGGCGGTGATGCGCATGTTCCACTGGCGCAGCTTGGCCTTGAAGACGGGGAAGTTGCCCCGCTCGGAGCGGCCGTCGGCCGTCACCTCCTCGTTGGCCAGCACCGTGCCCAGGCCGGGGCACCAGTTGACGGGCGCGTCGGAGGCGTACGCCAGGCGGTACTCACCCAGGACGTCGGCGCGCTCCTTGGCGCTCAGCTCGCTCCACGCGCGCGTGCCGGGCACGGACCGCTCACCGCTCTCGAACAGGGCGACCAGTTCGTCGATCGGACGGGCCTTCTTCGCCTCCTCGTCGTACCAGGAGTTGAAGATCTGCAGGAAGATCCACTGGGTCCACTTGTAGTAGTCCGGGTCGATCGTGGCGAACGAACGGCGCTTGTCGTGGCCCAGGCCCAGCCGGCGCAGCTGCGCCTTCATGTTGACGATGTTCGCCTCGGTCGACACGCGCGGGTGCGTGCCGGTCTGCACGGCGTACTGCTCCGCCGGCAGTCCGAAGGCGTCGAAGCCCAGGGTGTGCAGGACGTTGTGCCCGGTCATGCGCTGGTGGCGGGCGAAGACATCGGTGGCGATGTAGCCCAGGGGGTGACCGACGTGCAGGCCCGCACCCGAGGGGTACGGGAACATGTCCATGATGAACTTCTTGGGGCGGGCGGCCACGGCCGGGTCGCCGGCCAGGTCACCACTCGGGTTCGGCGCCTCGTAGGTCCCCTCGGCGTCCCAGAAGTCCTGCCAGCGTGCCTCGATGTCGGCCGCCATGGCAGCCGTATAACGATGCGGGGCTGCTGCCTCGGCAGCAGAAGTCATCTCGCTCATGATCCTTAAAAGCTCCATCGATCGTCTCTGCCAGCTGCCGCTGATTCATCCGGTGACGAAATGAAAAATCCCCTCGCACAGGAGGGGACGCCGCGCCGATTCCGACGGGTCTTTCATCCGTCGGGACTGATCAGCGCGGCTCGCTAAGCAGAAGGCGTACGGCACGCATGGCGTCAGGGTACCGCAGCGGCGGAAGTGGCCGCATGCGCCGTCCATGGCGCTCCGTGACCGGGCGTGACGGAAGCGGCAAGCGATCATGATTCCGCGTTACTCCGCGTATCGACCCTATCCAGGGCAACCCCCAGGTCAGTTGCCGCTGCTTCCCCGCGAATAACAGTGAAACCTCGTACCGGGCGGTATGGGTCGACCTAGAGTGCGTCAACGGGACAGCTTTCCCGCACCATTCGGAGTCGCCCCATGAACCGTCGTATCAAACAGCGTTTGTCGCCGGGCTCCGGGCCCGGACTCGGCCGCCCGGTGCAAGGCGGCCTCTACGCGGCCGCGTTGATCCTCATACCCGTGATCGCCGTCGGGGGCAGCGACAGCTTTCGCGCCGCGCTCGACTTCACCACCGGGGTTCTGTCCCTGGTGTCGCTGACCGCATCCGTCGCGTGGGGTCTGATCGCCACCGACCGAATCCTCCTCTCCCCGCGCCACCGTCTGCTCGCCCAGGGCATCCACCGGACCACCGCGGTCGCCTCGCTCGGCTTCCTGCTGCTGCACGCCACCGTGAAGGTCTCGCTCGGGCACGTGGCGGTGATCGGCGCGCTCATCCCGTTCGGCCTCGGGGTCACGGGCACCTCCGCCCTCATCGGCTTCGGCTCGCTGGCCGGCTTCCTCATGGTGGTCGCCGCCACGACCGGAGCGCTGCGCAGCGCGCTGGCGGGCAACGTCCGGGTCGCCGGCCGCTGGCGGCCGCTGCACATGCTGGCCTACCCCGCCTGGTGCTTCGCCCTCGTCCACGGGCTCTACGCGGGTCGCCCCGCGGCCACCTGGGTCGTCACCATGTACTGCCTGGCGCTGCTCGGAGTCGCGGCCGCGGTGTCGGTCCGGCTGCTGCCCCGGCCGGTGCAGCGGCGGGTCGCCGCCCGGATCATGTCCCTGACCGGCGTCGGCGACGGCGGACCGCCCGCCACCGACGAGCAGGCACTGCGTGATCCGGTCATGTCGCCGCTGCCCGGCGCGGGCGGGCTGAACGGGACGGGCCGCTCGCCCGTATCCGCCGACATGGACCGCATGGACAGGGCGAACGGCATCCCGTCGCAGCGCCCGTACGAGCAGGACTTCCAGCCGCCGCTCGGACAGGCGCGTGCGCAGCCGCCCCGGCTGGCCGCACCCTCGCCGCAGCTCTACGAGGCCCCTCCGCCGCCGGACCCCGAACCGACGGTGGTCCCCAGCGGTTCCGGCGCCGGCCGCGGCCCCGGCATGGCCGCGGCCTACCGGGCCGTGTCCCTGGCGGCCGACGCCGCCGCACCGCTCGCCGAGCGCGTGCCGATGACCGAGGAGATACCCGAGGTGTCCGAGACGGGTCCCCGTCCGGGCACCTGGCCCACCCCCTCACCGCCTCCCCCGGCCCAGGCCGTGCCGGAGCAGGCGCCCCCGCTGTACGACACCCCTCCCCCACCCCTGTTCGACTCGGCCCCCTCCTACGACACCCCGACCGCGTACGGCGCCACCGCGCCCTCCTACGGCTCCACAGCGGCCTACGACATCACCGGGGGCTACACCTCCCCGGCCGCCTCCTACGGCGCCGCGGGTGCGGACGAGGCCCCGCCGCCCTCCCCGTACGACGACCGCTCCGCGTACGGGACCGGTGGCCCCGCCGCGTACGACGACACAGCGCCGATGCCAGGGCCCCTCTTCCAGCCGCCGGCCGGAGAGCCCTGGAACGCACCTGCAGGAGAACGACCGTGAACACCCCGCTCCCCGACGTCCCCGAGGTCCGCGTCGTCGGGCTCCCCCAGCTGACGCAGGGTTTCGATCTGGTCGAACGCCTCGACCTGCAGATGCACCTGAAGGTCCACGGGCCGCTGGAGCCCGTCAGCGGCGAGCGGCTGGCCCAGCTCGCCGAGGAGATATCGCTGACCGGGCGCGGCGGCGCGGGGTTCCCGTTCGGCAAGAAGCTGCGCGCCGTCGCCAAGTCGGCGATCCGGCGCGGTGTGCGGCCCGTCGTGGTCGTCAACGGCAGCGAGGGGGAACCGGCCTGCCGCAAGGACACGGTGCTGCTCAACCGCGCGCCGCACCTCATCCTCGACGGTGCGCTGCTGGCCGCCGAGGCGCTCGGCGCACGCACCCTGGTCGTCGCGGTCACCCGCAACTCCACGGAGGTCTCGATGCGCGCCGCGCTCGCCGAACGCGGTCTGAGCGACCGGCGCGGCCAGCAGTTGCGCGCCAGAGTCGTCCGCACGCCGGAGCGGATGGTCTCCGGCGAGGCGTCCTCCGTCATCCGCGCGGTCAACGGCGGCCCCGCGCTGCCGCCCGGCCGCCGCGTGCGTGCCGCGGACTCCGGCGTCGGCGGCGCGCCGACGCTCCTGTCGAACGCGGAGACGTTCGCGCAGCTCGCCGTCGCTGCGCGCATCGGCTCGCGCCGCTACGCCCACACGGGCCTGGACTCGGAGCCCGGCACGGTCATGCTGACGATCTCCGGCGCGGTCTCGCGCCCCATGGTCGTCGAGGTGCCCACGGGCGTCCCCCTGCGGTACGTGCTCCAGCTGGCCGGTGCGCCGCCGCTGCCGCAGGGCGTGCTCACGGGCGGCTACCACGGCAACTGGATCGACTCGGTCGCCGTGCACGAGGCGGTCGTCTCCAAGGCGTCCCTGGCGTCCGTGGGGGGCGCCCTGGGCGCGGGGGCGATCCTGCCGATCGGCCCGGAGACCTGTCCCCTGGGCGAGTCGCTGCGGGTGGCCAACTGGCTCGCCGCGGAGACCGCAGGCCAGTGCGGGCCGTGCAAGCTCGGTTTGCCGGCCGCGGCCGGCGGGCTCGCCGACGTGATCAACGGCGGCGGTCCGGCGGCGCTGGAGGCGCTGCGCGAGGTGACCGGGGCGGTGAAGGGCCGCGGTGCGTGCAAGCACCCCGACGGTTCGGCCCGGTTCTTCGCCTCGACGCTGTCCGCGTTCACCGACGACCTCGCGGCCCATGTGCTGGACGGCGGCTGCGGCCGGCCGGTGACCGGTGTGCTGCCCCTTCCGCTGCCCGGCTACGAGGAGGCGGAGGAGTCCATTCCCAGCGGCGAGAAGGTCTTCATCGACTGGACGCTCTGCCAGGGGCACGGTCTGTGCGCCGACATCATCCCTGAACTGATCCGGCTCAACCCGGACGGCTACCCGTCGGTCGCCGACGCGGTCGTCCCGATGCACATGCGAGGGCGCGCGCAGCGGGCCGTGCGCCGCTGCCCTGCGCTCGCGATGCGGATCGAGCAGGTGGCCGCCCCCGCGCCGGAGCCGTCGCGGCCCGCACTGCCCAGCAGCAACCGCAAGGCCCTCGGCAGCGGCCGGAGTTGACCGGACACACCGGCACGAAGAAGCGGGCCACCCGATCCGGGTGGCCCGCTTCTTCTTCTGTGGAGCTAAGGAGAATTGAACTCCTGACCTCCTGCATGCCATGCAGGCGCTCTACCAACTGAGCTATAGCCCCTTGCTGTGTGCCGCCCCGTCCGGGTTTCCCCCGCGGCGACGTAGAGAACATTAACGCCCTCGTCGGCGCATCTCCAAATCGTTTACCTCAGGGACCGACACGTCCTGGATTGTCCACTTCGGGGCGGGTGGCGCGGGAGTGGTCAGGCGGTCGCGAACGAGTAGAAACGCTTGAGGGTGCAGTGCTCGTCCAGCAGCCGGCCGTAGATCGGCTCCCCCTCGAGCTCCCGGTACGTCTCGATGGGGTCGCCTTTTATGATCAGCGCCCGCGCGCACTCCTCGCACCAGTACTGGTACTCCGGATTGACCGGATCCATGTCCCTGACGATCGGCGTACCGCTGCCGCACCAGTCGCATTTCCGCCTGTGGGCACCCATCATTCAGCTCCAGCTGTGGCCGCAGGCCGTGCACACGTAGGAAACCCCTCCGTTGTCCCCGAGGACCTGGGCGACATGGGCGGAACCGCAGGAAGGACAGCTGAGGCGAGCACGTGCCTCCGCCGTGGCAAGCAGGTCATCGGCAGCCTCCCCGGCTTCCTCGCCGCTGGCGGACATCGCGCGCTCCCTCCCGTACCGCCGGTGTCCCCTCCGGCCGTCCGATTCTGCCATGGCCACGCAAGGAGGTCAGCGGCGTTTGCGAACGAGACCGGCCACGGCCCCACCCCCTAGGCGGAAGGCGGTCAACTGCCCGGTGCCGGCGGCGAGTCCGAAGGTGAGCGGGAAGGCGGTGAAGGAGCTGCCAGACCGCTGAGAACACACGGCGGTGGCCGAGCATCGCGCCGAGGCGTGCGCCGGTGACCAGCAGGGACGGCGCAGACGATGGTGCAACCGGCGACGACGAGCCGCAGGTCGGCGCCGCGGGGGGCTGCCGCGCCCGCCGCCGGCACCCTGCGAGAACCCCCGGCACCGACGCGAAGATCCCGCCCCCTGCCGGGGACGGGATCCTGATTGTGGAGCTAAGGAGAATTGAACTCCTGACCTCCTGCATGCCATGCAGGCGCTCTACCAACTGAGCTATAGCCCCGCGTGTTCTTCGCGCTCCGCGCTGCGAACAAGAAGAACTCTAGCCTGCGACCTGCCGGAAAGTGAAATCCGGGTCCGGGGCCGCCCCGGCGGTGACTGCCGGGGCGTGGCCGGTGCCGGGACCGGCGGCCTACGCGCGACGGCGCGGGACCTGCCGGGAGGGCGGTGCGGTCTCAGGTGTCGTCGCCGAGCACCGGCTCCGGCAGCGTCCCGGCATTGTGCTCCAGCAGCCGCCAGCCGCGTGCACCCTCGCCCAGCACCGACCAGCAGCAGTTCGACAGGCCGCCGAGGCTCTCCCAGTGGCGGGCCTCCAGGCCCAGGAGCCGGCCGATCGTCGTGCGGATGGTGCCGCCGTGGCTGACGACGACGAGCGTGCCGTCGTCGGGCAGCTTGTCCGCGTGGTGCAGGACCACGGGCGCGGCACGGTCCGCGACCTCGGTCTCCAGTTCGCCGCCGCCCCGGCGCACGGGCTCGCCGCGCTTCCAGGCGGCGTACTGGTCGCCGTACTGCGCGACGATCTCGTCGTGGGTCAGGCCCTGCCAGACGCCCGCGTACGTCTCGCGCAGCGCGGCGTCGTAGGAGATGTCGACGCCGGTGACGGCGGCCAGCTCACCCGCGGTCGCCGCGGCCCGCTTGAGGTCGGAGGCCACGATCGCGTCGGGCTTCAGCGACGCGAGCAGCCTGGCGGCGCGGCGCGCCTGGGCGACACCGTTCTCGGTCAGCTCGATGTCCGTGGAGCCCTGGAAGCGTCGCTCCAGATTCCAAGCGGTCTGGCCGTGGCGCCACAGGACCACACGGCGGCCCCGCTTCCTGCTCGTGCGGCCGTCGTCGGCCGCACCCCCGCCGTTGATGCCGTTCAGCTCAGCTCACCTTCCGCTTCCTTGCCGGCCAGGCGGGCGTGCTCCTCGGCCTTGCCGCGGGTCTTCATGGCGTCCTCGGGCAGCGGGAGCTCCGGGCAGTCCTTCCACAGGCGCTCCAGGGCGTAGAAGACGCGCTCCTCGCTGTGCTGGACGTGGACGACGATGTCGACGTAGTCCAGCAGGATCCAGCGGGCGTCGCGGTCGCCCTCGCGGCGCACCGGCTTGGCGCCGAGCTGCTTGTTCAGCCGCTCCTCGATCTCGTCGACGATCGACTTGACCTGGCGGTCGCTGGGGGCTGAGGCGAGCAGGAAGGCGTCCGTGATGGACAGCACGTCGCTGACGTCGTACGCGATGATGTCGTGCGCGAGCCGGTCGGCGGCCGCCTGGGCGGCGGTGCTGACGAGCTCGAGGGAACGGTCCGTAGCGGTCACAAGCAGGCTTTCGTCGGCGGTCAGGAACCCTTCAAGGGTCTCACGGACCGCCGACAGACCTCGCCGTGATGGCGGGGAGGCGTCAGCGCGGGCCCGGCGCGGTCGCCGGGCCCGCCGCTCAGTCCGCGGTGTCGCCCTCGAAGTCGGACCCCAGGACCACGGACACATCGGCGTTCGCGGCGGCCTTGCCCTTCTTCACCGCGTCCGCGGGCAGGCCGAGCGTCTTCGCGACCTCCTGGGCCTTCGCCTTCTGCGCCTCGTCGCCGTAGGTGACCTGCGAGGCGGCGGTCGGGTCGGCCCTGCCGCCGTCGATGACGGTGTAGCCGCCGTTGACGAGCGAGATCCGGGCCGTCTCCGTGGCCTTGTCGTCGCCGGAGCCGTTCTTGACCCCGACCCGCACGGCCGCACCCTGCTCCGGTGCGCTGACCGAACCGCCGAGCACGTCCTTGACCACGCTGTTCGCCGCCTGCTCGGTGAGCGTGCCGTCCTGCTGCACGGACAGCAGAGCGGTCTTGTAGTCGCCGCCCTTGGCGTGCTCGGCGAGCTTGGCGAGCGAGCTGCCGAGGTCCCTCTCGTTCAGGGAGGGGTCGAGGATCTGGGCGAGGGTCTCGACGACGACGGTCGCCGACTCGGCGTCGTCCGGGAGCTTCTTCAGCACGCCCTGCATGACCTGACCGAAGCGCTGCAGCTGCTTCTCCACGGCCTCGCCGGGACCGGTGTACGTCGCGTAGGCGACGGCGGCGCGTCCGTCGAGCGTCTGGTTCTCGCCCTTCTTCACCAGCGGCTCGTCACCCTTCTTCGCGCCGGGCACCTCGGTGTCGGTGGTCAGGTCGATCGTGCCGACCAGTTCGACGAGGTTCTCCAGGTACGGGGTGTCCAGACGCCAGGTGCCGGAGATCTTCGCGCCGAGCAGGGTCCCGATCGCCTCACGGGTCCCGGTGGACCCGTCGTCCTCGACCGACTTGGCGAGCGTGGTGGCGGTGCCGTCGTCGTTGGCGACGGAGAGGGTGTTCGGGAGCAGGACGGTCGTGCCCTGCTTCGTGGTCACGTTGTCGACGAGCAGCGCCGTCGAGGTCCGCTCGTTCTTCGTGTTGTGCAGGTGCACGACGATGACGTCGCGCTTCTGCGGGCCGGCCGCGGTGCCGCCGGCGCTCTCGGTGCCGGAAAGGCCCGGCAGCTTGCCCGCGTACCAGAGGTAGCCGACTCCGCCGACGAGGACGAGCGCGAGCGTGACGACGAGCGCGACGACGCGGTTGCGGCCGCGGCGTTTGGCCTCCTCACGGCGCTCGGAGCGGCTCTCGGTGAACTTGAGCCAGTCGATGACGTCCTCGGAGTCCTCGTCCGGCTCCTCGATGAAGGAGAACTGCTCGGTGCGGTAGTCCCGGTCGGCGCCGTCCGCGCCGCGCCGCTGTTCCGGCACTTCCGCCGGGGCGGGCCGGGCCTGGGCCCGGGGGTCGTGGCCGCGCTGCTCCGCGGGGGCCGGCTGCTGCTGCGGGATGTTCCACTGCTGCGTGGTGTCGACGGCCGCGGGCTGCGTGCCCGTGTCGTAGCCGTACCCGCCGTAGCCGTAGCCCTGCTGCTGTGCCGGCGGCGCGGCGTACTGCTGGGCGCCGTACGGGTCGTACTGCCCGTACTGGTCCGGCCCGCCCGCCGTCTGCGGGCCCTGCTGGGGGCGCGGGTCGTAGCCGTAGCCCTGACCGTCCGTCTGCGGGCCCTGGGACTGAGGGTGCCGGGGCTGCTGCTGTGCGTAAGGGTCGTACGGCTGGGGCTGCTGGTAGACCGGCTGTCCGTACGCGTCGTAGCCGACGATCTGCGGCTGCTGGTAGTACGGGTCGTAAGGATTCTGCTGGTCGTTCACCGGTGCCCCTCTCCGTGGCTCACTCGCCGCGGTACAGCTGGCGCTTGTCGATGTAGCGGACCACACCGTCCGGCACGAGGTACCAGACCGGGTCGCCCTGGGCGACCCTCTCACGGCAGTCGGTGGACGAGATGGCGAGCGCGGGGACCTCCACCAGGGAGACGCCGCCCTCGGGCAGCCCGTCGTCGGTCAGGTCGTGGCCCGGGCGGGTCACACCGATGAAATGGGCGAGCGAGAACAGTTCCTCGGCGTTCCGCCAGCTGAGGATCTGCGAGAGCGCGTCGGCGCCCGTGATGAAGAAGAGATCCGCGTCGTCGTTGAGGGAACGCAGCTCACGCAGCGTGTCTATCGTGTACGTCGGCCCGGCCCGGTCGATGTCGATGCGGCTCACCGAGAACTGGGGGTTGGAGGCCGTGGCGATGACCGTCATCAGATAGCGGTCCTCGGCCGGTGACACGTTCTTGTGGGTCTTCTGCCACGGCTGCCCCGTCGGCACGAACACCACCTCGTCGAGGTGGAACAGGGCGGCCACCTCGCTGGCGGCCACCAGGTGTCCGTGGTGGATCGGGTCGAATGTCCCGCCCATCACACCGAGCCGGCGCTTGCCGGTACCGGAACCCGTGGCCACGTTCTGCTCTCCCATGCGTGCAGAGCCTACTGGCACGGGCGGCCGGCCCGGACTCAGCGGTCGCGGTTGAAGCGGGTGGTGACCCACAGCAGCAGCATCAGGACGATGAAGGCGCCGCCGCCGGTGATGTACGGGTTGAGGCTTGCGTGGTTGCCACCGTGCTCGGCGCCCTCGGCGAGAGTGACCAGGTTGGCGGCGGCAGCGCTGGTGAGGCTCATCTTCAGCAGGACCTATCGATCGGAGTCGGAGCGGAGGGACTTCGCGCACATCGTATGCGGGCGGTTCGGGCACGCTCACGCCGACTCGGTCGTTGTGCTGTCCACAGCTCGGCACTGTGGTTGTCCACAGCCCCCGCCGCGTCGCAACCCCAGCACCTAGTCTGGGGGTCCTGAAGGGGGACGAGCACGGCACGCAACAAGACCAGGGGGCACCATGACCGAAAGCCAGGGGAACGCGCCGAGCAGGCGGCGCGAGCGGTTCCCGGAGATCTCCTCACGGGCCTACGAGCATCCCGCGGACCGCTCGGCGCTGGTGACGCTGCGCAAGCTCTCCGGGTTCGACACCGTGTTCAAGGCGCTCAGCGGCCTGCTGCCCGAACGCAGTCTGCGGCTGCTCTTCCTGTCCGACTCGGTGCGGGTGAGCGACGCCCAGTTCGCGCATCTGCACAGCATGCTCAGGGACGCCTGCTACATCCTGGACCTGGAGAAGGTCCCCGCGATGTACGTGACGCAGGACCCGCGTCCCAACGCGATGTGCATCGGCCTTGACGAGCCGATCATCGTCGTCACCACGGGGCTGGTGGAGCTGCTCGACGAGGAGGAGATGCGCGCGGTCGTCGGCCACGAGGTGGGCCACGCCCTCTCCGGCCATTCGGTGTACCGCACGATCCTGCTCTTCCTCACCAGCCTGGCCCTCAAGGTCGCCTGGATCCCCCTGGGCAACATGGCGATCATGGCGATCGTGACGGCGCTGCGGGAGTGGTTCCGCAAGTCGGAGCTCTCGGCGGACCGCGCGGGCCTGCTGGTCGGCCAGGACCTTCAGGCGTCGATGCGCGGTCTGATGAAGATCGCCGGCGGCAACCACCTGCACGAGATGAACGTGGACGCGTTCCTGGCGCAGGCCGAGGAGTACGAGGCCGGGGGCGACCTCCGCGACTCGGTGCTGAAGATCCTCAATGTGCTGCCGCGCTCTCACCCGTTCACCACCGTCCGGGCGGCAGAGCTGAAGAAGTGGGCGGAGAGCCGCGACTACCAGCGGATCATGGACGGCCACTACCCGCGCCGCACGGAGGACAAGGACACCTCGGTGAGCGACTCGTTCCGCGAGTCGGCGTCGCACTACGCGGAGTCGGTGCGGACGAGCAAGGACCCGCTGATGAAGCTGGTCGGCGATCTGGCCGGCGGCGCGGGCGACCTGGGCAGCAAGCTGCGCGAGAAGTTCACGGGCGGCGCGGGCACCGGCGGCGGGACGGGCGAGGGGTCACCCGGCGCCTGACCGGCGGCGGTCCCCGTGACGCCCCGCGGCGTCACGGGGACGGCTGGGCCGAGGGCGAAAGGGCGCCGCACAGGGCGGCGACCATGGGGCCGGGTGCGTACGGATCGGTGACCGCCGGACCGTCCGTGCCGGCCCGCCGGCCGGCGAGAAGGGGTTGCAGCGTGCCCGTCGCGTCGGACGCGCAGTCCTGCGGCCCGGCCTGGACGGTGCTGGACTGCACCTCCAGCCGGTGGTGGCGCAGATCGTCGCGGTCGACGCGGAAGCGCATCTCCCGCCGCACGGTGAACAGCGACGCCTTCTCGTTCGCCGGCTCCGCCGCGGCGGCGGACCGCAGCGCGTAGACGAAGGTGTGGTCGGACGTGACCTCCAGCGCGTCGGCCCCCGCCTCCGTGACGAGCAGCGTGCCCTCCACCCGCACGGTGAGATCGGCCAGCGCCACCTGCGTCGGGTCGAAGCGCACCAACCAGCCCGCGGCGACGTGCCGGCCGTCGGCCGCCGGCGCGGCCATGCTCCGGTCGAACTGGGCCAGTTGGCCGGGGTGGAGCAGCGCGCGCACCGGCCGCACCCCGCCTCCGGTGAGCACCTCGGGGTCGAGCGACGACTCCACCAGGTAGTCCTTGGCCGTGGCCAGTGCGATCAGCACCTGGCCTTCGGTGAAGTGGGCGGTGCGGCGGACCGCGGGCATGGTGATTCCCGCGGCCCCGCTGCGGTACTGGGCGGCAGGGCTCTGCGCGAAGAGCTCGGCGGGCGTGCCGCCGGGCACCGGGCCCCGCGGGGCGAGGGGGACGAGCGTGATGCGGACCTGTTCCGCCGGTCTGGCCGCCGCAGGCTGGTGGGGCTGGCGGATACCGAGGTAGACGGCGGTGCCGAAGGCCACGGCGACGACGAGGACGAGCAGCAGGATCTGATGCGAGGGGCGGCGCCCGCCGCCGGGGACGCTGCGCACGGCGGGTGCGTGCTCGCCCATGCGCTCTTCGGCGGAGAACTCCTGGACCCGGGCAGCCCGCACGAACGATTCGTCGAACACGACGGATCGGTACTCGTCCTCACCGCCTGGGAGCCCCTCGGGTGTCCCCTCAGGCGGGTCTCCGCGTCGAGCCATACTTCCAGGGTAGGTCTGACGCGGGCACGATAAACGCGCTGGTACACGACAAGTTCTGACGAGTCCTCACGCGCTCGGCCACATGGCCGAGCGCCACTGTCCGGCAGGTCCCGGGCAACGCGTCCGGGAGGGGCGCAGGCGTCGTCCAGGGGCGTGGGGGGCGTGGGGGGCGGGAGTTCTGACACTGCAGGGGCCGGAGTTCAGACGCTTCGGGGGCCGGAGTTCAGGCGGTGCGGAGCAGGCGTCCGGGGCATGCGCAGTGCGGCGTCGAGGCGGGTACGGGGCCGTGGCCAGGCCGGTCTGGGGGCAGGCCGGTCGTGGGGCAGGCCGGTCGTGGGGCAGGCCAGTCTGGGGGCAGGCCGGCGTTCCAGCGGAAGCGGCGCAGGAGGGGGCCTACGGCGTCCGCGGCTGCGCGGGGACCCGGGACGCCGGGCGGTCGGCGGCGGCCGTGGGGCCGCCTCCGCGGCCGCTGACCGTCGCGCCCGTCGGCGGTGCGTCCACCCCCGTCCGGGCGGGCTGCGGCACCTGGTCCTCACGGTTGCCGGAGGCTCCCCGGTAGACGGCGGTGAAGGCCAGGGCGATCATGCCGATGCCCATCACCACGGCCAGGATCCAGGCCACCGGCCGGTGCCAGCGAGCCGTGCCGCGGTAGGGCCGCAGGGCGCCGCCGTGGCGGCCGTACGGGCTCGCGGCGTCGAGGTCCTCGTCATCGTCCCCGTACTCCCGCCCGGTGCCGTAGCCGTCGGGACCGTGGAGCTCGTCGTAGAGGTCGTCCTCGGAGGGCACGGCGCGCGGTCCGGAGCGGGCGGCCTCGGCCTCCGCGCGTGCCTCGGCGGCGGCGAGCAGACGCTCGACCGCGCTCGGTTCATGGACCTCGGCGGCCCGGACGAAGTCCTCGTCGAACACCACGGAGGCGAAGTCCTCGTCCGCGCCCCCGCGGTCGACAGAGTCCTCGGGGTCCCCGCCGTCCTGGAACGGCGTGCCCCCCACGTCGTCCGGCACGTTCTCAGAGTAGACCGGGCCGGGATGTTTGGGCAGGGAGAGGGCGAACTCTCCCCGCCCGGGTGACGCCCCGGGGGACGCCGCTGACGGTCACCGGATGTGACCGTCGCCCGTGACGATGTACTTCGTGGAGGTCAGCTCCGGCAGGCCCATCGGCCCGCGCGCGTGCAGCTTCTGCGTGGAGATCCCGATCTCCGCGCCGAAACCGAACTGACCACCGTCGGTGAAACGGGTGGACGCGTTCACGGCGACCGTCGTCGAATCGACCAACTGGGTGAACTTGCGGGCCGCGGCCTGCGAGGTGGTGACGATCGCCTCGGTGTGGCCGGAGGACCAGAGCCGGATGTGGGCGACGGCCGCCTCCAGCGACTCCACGACGGCCGCGGCGATGTCGTAGGAGAGGTACTCGGTCTCCCAGTCCTCGGCGGTCGCCGGCACGATCGTGGCCTTCGTGGCGTCCGCGTACTCCACGACGCGCTCGTCGCCGTGCACCGTGACGCCCGCGTCGGCGAGCGCGTCCAGGGCACGGGGCAGGAAGGCGGCGGCGACGTCCTTGTGGACGAGGAGGGTCTCGGCGGCGTTGCAGACGCTGGGACGCTGCGCCTTGGAGTTGATCAGGATCTCGACCGCCGTGTCGATGTCGGTCTCGGCGTCGACGTAGACGTGGCAGTTGCCCGTGCCGGTCTCGATGACCGGGACCGTGGACTCCTCGACGACCGTGCGGATCAGGGAGGCGCCGCCGCGCGGGATGAGGACGTCGACCATGCCGCGGGCGCGCATCAGCTCCCGTACGGAGTCGCGGCTCTCGCCGGGCACCAGCTGCACCGCGTCGGCCGGCAGTCCCGAGCCGCCGACCGCGTCGCGGATGACCCGCACCAGGGCGGTGTTGGAGGAGTACGCGGAGGAGGAGCCCCGCAGCAGCACCGCGTTGCCGGACTTCAGGCAGAGCGCGGCGGCGTCCACGGTCACATTGGGCCGGGCCTCGTAGATGATGCCGACGACGCCGAGCGGGACACGCACCTGGCGCAGGTCGATCCCGTTGGGCAGGGTCGAGCCGCGCACCACCTCGCCCACCGGGTCGGGCAGCGCCGCCACGTCCCGCACGTCCGCGGCGATGGCGCGGACCCGCTCGGGGTTGAGCGTGAGCCGGTCGATGATCGCCTCGCTGGTGCCCGCCTCGCGTGCCCGCGCGATGTCCTCGGCATTGGCCTCGACGATCTCACTGGTGCGGACCTCCAGCGCGTCGGCGATCGCCAGCAGCGCGTCGTCCTTCGCCGACCGCGGCAGCGGCGCGAGGTCGGCGGCGGCGGCCCGGGCCCGGTAGGCGACCTGGGCGACCGGGGACATGTTGTCGTACGGCGAGACCGAAGAGAGCGACGTCATACCCGCAGGGTAGTGCGCCCGCCGCGGCGGTCCGGCACGTATCCCGCACTGCGAGACAGATGCCTCAGAAGGGGTGGACACCCACCGGGGAGGCGGGCGGGGGGCCGTAGCCCTCGGCGATCCGCTGGTGGTACGTCTGGCGGTCGATGACCTCCAGGCCGACGATCTCCCACGGCGGCAGTTTGGCGGTCGAGCGGTGCTCGCCCCACAGCCGCAGGGCCACGGCCGCCGCGTCGTGCAGGTCGCGGGCCTCCTCCCAGTAGCGGATCTCCGCGTGGTCGTTGGCGTAGCGGCTGGTCAGCAGGAACGGGTGGTCGTGAGCGAGCTGCTCCAGGCCGCGGCGGACCTCCTTCAGCGGGGCCTCCGGACCGGAGACGCTGAGGGTGATGTGCCAGAGCTTGGACAGCGTCTGCTCGTCCGGCCGGCCCGGCGCCTCGGCGACGCCTCGCACACGGGGTGCCGCACCGGCCGCCGGCCGCGCCGTGGCTCCGGATCCCGGGGGACCGTCGGTCCCGCCGAGTCCGTCACCGAATGCGTCGTCGAGATCCGCGGCCCCGCCGACACTGGTGAGGGCTCGTTCCTCGCCCACTGACCGGCGGGCAGGAGAGGTCGTCCTCTCCTTGCCTCGGGGCATGTCCCCAGGGCGCGCTCGATTCACCGGCGGCCTCCTGTTGCTGCGTCGTTGCCTTCCCCGCCAACCCCCGCAACAAAGTGGACCAGCCCGCGGCGGGGTGTGGGGCCGTTTTGATGAAGGTCTCTGCCAGATGCCGGGACTTTCCGCCCTTTCAGGGCCCGGTCACGGCTCCAGGACGACGAGATCGTCCCTGTGTACGACTTCCCGTTCGTACGCCGGGCCCAGCTCCCGCGCCAGCTCGCGTGTGGAGCGGCCGAGCAGCTGCGGGATCTCCTTGGCGTCGAAGTTGACGAGCCCGCGGGCGACGGCGCGGCCGCCGGTGTCACGCAGTTCGACGGGGTCACCGGCGCTGAACTCGCCGTCCACCGCGGCGATACCGGCGGGCAGCAGCGACTTGCGGCCCTTGACCACGGCGCGCACCGCGCCCTCGTCGAGGGTGAGCGAGCCCTGCGGGGTGGAGGCGTGCGCGAGCCACAGCAGGCGGTCGGCCGAGCGGCGTCCGGTGGCGTGGAAGAAGGTGCCGGTGGCGCGGCCCGCCAGGGCGTCGGCCGCGCGGGTGGCGGAGGTGAGCACGACGGGCACGCCGGCGGCGGCCGCGATCCGGGCGGCCTCGACCTTGGTGACCATGCCTCCGGTCCCGACCCCCGCCTTGCCGGCACTGCCGATCTGCACGTGCGCGATGTCCTCGGGACCCCGCACCTCGTCGATGCGCGAGGTGCCCGGCCGCGAGGGGTCCCCGTCGTAGAGACCGTCGACGTCGGAGAGCAGGACCAGCAGGTCGGCACGTACGAGGTGGGCGACGAGGGCGGCGAGCCGGTCGTTGTCGCCGAAGCGGATCTCGTCGGTGGCGACCGTGTCGTTCTCGTTGACGACCGGGACGGCGCCCATGGCGAGCAGCTGGTCGAGGGTGCGGTAGGCGTTGCGGTAGTGGGCGCGGCGGCTTGTGTCGTCGCTGGTCAACAGCACCTGGCCGACGCGGACGCCGTACCGGGCGAAAGAGGCGGTGTAGCGGGCGACGAGCAGTCCCTGGCCGACGCTCGCGGCGGCCTGCTGGCGGGCCAGGTCCTTGGGGCGCCGGGTCAGGCCGAGCGGGGCGAGTCCTGCGGCGATGGCTCCGGAGGAGACGAGGACTATCTCCTTCTCGCCGCCGCTGCGGATCTTGGCGAGGACGTCGACGAGGGCGTCCACCCGGTCGGCGTCGAGGCCGCCCGCGGCGGTCGTCAACGACGACGAACCGACCTTGACGACGATCCTTCTGGCCTGGGTCACCTGCTGTCTTGCCACTGTCACACGCCCGAATCTATGCCAGGGCGCCTGCCGGGTGCGCGCGCATTCCGTCCGCTGGACAGCCGGGCCCGGCTCCACGGGCCGTTTCCGGCCGCCCGGGCCGGAAACGGCCGGGCCGCCTGCCACGTCATGGCGCGCCGTAAGCGCTTTCCCATAACACGAGCCGGTCCAGTTGCTGATACAGAATCCGGACAACCGCTAGGGTGCTGCTGGGCGGTGGCGCGCGCCCGCACCGCCCCGCCTCCGGCCCCCACCTTCGACTCGGGTTCCCACAAGAGACGGGGCACATAGTGTCGGTCAAAGTGAGTGTCGTCATCCCGGTGTACAACCCCGGCAAGTACATCGATCCGTGTATCGAATCGCTGCTCGGGCAGACCCTGCCCGCCGAGGAGTTCGAGGTCCTGTTCGTCGACGACGGGTCGACCGACGACACTCCCGCGCGCCTGGACGACCTGGCGGCCGAGCACCCCCATTTCCGGGTGATCCACATCCCGAACTCCGGCTGGCCCGGCAAGCCGCGCAACATCGGCGTCGCGGAGGCGAAGGGCGAGTACGTCCAGTTCCTCGACCAGGACGACCACCTCGGCACCGACGCCCTGCGCCGGCTGTACGACATGGGACACCGCAACGGCTCGGACATCGTCATCGGCAAGGTCGCCAGCAACTTCCGGGGCGTCCCGCAGGGCGTGTTCCGCAACAACCGCGAGAAGTGCACCCTGCGCAACGCACCGCTGTACGACAGCCTCACGCCGCACAAGATGTTCCGTACGCAGTTCCTGCGCGAGCACGGCATCGCCTACCCGGAGGGCAAGCGCCGCCTCGAGGACCAGCTGTACATGATGAAGGCGTACATCCCCGCCAAGGTCGTCTCGATCCTCGGCACGTACACCTGCTACCACTACTCGAAGCGCGACGACGGCAAGAACGCCGGGTCGGCGAAGCTCGTGCCGGCCGGCTACTACGGCAATCTGCGCGAGGTACTCGACGTGGTCGTGGCGGGCACCGAGCCGGGCCCGCTGCGGGACCGGGTGCTGCGCCGCTTCTACCGGGTCGAGATGCTGGGCAGGCTCAGCGAGCCCGCCGTCCTGAAGTACGACGAGACGTACCTGCGCGAGATGACCGAGGCGGTGCGCCCCCTCGCTCTCGACTTCATGACCGACTCCGTGCACGACGGCCTCGGCCCGCTGCTGCGCCTGCGCTCGACCCTGCTGCGCGACGACGACGCGGAGGGGCTTGTCCGGCTGGCCCGGTTCGCGTCCACCGTCAAGGGCACGGTGCGCCTGGAGGACCTCGCCTGGGAGGACGACGGCCGCATCGCGGTCGGCATCGCCGCGCGCCTGGTGCACGGCGACGACCGGGAGCCCCTGAGACTGCTGCGCCGTGACGGCCGGCTGTATCTGCACCCGGACGTCACCGGCCGCTTCCTGCCCGCCGACGAGCTCGTCGACGTCACCGGCGACCTGGGCGGCTTCAGCGCCGAGCTCGCGCTGCGCGACCGCGAGACGGCCGTCGAATGGCTGTGCCCCGGCACGTTCACGGCACAGGTCGAGGACCGCGAGGACGGAAGCTGCGAGGTCGTGCTGCGCGGCACGGGCCGGCTGGCGCCCGAGGGCGGCAGGAAAGGCCGGGGCGGTCTCCCGCGCGGCTTCTGGGACGCCTGGGTGACCGTGCGCGGTCTGGGGCTGGTCCGCAAGGCGCGTCTGGGCGCCGACCGGGACCCGAAGGTCGACGACCGCTGTCTGCCCGCGCTGCTGTCGTCCCCGCCCCGTTCGGTGATCCCGTACTTCACCGACCCGCACAGCAACCTCACGCTCGATGTGGCCCGGCGCGGCAAGAAGGTGGCCCCCTACCTCGCGGGCCGCACGGTGCTGCGCATGCCGGGGGCCGGGATCCAGCTGCGGCTGGACCTGTTCACGACGGACGGCACGGGCCCGGGAACGGGCGTGGGCACGGGTGCGCCGGAGCTCGTGCTCACCAAGCCCACGGAGTCCGACGAGACGCCCGACCCCGTGCACAGCTTCTCGGGGTCGCTGCGGCCCGAGCTGGGGCGGGCCCACCTGGATGTTCCCCGGCGCGTCCCCGGTGCCCCGGAGGGTGACTGGCAGCTCTGGGTACGGCTGGACGGGGAGAAGGGGCCGTTGCTGCCGCTGTGCGGGGTGGGCGTGGACGGCACCGGACGGCTGCGGCCTGACGACGGCCTCCCGGTGGCCGACCCCGTGCTGCTGCGGAAGCTGGCCGTCCACCGCAGGCGGGCGGCGCTGCGGCGGGCGGCCCGGGCCGTGGCCGGTCCGGTGGTACGCCGGCTGCCGCCGGAGGTCCGCAAGAAGGTGCGCCGGCTGGCGGCCCGGGCGCTGGGCTGACGGACGGCCCGGCGGGCACACGGCTCAGGAAGCGATCACGACAGCGAGGAGTGGAACAGATGCGTCAGCTCTCGATCGGCGGGGCCTGGGTGCACGAGCCGAAGGTCTTCCCCGACACCCGCGGGAGCTTCCACGAGTGGTTCAGGGCACCGGACCTCGCCGAGGCGGCAGGGCACCGGCTCCGCCTGGAGCAGGCCAACTGCTCGGTCTCGGCCCGGGGCACCCTGCGCGGCATCCACTTCGCCGACGTGCCCCCGAGCCAGGCCAAGTACGTGACGTGCGTGCGCGGCGCGGTCCTCGACGTGATCGTGGACATCCGCGTCGGCTCGCCGACGTACCGCCGCTGGGAGGCCGTGCGCCTCGACGACGCCGACCACCACGCCGTCTACCTCGCCGAGGGCCTCGGCCACGCCTTCATGGCCCTCACCGACGACGCGACCGTGGTCTACCTGTGCTCGGAGGGGTACGCCCCGGAGCGCGAGCACGGCATCCACCCGCTCGACCCGGACCTCGGCATCGAGTGGCCCGAAGGTGTCACTCCGCTGCTGTCCGAGAAGGACGCCGCCGCGCCGACGCTGGCCCAGGCGGAGCGGCAGGGGCTGCTGCCGTCGTACGAGGAGTGCGAGGCGTACTACCTGCGGCTGAGGGCCGCGGAGGCGCCCGTCGGCTGAGCGCACGGACGAAAGGCCCCGGGCGGGGACCCGGGGCCTTTTCGCGTCGGCTGGGGCAGCCTCAGCCGGTGATCTTCTCGATGCTGCGGCGCACCGGCGCGAACGAGGCGCGCGACCTGCGCAGCGTCCGGGCCCGGATCAGCCCCGGCCAGAAGTCGGCGCCGAGCAGCGCCTCGGGCTGCACGGCGTTCTTCCGTACCAGCACCTCCTCCGGGACGTCCTGGGGGTCGGGCACGACGTACTGCTCGATGATCTTGTCGTACGCGTCCTTGAGGACCGTGCTCCCCGGATCGGCGCCGAAGACGGCGACGACACCCGTGGGCGCGGTGTCCACCTCCACGACGACCAGGTCCGGGCGGTACGTGCGCAGCACCTGGACGACCTTGTACACGTCGCCCGCCCAGAACTTGGTGTGCCGGTCGCGGGCGGCCTCGTCCACGCTCCTCGGGAGCATGTCGTCGAGAACGATCACGCTGGACCAGCGCGAATGCCGTTCCACGTTCATGAAATCGCGCAGCGCGTACTCGAACAGGTGCATTCCGTCGATGAACGACAACTCGAGCCGGGGTTCGCCGCCGAGGACGTTCATCGGGTCCTTGCGGGCGAGCGCGCGAAACGGATTGCGCCCGGTGCGCAGATGGACCAAGGGGTCCTTTCGGGCGAAGAAATCGTCACTCGTGGCTCTGACCAGGTGTACATCGCAGCTGATGCTCGTCACGACGCGGAATGCCGGGTCGACCGCGACGGAGGGAACCCGGGAAAGCGCCAGGCTGCGCCCGTCGTTGACCCCGATCTCGAGATAGTTCCGAGGTTTGTAGATACGGTGCAGCTGGCGCAGGAAGCCATGGCGGTCCACTGATGGAGCCCTTCACTGGGAATCAAATGGATTGATTCCCAGCGAAGTTAGCGTGTACGCGGCCTTGAGGTAAACGTCTACCCGCCGGTAGCACCCATTCCGCGCTCTGCCGCGACAATGTCGGGGAACGCTTCTGCGAGCGCCTCCCGCCAGTCGCGAATCGGTTCGACACCGCTGCGCCGCAGCCCCTGATGCCCCAGCACGCTGTACGCGGGGCGGGGCGCCGGCCGCACGAAGGCGGCGCTGGTCGTCGGGCGTACGCGCTGCGGGTCGGCGCCCAGCAGCCGGAAGATCTCGCGGGTGAATCCGTACCAGCTCGTCTCCCCCGCGCTCGTGCCGTGGTGGATCCCGGCGGGCACGGTGCCGGCCAGGGCGCCGCGTCCGAGCCGCACCAGCAGGTCGGCGAGGTCGGCGCTCCAGGTGGGCTGGCCGCGCTGGTCGTCGACGACGTCCACGGTGTCCCGGGCCGCCTCCAGCCGGATCATGGTGCGCACGAAGTTCGGACCGCCCGCGCCGTAGAGCCAGGCCGTGCGCACGACGTGGCCGGTCTCCGGCAGCAGGTCCAGCACGGCGCGCTCCCCGGCCAGCTTGGTGCGCCCGTAGGCGCTGCGCGGGCCGGTGGGGGCGTCCTCGGCGTACGGCTCGTGGGCGTCACCGGCGAAGACGTAGTCGGTGGAGACGTGCAGCAGGACGGCGCCGCTCTCCTTGCACGCCTCGGCGAGCACCCTGGGGCCGGCGCCGTTGACGGCGAGTGCGGCCTCCTCGTGCTCCTCGGCGCCGTCGACGTCCGTCCAGGCGGCGCAGTTGACCACCACGTCCGGCCGGTGCGTCTCCAGGGCGGCGCGCACCGTGTCGGGGCCGGTGATGTCCAGGTCGCCGCGGGCCGCCCCCACGGCGGGGACGCCGGCCGTCGCGAGCCGGCCGAGGACGTCGCGGCCCAGCATGCCGCCTGCGCCGGTGACGAGCCAGGTGCTCACAGGGCCGCACGCTCCTTCAGCGGCTCCCACCAGGCGCGGTTGTCGCGGTACCACCGCACGGTCTCGGCCAGGCCGGTGGCGAAGTCCTTGCGCGGCGCGTAGCCGAGCTCCTCGCGGATCTTGGTGCAGTCGACCGAGTAGCGGCGGTCGTGGCCCTTGCGGTCGGTGACGTACTCGACGCTGGTGTCCCAGTCGGCGCCGCAGGCGTCGAGCAGCAGGCGGGTCAGCTCCTTGTTGGACAGCTCGGTGCCGCCGCCGATGTTGTAGACCTCGCCGGGGCGGCCCTTCGTGCGGACCAGTTCGATGCCCTGGACGTGGTCGTCGATGTGGAGCCAGTCGCGGACGTTGCCCCCGTCGCCGTAGAGCGGGACCTTCCGGCCGTCCAGCAGGTTCGTGATGAACAGAGGGATGACCTTCTCGGGGAAGTGGTGGTGCCCGTAGTTGTTGGAGCAGCGGGTCACCCGCACGTCCAGGCCGTGGGTGCGGTGGTAGGACAGGGCGATCAGGTCGCTGGACGCCTTGGCCGACGAGTAGGGCGAGTTGGGCTCCAGCGGGTGCGTCTCGGGCCAGGAGCCCTCGGCGATGGAACCGTAGACCTCATCGGTGGAGATGTGCACGAACGTCCCGACACCGGCCCGGTGTGCGGCGTCCACGAGCGTGTGCGTGCCGACGACGTTCGTACGGACGAACTCGGCGCCGCCGTCGATGGAACGGTCCACGTGCGACTCGGCGGCGAAGTGCACGACCTGGTCGTGTTCGGCCATCAGCTTGGCGACGAGTCCGGCGTCACAGATGTCGCCGTGCACGAAGTCGAAGCCGGGACTGTCGCGCACCTCGTCGAGGTTCGCGGGGTTGCCCGCGTAGGTGAGTTTGTCGAGGACGGTGACGGCGACGCCGCCGGGCCCGCCGGGGCCGAGCAGCGTGCGCACGTAGTGGGAGCCGATGAAGCCGGCGCCGCCGGTCACCAGGATCTTGGTGGTCATGAGGAGATCTGCACCTTGCTGTGGTCGCCGAGCACGAGTCGGTGGGAGGAGGGGGTACGGGGCGCGGGGGTGACCTCGACGTCGCGGCCGATCAGTGACGCCTCCACGCGCCGCACACCGGTGATGGAGGCGCCGCGCAGGACGATGGAGTACTCGATCTCGCTGTCCTCGATCCGGCAGCGCTCGGCGACCGAGGTGAACGGGCCGACGTACGAGCCGCTGATCACCGTGTCGGCGCCGATCACCGCGGGGCCGACGATGCGGCTGTCGGTGATCCGGGCGCCCTCCTCGACGCGGACCCGGCCGATGATCTCGCTGTCGCCGTCCACCACGCCCTCCACCAGGGGCTCCACGGTCTCCAGCACCGAGCGGTTGACCTCCAGCATGTCGGTGACGTTCCCGGTGTCCTTCCAGTAACCGGCGATCGTCGTCGACCGCACGTCCCGGCGCTGGTCGATCAGCCACTGGATGGCGTGCGTGATCTCCAACTCGCCGCGCCAGGACGGCTCGATGGCGCGCACGGCCTCGTGCACGGCGGGGGTGAAGAGGTAGACGCCGACGAGCGCGAGATCGCTCTTGGGCTGCTCAGGCTTCTCCTCCAGGCCCACGACACGGCCCTGCCCGTCGAGTTCGGCGACGCCGAAGGAGGTCGGGTCCTGGACCCTGGTGAGCAGGATCTGCGCGTCCGGGCGCTCGGCGCGGAATTCGTCGACGAGTCCGCTGATGCCGCCGACGATGAAGTTGTCACCGAGATACATGACAAAATCGTCTTCTCCCAGAAACTCCCGGGAAATGACCACCGCATGCGCGAGTCCGAGCGGCCGCTCCTGTGGAATGTAGGTCACCTTGACGCCGAACCGGGATCCGTCGCCGACCGCTTCCTCGATCTCCGGCGCCGTTTCCCCGACGATGACGCCGACCTCGGTGATCCCGGCTTCCGCAATCGCCTCCAGGCCGTAGAAGAGCACCGGTTTGTTGGCGACCGGCACCAATTGTTTGGCGGATGTGTGGGTAATGGGCCGGAGTCGTGTCCCGGCTCCTCCGGCGAGTACGAGTGCCTTCACTATCCCTGCCCTAAGACGTCGAAAGAGCGTTCCCCCAGGGGATGCCGCTCCGGCACTTCGATGTTACCTATGTCTCACCCTTTGCTTTCCCGCCTCGCAGAACGCGTGCACGGCGGGCGCGCACCGCACTCCTGCGAATCCTGCCGAGAACTCTGCGCGGAAGGCTGTGCACCGTGGACGGAAGGACACGCCGGCTGCCCGACCAGTCGGGCACGGTCACCTCGTAGAGAGACCGTGGCAGGCCGCTGCGACGGTCGCCGAAGTGGGGGTACGCGAGGTAGGTCCGGCCCGCGCGGCCCCGGCGGACGACCTCCGGCGCCTTCTTGGCCGCCGTGAACTCCAGTACGTCCTTGAGCAGATCGAGCCGCCCCCGGGCCACGCACTCCAGCACCAGCCGCTCACCCACCTTGACCTGACGGGCGACGCCCCTCGTCCAGTACGGATCCGTCATCGCCGCCGCCAGCCGCAGCCGGTCCCACTGCTCGGACTCGGGCGCGCGCAGCAGGGCCGGCCCGAACTGCTGCAGCAGCCCGACGGTGAAAGGCCGGACCATCAGCAGGTCCCGCCCGTGGCCGGGCGGCTCGAGCCGGGCGATCAGGCGGGCCAGGGCGGTCAGCGCCTCGAAGCGGGGCTGGTAACCGCCGCGCCTCGTCGCGTGTTTGCCGTCCTCCCGCCCGACCAGGTAGTAGCAGTCGTAGTCCGCGACGACGGACACGCCGTTGCCGCTGAGATACGCCTCCATGGTGAACAGCGAGTCCTCCCCGGTCAGGAGGGTCTCGTCGAACCGGAGGCCGAGCCGGCACAGCAGCTCGCGGCGGAACAGCTTCTGCGCGCTGAGCGCGTAGATGACGCGCGAGGTGTAGACGTCGGCGTGCTCCAGCGTCCTCACGAACATCGACCGCGGCACGCCCCGTCCGCACCCCGCCATCCGTCCGAGCACGACGTCCGTGCCCGCCCGGTCGGCCATGGCGACCATCCGCTCCAGCGCCTCGTCCCCGAAGAAGTCGTCGGCGTCGAGGAAGAAGACGTAGCGGCCACGGGCGTGGGAGAGACCGACGTTCCTCGGGCCGCTCGGGCCGCCGGAGTTGGGCTGCCTGATCACCGTGGTGCGGACCTTGGAACGGGCGGCGAACTCCTCCAGGTACTCCCCCGTGCCGTCGGTCGACCCGTCGTCCACCGCGACGAGCTCGATGCGGTCGGCGCCCAGCGTCTGGGACTCCACCGACTCCAGGCAGCGGACGAGGTAGGGCATGGCTTCGTAGGCACCGACGACAACCGTGACGTCGGGCACGAGATCGTCATTCATGCACACAAGACAACCGGAAACACCCATGGGTTGCCCTTCATGACCCACCGGGCAAAAAGGTGCACCTCGACGCCACGGCGCGGGAACGGGAACGGCCCGGTGGCGCCCCCTCGCGGGGATGCCACCGGGCCGCTCGCGCGGGCGGGTCAGCCGACGGGCGTGTCGTCCAGGCCGGGCGACTGCTCCGGCTCCGACAGACGCTGCAGCACACCGGCGTTGCGCGCCTCGGCCTTGGCCGCCAGGGCCTGCACCGCCGCGTCGAACTGCTCGATGGAGGTCGGCTCGTCCGGGCCGAGCAGGTACTCCTTGAGCTCCTGCCGCGCCGCGGCACGCGGGTCGGCGTCCCGGTCGGTGACGGCGGTGAGCAGCTCGTCGAGCTCGACCGCGCTGTTGGAGAGGATCACCGCGGCGCGCACCGCGGTGTTCTGCCGCTTGAACTCGGCCTCGCCCAGCCCGGCGGAGTCCGTGACCGCGTACGGCTTGCCGCTCGCGATGAAGTCCGAGACCACGCTGGAGATGTCCGAGACCATGCCGTCCGACTGGTTGAAGCAGTCGTACAGGCGCGGCTGGGGACCGGTGACGACCTTGTGCTCCCACCAGCCGAAGGAGCGCCAGTACGCGACGTTCCACTCCTCGCACAGCTTCGCGGTCTCCGCCTCGCGCACCGGGTCCGCCAGGGAGTCGCGCGACTCCTCGGCCTCGTCCCGGCCGACGCGGTTCAGGCCCGACAGCTCGGCGAGCCGTGCCTCGACGCGCTGGAGTTCGGCACGGGCGGCGGCCTGGTCCGCGGCGTGCGCCGCGGCCTCCTCGACCCACCGCGGCTCGCTCGCGCGGGCCTCGGCGGCCTGCTCGACCATGGCGGTGATCCGCAGGTGCACGGCCTTGGCCCTGGGGTCGCGGGTGCCGGTGAACGGGTGCGGCTTGTAGATCAGCCGGACCGGCTTCTCGGACGCCAGCAGCCGCTTGACGATGTTCTCGCCGGCCAGCAGCAGGGAGGTGTTGCCGGGGTTGTCCTCCCAGCCCTCCCAGGTGGGGGCGTAGAGGACGGTGGGGATCGGGTGGAGCGGCTTGCCCGTCCAGGGCTCGATGGGGGCGAGCTGCGGACGGCCCACCTCGACGATGTCCTCGCTGAGCACGCCGACGTCGGCCAGCACGTACCGGTCGCGGCCCGCGCGGCCCGCGGTCCACACCTCGTCGTAGGCCTTGCTGAACGGGTTGACGCTGGCGAGCTTGTCGCTGTCGCCGTGACCGATGAAGACGTGCTTCATGGTCGGCACCCGGAGCATGTGGATGTTCTTGCCGACATTGGCCGCGTACAGCGCGACGCGCACGGACGACAGGTCCAGGTTCATCAGGTGCACGCCGCCCGGCACGCAGAGCACCGGGACCGAGGTGTTGCCGAGCTGCGGCACGATGTTGCGCTCGCGCAGGAGGATCAGCGGCCGGCCGCCGAGCTGCGCCATCGTCTCCAGCCACATGTTGACCTGGTACGCCGAGTCCTTGGAGCCGGAGAAGTACAGCATCACGGTCGGTCTGTACTCGCGCAGCCAGGCGTCGATGCCCTCGAGCACCTGGTCCGGCGAGGCCGGCAGCCGGGCGGCCCGGAGATTGGGCAGCAGCACGGCGAGATAACCGACGGCGAGCAGCACCGTCAGCCCCAGACCCGCGTACGCGAAGGCATTGGTGCCGGTCTCGATCGCGACGATCACGCCGACGAAGGAGAAGACGTCGAGGTGCAGCATCTTCTCGGCGGAACGGTTGATCAGGCCGCGCCTCGGGGCGTCCGGGATGCGCACGTGCCTCAGGTCGATGTTGCGGGTGACCACCGGCAGCTTCCGGCGCAGCCGGATCAGCGTGACGATCGCGCCGTGCGGCGCCTGGAGACCGTAGAAGCCCAGAAGGCAGGCGACCGTCACGTAGAAGAGGGCCTCCTCCGCGTACCCCATGCGGGCCAGCAGCAGCACGAGCAGCAGCTGGCGCACGAGGAAGCGGATCGACAGGCCCGCACGGACCTTGGCCAGCCGGTTGACCAGATAGCTGGACCGCTGGTGCAGGTACTGGTCGGCGAGGTAGGTCACGGCGACGGCAGCCACGAAGAACCAGAGACTGGCAATTATCGCCGCGAGCATGATGCACGGGAATCCGAGCACCAGGAGAATCGCGGCGGCCAGCTCCGATCCGCTGCCCACGCGAGCCATGCGAATGGCTTTCGAAATCACGAAGAACCTGCTCCAGAGGGTGCCGACTGTTTGCGTTCTGAAACCGTAGCGCGAAGGAAATGTGAAGGCCCGGCTTCACGGACACGGACCCCCGCAGCGCGCGTCGCGGCGGCTGCCGAGGCCTTGCCGTCCGTCATCACGCGTCTCCGTGACGGTCGAGGAGAGCCGCGAGCGCCTGCTCGAAACCCGACGCCTCGCAGGCGCCATGGGTCGGGTCCTGCTGCCGTACGTCGATCACATGACCGGTCAGCGCGGACAGCAGCACGTCGAGCGAGGTACGGGCCACGGCTTCGGACGACAGCAGCGACCCGGCCGGCTCGGTGCCGAACGCCTTGGTGCGCATCGGGGTGGCGGTGCGCTCCGGGTTCACGCAGTTGACGCGGATGCCGTCGGCGGCCCACTCGTCGGCCAGGGCCTGGGTGAGATTCACCATGGCGGCCTTGGTGGAGGAGTAGAGGCTGTACTCGGCGCGGCCGCGGGTGTAGCTGCTGGAGGTGTACAGCAGCAACTGGCCCTTGGTCTCCGCGAGGTACTTGTGCGAGGCGCGGGCGATCTGCACCGGAGCCAGGTAGTTGACGTTCAGCGCTTCCTGGATGGTCGTGTGGTCCGTCTCGGCCAGCTTGCCGATGCGCAGCACGCCCGCGGTGTTGATGACGTAGTCGATGCGACCGGTTTCGGCGTAGGCCGTGGAGAGCGCGTCGTCGACGTGCTCCGGGTTCTCGACGTGGGTGCCGGTGGTCGAGCGGCCGAGCGCGTAGACCTTGGCGCCGTAGGACTCCGCCAGCCTGGCGATGTCCGCGCCGATGCCGTAGGAGCCGCCGAAGACGACCAGCGTCCTGCCCGCCAACTGCTCGCGGTAGGCGGCCTCGTGCGTCTGTGCCGGAGCGGCGGTGGAGGCCAGCTGGAACAGCTTGTCGGCGATGAAGACGTCGACCGGCTGGGTGACCTTCATGTTGTACTCGTCGCCCGCGACGACGTGGATCGGTACGTCCGGCAGGTACTTCAGCACGACCGAACAGTCGTCGGTCGCCTGGAAGTTCGGGTCACCGGCCGCGATCTCGTACGCCCTGCGGATGGTCGACAGCTTGAAGGCCTGCGGGGTCTGGCCGCGGCGCAGCCGGGAGCGGTCCGGGACGTCGGTGATGAACTCGCCGTCCTCGCCGTGCGTGCGGGTCACGATGATCGTGTCCGCGGAAGGGATGGCGACGTCGACGGCCTGGTAGCGGCCCAGGGCGTCGACGCAGTCCTTGATGACGCGCTCGGAGAGCAGGGGGCGGACGGCGTCGTGGAACAGGACGTTGCGGTCCTCGCCCTCGGCCAGGCCCTCGCTGAGGGCCGCGATGGCGCGCTCGGTGGTCTCATTGCGCGTGGCGCCGCCCTCGATGACCTTGACGACCTTGGTCAGCCCGGCCTTTGCAATGATTTTTTCGACATCCGGAACATAGCCGGGGGCCATCAGCACGATGACGTCGTCGACGACGTCCACCTGTTCGAAGATCGCAAGTGTGTGCTCGATGACGGGCTTGCCGGCAATCTTCAGCAGTTGCTTGGGAATCGACAGACCCACGCGCTGGCCGGTCCCGCCGGCGAGCAGGACAGCAGTGGTTCGGGCTTTGACCATGGGCTGCACAGGAAAAGAGAACCAATCGTGCGAGGGCAGGGGGATAAACCGATGCTTGCATTCTCATTTACCTTCTCGCAAGACAGGTGACGCCGCGCACACAACTGGGTAAACCCCCGGCGCACGGGCGATCGAAGCCCTCAACCCCCCTGCGGGGCAACACGATCGAGTGACCGACGCCACACACGTGAGCGGAATGAACCACCCCAGATGGGTACAAACGAGCGGTCACAGATCCACCACATTGAGCGCGAGGTCGTTGGAGAGCGTGTAGAAGACGCGCACGCGGATCTTTTTACGCGGTCTGCCCAGTACTCGCTTGGCAATGACGTGGGCAACACTTCCCTCACGTTTCTTGCCCATCACGGTGCGGGGAAAGACAAAGATCCCCTGTTTCGTCACCACATCGTCGAGAATCCGCCCGATCCTGACCGGCACGGCGTTCGGCGCGCAGCGGATGAAGGCGTCCCACACGTCGTGGGAGGTGATCTGCGAGGCGGCGGGCACCGTGGAGGGGAAGGAGAAGCGAAAGCCGTCCTCGCCGACGCGCTTGCCGGGGAACAGGAGTTCGTCCGTGGGCCTGCCGCGGCGGCGCAGCACCAGCGCCGGATCGCCGGCCACCTTCGCCGTGCCGAGCATGCTGCCTTCCAGAGTCACGCGGGAGCCGTCGACCCGGACGTCCGCGGCCTCGGCGTGGACCGGCCGGTGCCAGGCGCGCAGCATCAGCGCACCGCCCCTGGCCTTGTCCTCGTACGGGACGAGGTTGCGCACCGGGCCGCCCGGGGTCAGCCGCTCGGCCGCGTGCAGGGCGCCGCGCTGGTCGACCACGCGGGCCATGACCCGGCCCCGGGCGCCGGCCCCCGGCAGCTCCACGAACACGTTCCACACACCCTCGGGGAACACCTCGCCGGCCGGGACGGTCGCGCAGCCGCGCTCGTCGAAGTCGTAGGTCCGCACCTCGGTACGGGCTCCGGTGCGGGTGCACACCAGCCGGGCGCCGTTCTCGACGCCCTCCGGCAGCGGCGGGACCAGGCTCACGTCCACCGAGCCGTCGACGGCGACCGCACAGTCCGCGACCGGCGTCGTCCCGGGGACGTGCGAGCGCTGCGCCGCCTCGGCGGCGAGCTCCTCGAAGAGGGCCTCGTACTGCTTGGCGACCACACCGGGGTCGAAGCGGCGCGCGTTGCGCACGGCGGCGGCCGCCATGCGGCGGCGCAGGTCCTCGTCGTCGATCAGCCGCAGGAGCGCCCGGGCGACGGCGTGCGCGTCGCCCACGGGGACAAGCAGGCCGTCGACACCGTCCTCGATGATCTCGCGCGGCCCGTAGTCGCAGTCGGTGCTCACCATCGGCACGCCGCAGCGCATCGCCTCCACGAGGGTCATGCCGAACGACTCGTGACGGGACGTCGACGCGGCGATGGCCCCCTTGGCCCACTCGGGCTCGATGGGCGAGTGAGGGCCCATGAGGTGGATCGCGTTGTACAGGCCGAGTTCGTCGATGCGGGCGCGCAGCCTGTCGCGCTGGTCGCCGGAGCCGTAGATGCGCAGGGACCAGTCGGGCCGCTGCCCGACCACCTCGGCGAAGGCGTCGACGAGGACGTGGTACTGCTTCTCGGCGGCGAGCCGCCCGGCCGCGACGACGGTCCTGCCGGTGCCGTCGGAGGGCGGGACGGACGGCTCGGGGACGCTGTTGGGGATCGACAGGACGCGGGTCGTGGGGAGCGGCATCTTCTCGCGCCACACCTGGGCGTCCCCCTCGGAGACGGTGACGAACGCGTCGAGGGTGCAGAGGTGTTCGTACATCTCCTCGCGCAGCGCGGCCCTGTGGTGGTCGTGCGTCATGTGCTCCTGGCCGATGCGTACGGCGGTGGCCGGGGCGAACTGGGCGACGTAGGCGACGAGGCCGGGGCGGGTACCGATGACGACGTCGGCGTCGGACGCGGTGCAGTGGGCGCGCACACGCTCGTCGACGAGGCGGTTGTACTCCTTGTAGCGGGCCTCGGCACGCGGGAAGGCGACGGCGGGCTCGGCGAACAGCGGCTCCTGCCGGTCGGCGCTGCCCTGACGGGTGTCGACGAGGGGCACGACGGTGATGCGCGGATCCAGGGCGAACGCGGAGTCGTCGCGGTGCCGGAAGACCGAGACGATCTCGACCTCATGGCGATCGGCCAGTTCCTCCGCCAGATTCAGCGTCGTGCGGATGGTTCCGCCGATGCCGTAAATGGTGTGGATGAGAAAGGAGATCTTCATCGGCACTCCGTTCGCTTCCGCTCACGGTATGCCCGATATCCACCTGTCAGCCATGATTCGACCCGTTCCGGGTGAATGTCTGTCAGTCATCCGGAACGGGCCGTTGCCCTCGTGAGGGCTGCCGGCCTGCCCGTCTCAGCGGTGCTGAGCGGGATGCCGCAGGCGCCAGCCCTCCCATGCGGAGACGATCATCTCCCGGGCGTCGTAGCGGGCGCTCCAGTTCAGCTCCTTGTGGATCAGATCGGCCGCGGCCACCACCCTGGCCGGATCCCCGGCACGGCGGGGCGCGATCTCGGCCTCGACGTCCGGGTAACCGCTGACCTCGCAGATGAGACTCACCATTTCGGCGACGGACACGCCCTCACCCCGGCCGATGTTCAGGACGAGTTCGGCGGAGGGGTCCTCGACCAGCCGGCGCGCGGCCGCCACATGCGCGGACGCGATGTCCTCGACGTGGATGTAGTCCCGTACGCAGGTGCCGTCCGGCGTCGCGTAGTCGTTCCCGAAGATCCGAGGCGGCAGGCCCTGGTCGAGACGCTCGAACACCATGGGCACCAGGTTGAAGATGCCTGGGTCGCCGAGCTCGGCGGACGCGGCACCGGCCACGTTGAAGTACCGGAGCGAGGCGGTGGCCATGCCGTGCGCGCGGCCGGCCGCGCGCACCAGCCACTCACCCGCGAGCTTGGTCTCCCCGTACGGACTCATCGGCGCGCACTCGGTCTGCTCCGTGACCAGGTCGACGTCGGGCATCCCGTAGACCGCGGCCGAGGAGGAGAACAGGAAACGGCGGACACCGGCCTCAGCGGCGGCCTCCAGCAGGGTCTGGAGTCCCGTGACGTTCTCGCGGTAGTAGTGGAGCGGACGCTCGACGGATTCGCCGACCTGCTTCTTCGCCGCCACGTGGACGATGCCCTCGACCGCGTGGTCGCGCAGCACACGGTCGACCAGGTCCCGGTCCAGTACCGAACCGCGCTCCAGTGGTACGCCGGCCGGCAGCCTGGCCGGGTCGCCGGTGCTGAGGTCGTCGAGGACGACCACCCGCTCACCGCCCTCGGTGAGGGCCTTCACCACATGAGACCCGATGTAGCCGGCACCGCCTGTGATCATCCACGTCATCCGGTCATTCTAGAAGCCTCCTGGGCCGCGCTTCACCGAGGCCTCTCAGGCCCGGCCCGGAACGTCCCGCAGCTGTGTGACCACGGGCCTGCCGTCCATCCCGAGGGTGACCACCGCCGCCGAGCCGCCGCCCGCGGCACCGATGACTGCCGGGTTTCCCACCGAGAAGGTGAGCACCTGGGCTCCCGCCCTGGTCACCATGCCCTCGCGACCGTCGTGCACCAGGCCCTCGGCAGTGCCGGTGGAGACGGCCATGCGGAGGTCGTCCGCCCCCGGCTGCCGGCCGCCGACGAGACTGACGCGCCCGTAACCGGGCACCGGCACGTCCGCCACGGTCGACCAGCGGCGCGTCCGCCCCGCGGCCAGTCGCTCGACCATCACGCGTTCGCTGGCGACCCGCCGGTAGCCGACGAGCACGGAACCGTCCGAGGCGGTGACGGCGTCGGGGACATCCCCCGGCTGCGCCACGAAACTCCGTGCCCCCTTGCGCAGTCGGGCCGACGGCGTGCGCTGGGTCCAGTGCTCCACCCATCCCGAGGAGGCGGCGAACAGATGGATGCGCCCCTCGCCGTCCACCGCGGCGGCAAGGCCGTCCTGTATGTACCCGCCGGGCAGCCGCCGCCAGGGCGACCAGGTGCCCTGCCGGTCGAGCACGCGGGTGCTCACCCCCTTGTCCCCGTTGCGCACAAAGACATGGACACGGCCGTCGGCCCCGGTCACAGCGGTCGGCGGACCGGTCAGCCGGCTGCGCCGGGGCTCGGCCTCCGGGTTGCCGAGACTGCGCCAACCGGGCTCGAAATCGCCTCCCGGCGTCCGCTGCCGGAGCATGACGATCTCGCGGACGTTGTGCAAGGCGCTCGCGTCCAGCCGCGAGAAGCGCAGGGCGAAGATCAGCAGGCGTCCGTCCGCATCCGCTGTCACGGCTATCGCCGGCGCCAGCGGTCCGCCGCCGAGATCCTCCAGCGCGCCAAAGCCCCCCGCAGGCGTACCGGTCCAGCGCGCAAGCCGGGTCCCGAGCACCGCGTACACCGACAGGGCTCCGTCTGCACCGGTCACGGCCTTGGGGCCGGCGGTCGGATACCGCCGGTGCGTGCTGCGGACCCAGCCACGTTTCGAGACCAGGACCCGGTCGCCGCCGATCGAGTAGTCGCCGCAGCCGGATGCGTTGCCGCACTCCCAGGACGGGTCACCGCCGTAGGCGTTGAGGTGACGGGTCTTGAGGGCGACCGTCTCCGGGGACAGATTGTGCGGCCAGCGCTGGTTGTAGTAGCCACGGTACGACTCGGTCTGGAACGCGGGGGCCTTGGCGTTGCCTCCGTCTCCCTCGGCCCACTTGGCCATTGCGCGCCAGGCGAAGAGCGCCGCGGCGGTGTGGTCGGGGTGATCCGAGTAGCCGGGCTGATCGCTGCCGCGCGGATGCCGCTGATCGTGCACCTGGGCGTCCGGGTCCGGGTCGAGCGTCCGTATCAGGGTGGGCCGGTGACGCCGGAGCAGGAAGACGAGGGTGTCGACCAGGTCCTCACGGCTGTAGGAGAACGTCCCCCGGACCGGGGACTCGGGAGCGGCCTGTGTCGGGAGGCGGACACCCGGCCTGCTCCACAGGTGCGTCATGTTGACGGCCCTGCCTCGGTCCTTCGCATGCATCCGGAGGTTGAGGAAGATCAGCTCCACACGCCTTCCGTGGTGCTCGAGCCGGTTGAGTTCGGCCTCGCGCCCTCCCGGCAGCCGGACAGCCGTGCGCTCCCATGCCGTGAACAGCGGTGCACCGGCCATCTGCGCGTACGCCTGCCGCAGTCCCTGCTGGCGCGCGGAGACGTACGCCGGAACGTCCGCCGCCGGCTTCGGTCGGCCCGGGACCGCGTTCACCCCGAAGGAGCCGCCGTCCGTGACATAGACGGAGATCACCGGCACTCCGCCGGCCAGCGTGTGGGCAACGTCGGGATTCATGAAGAACAGGTCGTCGTCCGGATGGGCCACGATCTGCATGACCCGCGCCTCACCGGGTTCCGTGAATCCGTTCCGGGGCTCCGCGCCCAGTTGTCGCACCGGCACACCGGAACCGCCCACGCCGGCCGCTGCGTCGGAACCGGCAGAGGGGCGGCTCAGGACGCGGCTGCCTGCCAGGCTCACCGCGGCGGCCCCGGCCAGGGAGGTCAGTACGGCACGCCGGGGCGGCGCAGGATAATGAGCTTCGGACCGGCGACCCATGTCTCCCCCTTGACATCTGCGGCGACCGAGCAAGATCGCCACACGTAAAGAGGGAACCCGTGAGAGCAGGTTTCACGAGATCAAGTGATCGTCATCACATAAGGGTCGATTTGTGAGTCAACTTGCCGATGCATCTCATTCTTGGCACCATGCGACGCTGACCATCAGCCTTGAGTGGAAGCCGGGATCGCCGTGAGTGACTCACTGCTGCCCTATGCGGTGGGCGCTGCGAAGCGTGCTCGCCGGGCCGCTGTACGAATGCGCCGTCGCGTCGAGCAGTTGCACACGGTACCGACGATCGGTGGCGGAATCCGGCCGCGCGCACAGCTCCGGCCCGTCCACTACTCGGTGTCGGGCGGCCGGACCCTCAACTTCGCGGTCGCCGTTCCGGGCCGGGAAGTCGCCTCCGCCGTTCTGATGCTCTCCCACGGCACGACCCGCGAGCGTGTGCCCCTGGAGCTGGAACCACAGGCCGACGGAACCCTGCTGCTCACCGCGACCGTGCCCCTGCGCCACCGGGACCTGCCGGAGCCCGCCGGGCGCGGGCCGGCCCTGAGCAGCGGCATCTGGAGGCTCGCCGTGCTGATCACGGACCTCGGCGGGCGGACGCACCGTACGAAGGTCAGCGCTGCCGCCGCCCGGGAGTTCTCGGACGGGCCGACCCTGCCGTCCTCGCCGTCGCCGACAAGCGGCGCGATCTTCCGTCCCGTCCGCTCTGTCGACGGGTTCGCGCTGCTGAAGGTCCGGGCCCCTCGCCCCCACGCCGAACTCACCGCGTTCGACCTGCGCTGGGACCGGATCACTGTCCACGGCCGGCTCATCGGCTGCGCCCCCACCGAGGCGTCCGGAACGGCCGAGGCCGTGGTGCGCCGCGGCAATCACAAGGCCGTCGCGGCGAGGCCCGAGTGGCAGGGCGACCGCTTCAGCTTCGACGTGCCGCTCGACAAGATGGGCGGCGATCGCGGAACGGCCCGCACCTGGGACCTGTACCTGCGGCTCGGCGGCACCCGGCTCAAGATCGCCCGACAGCTGACCGACGTGCGTCACCCCCGGCAGGTCTACCGCACTCCCTTCCGTATCGTCGCCCTCGACAACGGCTCCCTCATGCGGGTGCACGCCCATGTCACCGCGGCCGGAGCGCTTGCCGTCAACTGCGCGGAAGTCATAGCCCCGCCCCAGAGCACAGAGGAAATCGCATGAAGATCACGTTTCTGCTCACCTGGGGCGATGAGATGGGCGGCACGGAGATGGCCGCCTACACGCAGGCCATTCATCTGGCACCCCGCCACGACGTCGAAGTCCTCAGTGTCTTCAGGACGCGGCAGGAGCCGTTCTTCGCCGCCGCCCGAAAGGTCAAGCGGCGGTACCTGATCGACCGGACCGGCGCATACGAGCGGCCCGTCAGGGACTCCTCCTTGAACGCCGAGGCGTGCCGCACGCTGGCCTCCCTGCCCAGCGAGATCGTCAAGCCGGCCTGGGAGAGCACCTTCAACCGGCTCTCCGACATCGAGATGACCAGGGCACTGGGCTCCCTGGACACCGATGTCCTCGTCACCACGACGCCGGCACTCATGGCCGCCGTCGCGGAGCTCGCCCCGGCCCGGGTCATCACCGTGCACCAGGAGCACCGCGCCTCTCAGCTGCGCGGCGTCTCCGGTGAGCCCCTCCTCGTGTACGCACCCCGGATCGACGCCCTCGTCTCGCTCACCGAGCGCACGAACGACTGGTTCAAGGACTCGCTCCAGGACGCCGCACCCGAGCTGGTGGCCATCCCGAACGCAGTCCCCGACGGCTACCGCCCGCGGGCCGATCTGGAGAGCAGGACCATAGTCCTGGCCGCCCGGATGACCCCGGAAAAGCAGCTGGACCACGCCATCCACGCCTTCCACCGGGTCTCCGCCGACTTCCCCGACTGGACGCTGCGCATCTTCGGCGACGGCCCGCAGCAGGTGCGCCTGCGTCACCTGGTCGAGGGACTCGGCCTGCACTCGCAGGTCGAACTCATGGGCCGCTCCGACCAGATGGAGCAGGAGTGGGCCAAGGCTTCCCTGTGCCTCCTGCCGTCACGCAACGAGGCGTTCCCTCTGGTGCTGCTCGAGGTGTTCGCAGCCGGTGTACCGGTGATCGCGTACGACATCGTCACCGGGCCCGCCGAGATCATCCGGCACGACGTGGACGGACTGCTGGTCCCGCCGCGCGACATCGACTCCCTCGCCGACGCCATGTCCCGTCTGATGAAGGACGACGACACGCGGCACGCCTTCGGCAAGGCGGCGAGATCCGGCGTCAACGAGCGCTTCTCCGGCGAGAAGATCACCGCACAGTGGGAGGAGCTGTTCGAGCGCCTCGTCGCCCGTCGTGACACTCCCGAGCGCCTCGCCGCCCGCGCCGACCGCACCGCCATGCGCATCGCACAGGGCGGCACCAAGAGTTTCAGCGTCGCCGCGCCCGTGTCCCTCCTGGCCAACTCCTCCGACGAGCAGAAGGCGCGCGAGGTTCTCATCCAGGCACAGAACCGGTCCCTCATCCGCTCCGCCGGCCGCCTCGCCGAGGAGCGGGACGACGTCGACGGCCCGACGATGGCCAACCTCAACCTGGAGATCACCACCAAGGCGTTCGAGGACTCCGGCGTTCCCTTCGTGCTCGTACGCAACGACGGAATCGCGCACCTCCTGGCCGTACCGGTCGAGCAGCGCGCCCGCGCCCTCCAGGCGCTGGCGACCGAGTTGCAGGGCAAGCCCGTGTACGGCGAGCTGATCACTCCCCGGGGCGCCGCTCCCGGCGCCGTACTGGCCGAGCGGCTCGACGGGGTCGGCGAGGTCGCCGGCGTGCGGGTCTTCAAGCCGGTGACGAGCGCGAGCCGGACGCTGCGCTACGGGCCGGCGTACGGATGCACCGTCGAGTTCTGGGAGGAGGACGAGGACGGTTGGCGCAACAGCCCGCGATCGACCACACTCCTCGGCCGCCGTCTGCCCTCGCTGGAGCCCACCGCCAAGCTCCAGGTCGGCGGACACGCCTATCCGACGCTGAGCCAGTTCACCAAGCAGCTGATGTGGGACGTCGACTTCCCCATCGACGTCGTCTACACCTGGGTCGACGACACCGACCCGGCATGGCGCAAGCGGCGTGACGACGTCCGCCGAAGCCTGGACATGCCGGTCGACGACGCCGACAGCGGCGACGTCCGGTTCCGCAACCGGGACGAACTGCGGTACTCGCTGCGGTCCCTGGCGATGTTCGCGCCCTGGGTGCGCAACATCTACCTGGTGACGGACGACCAGACGCCGGAGTGGCTGGACACCGACCAGCCGGGCATCGAGGTGGTCGCCCACCGGGACATCTTCCCGGACCAGTCCTGGCTGCCCACGTTCAACTCGCACGCGATCGAGAGCCAGCTGCACCGTATCGAGGGGCTGTCCGAGCACTTCCTCTACTTCAACGACGACGTGTTCATCGGCCGCCCGCTCTCCCCGGGCTCGTTCTTCCTGAGCAACGGCGTCGCCAAGCTCTTCCGTTCGCCGACGTCCGTCCCGCCGAGCGAGCCGTCGCCGGACGACGAAGGCTACTTCGCGGCGGCCAAGAACAACCGGGCCCTTCTGGAAGGGGCGTTCGGCCGGGTCGCCACACACGGCTTCCTGCACGCCCCGCATCCGCTGCGCCGCAGCGTGCTCAACGAGATCGCCGAGCGGTTCCCGGAGGAGGTCTCGGCAACGGCCCGCAATCCGTTCCGGGCGAACTCGGACCTGTCGATCACCTCCTCGCTGCACCACCACTACGGCTACCTCACCGGCCGTTCGGTGCCGTCCGCCATCTCCTGCAGCTACATCAACGTCGGCAACTACGAGCACCACTCGGTGCTCAGCAGGCTTCTGGCCTCGCGCAACCACGACGTCTTCTGCATCGGGGAGTCCGCTGACGCCGAGGTCCCGGTCGACGAGCAGGACCGCGTGCTGCGGGCCTTCCTGAACGCCTACTTCCCGGTCCGTTCGCGCTTCGAGCGCGACTGACGGCAGGCGGCGCATGAAGAGAGGCCTTCCTCGTCCGGCCGGACGAGGAAGGCCTCTCTTCATTGCCTCCGTGTACTACTGCTTCTTCTCGAACGGGCTCGGCACCGGGAAGTACGCCTCGAGGAACGGCGTGATCAGGTCCTTCTGCTCCGTCACGTCCTGCTCCGTCGAGACCGTGTCGTTGACGCAGAAGACCGTCTTGTCGCGGTTGGCGAGCAGCCGTCCGAGCCTGGTCTCCGTCCACGGGTGCGTCAGGTCGAGGTAGGCGTAGGGCAGTTGGGACGGCACCGCGCGCTGCGTGTGGAACGCATAGTAGTGGTGCAGAGACGACGCGATGGATATGTCGTCGATGCTGCGGAACCTGCTCGCCTCGGTGTGCCGGTAGTCGGCGTCGAACTCGGACTCGATCTCCGTCAGCACACTGCGGCGCAGCGGATGCGGCATGTGCTTCATCTTCTGCACGAGCACGGCGCCGTAACGCTCCTCGATCAGGCGCCGATTGTTCTTGCCGGCCGCCGCGACCGGCGGGTCGTCGACGGTCCGCTCACCGAGCGGCACCAGGGCGGAGGACGGGAAGAACTTGGTGAGGCCGCTGGAGAAGAAGAAGTCCTGCGGTGTCACCTCGCTGCCGAGCATCACGTCGTCGTTGAAGTAGAGGAAGTGCTCGGACAGCCCCTCGATGTGGTGCAGCTGGCTCTCGATGGCGTGCGAATTGAAGGTGGGCAGCAGGTGCGGGGACCGGAAGATGTCCTTGTGGCTCACCACCTTCAGGCCCGGAACCTCGGTGTCCAGCCAGTCGGGCGTCTGGTCGTCGGTCACGAGGTAGACGGTGCGCACCCACGGCGCGTACATGTGCAGGGAGCGCAGCGAGTAGCGCAGCTCGTCGCGGCTGAGGTAGCGGGCGGCGTTGGCCGCCTCGGCGTGGTACCCCTCGCCGGAGAATTCGGCGCGGCGCCGCAGCCAGGCGGGGTCGGCGCCGTCCACCCAGGTGTAGACGACATCGATGGGGAAGGTGACCTCGTCGGTGTGGACGACGGCCATCTCCGGGCGGGTGGGCACCTGTGCGGCGTCGGCCGACTCCCGCGGCGCGAGACTCGTGAAGTACGACTCCGGCGCGGTGACGCTCTTGCCCCGGACCGGCAGAGCTGCGGCGATCTTGCCGGGCCTCGGCGGGACCAGCTCGCCCTTCTCCTCCTGCCAGAACTCGATGTCGCAGCCGTACGGGTTCCCGAGGGTCAGCAGGCGCGTGGGGTCGGTGCGGTACCAGGTGACGCGCACGATGCCGGCGTCACGCAGCCGCTGCCAGGTGGACGTCTCGAAACCGGGATGAGAGATCGCCGAGGCGGGACCGTTCCCCTTGACGAGCGTGACGTAGCCGGGCAGCCGGTGGCAGGCCTCGGCGAGCGCAGCGAGGACGGCGGCGCGATCCTGCTCGTGCACGGCCACGGCGGCGGCGGTGTCCGACTTGCCCCGTACGCAGAAGTGGTCGATCTGCGCCTCGGCCAGTGCGCTCAGGACGGCGTCCAGGTTCGCGCGCCGGGCCTCGAGCGGGGTCACCCCCGGAGTGACCAGGGCGACCTTCGCCTCGCGGCCGACGCTGACCACGGCACGGTCCGGACCGGAGGCGAGCGCCTCGTAGCGCTTGGCGATCCGGCCGCTGCGGAGCCGCTCGGCGATGGCCGTGCCATGGGCGATACGCATCTTCAGCCGGCGGCGCACATCGGCGTCGACCTGCGAAACGATGGCCCGCCGCACACGCTCGGGGACGGCTCGGCGGTAGACCCCAAGCAACCGGGGTGCCTCGGGATTTCGCACTTCGGTCGACTCCTTGAACCTGATCCGTACGAATGGTGAACGTATCCAGTATGACGTGTGACCGGGGCACCTCCTGCCGGGATCCGGCCACTGCCGAGGCGGGTACGGGCGGGGTGGCCGCTGCGCTCGCGGCGGCGGAGAGACGACGCGTGCGGGAGCCGGGTACCGGGGTGCGTGTCGCCGGCTCCAGGAGGGGGCCACGCACTCGATCCGGGCGTCGGACGCGCCGTGCGCGCCCGCCCGCGGCACGACGTGGACGCCGCCCCTTCTCGCGGTGCGCCTCGGCCGGCTCCTCACCGGGGACGCCGATGGCGAGCAGCGCATTGCAGCCGGAACGAGTGCTGCTCGGCGCGGTGTTGACGCCCGCGAGGCGCTGACCGAAGACGTCGCCCGCCTCCTCGGCGCCGTTCGGACACCACACGCAAAGGTGACGATGCCGACGGCGACGTGCGGGGGGGGGTGGCCGCGAGCACGTCGCCCCGCCAAGATCCTTGGCGGGGCGACGTGTGTGGACGTGCTGGGTCCGGGTCCGATGCCGGCCGGCCGGCGCACGCCGGTACGGGTGGGCGACGCGGCGTCCTACGTGGACGCTCCCCGGCCGGCGCGCACGGACCGTGCGAGGCTGCACCGGCGCGGGCCCAGGGGGCGGCGTGGCGCCCTTTAGAACGGGTCGAAGCCCTCGAACTCCTGCAGCGCCTCGTCGCGCTCCGCCTCGCGGTCGCGGCGGCGCTGCGCCGCCGGGCGCGGGGCCTCGAAGCGGTGGTCCTCACCGCGGCGGCCGAGCATCTCGGCGCCCGCCATCACCGTCGGCTCCCAGTCGAAGACGACCGCGTCGTCCTCGGGGCCGATCGCCACACCGTCCCCCGCGCGGGCGCCGGCCTTCATCAGCTCTTCCTCGACACCCAGGCGGTTGAGGCGGTCGGCCAAGTAGCCCACGGCCTCGTCGTTGTTGAAGTCGGTCTGGCGCACCCAGCGCTCCGGCTTCTCGCCGCGCACGCGGAACAGGCCGTCCTCCTCCTGCGTGACCGTGAAGCCCGCGTCGTCGACCGCCTTGGGGCGGATGACGATCCGGGTCGCCTCCTCCACCGGCTTGGCGGCCCGCGCCGCGGCCACGATCTCGGCCAGCGCGTACGACAGCTCCTTGAGGCCCTTGTGCGCGACCGCCGACACCTCGAAGACGCGATAGCCGCGCTCCTCCAGGTCCGGGCGGATCATGTCGGCCAGGTCCTGGCCGTCGGGGATGTCGACCTTGTTGAGGACGACGACGCGCGGCCGGTCGTCCAGGCCGCCGTACTGCGCCAGCTCCTCCTCGATGACGTCGAGATCGGAGACCGGGTCGCGGTCGGACTCCAGCGTCGCGGTGTCCAGCACGTGCACCAGCACCGAGCAGCGCTCGACGTGGCGCAGGAACTCCAGGCCCAGGCCGCGGCCCTGGCTCGCGCCCGGGATCAGGCCGGGAACGTCCGCGATCGTGTACACGGTCGAGCCGGCGGTCACGACGCCCAGGTTCGGGACGAGCGTGGTGAAGGGATAGTCCGCGATCTTCGGTTTGGCGGCGCTGAGCACCGAGATCAGCGAGGACTTGCCCGCGCTCGGGTACCCGACGAGCGCGACGTCGGCGACGGTCTTCAGCTCCAGGACGACATCACCCGAGCGGCCGGGCTCGCCGAGCAGTGCGAAGCCGGGGGCCTTGCGGCGCGCGGAGGCCAGTGCCGCGTTGCCGAGACCGCCCCGGCCGCCCTCGGCGGCGACGTACGTGGTGCCCTGGCCGACCAGGTCGGCGAGCACGTTGCCCTTCTTGTCGAGGACGACGGTGCCGTCGGGCACGGGCAGGACCAGGTCCTGGCCGTCCTTGCCGGAGCGGTTGCCGCCCTCGCCGGGCTTGCCGTTGGTGGCCTTGCGGTGCGGGCTGTGGTGGTAGTCGAGCAGCGTGGTCACCGACTGGTCGACGACCAGGATGACGTCGCCGCCGCGGCCGCCGTTGCCGCCGTCGGGTCCGCCGAGCGGCTTGAACTTCTCCCGGTGCACGGAGGCGCAGCCGTGGCCTCCGTTACCCGCGGCGACGTGCAGCTCGACGCGGTCCACGAAGGTGGTCATGGAAGTGCCTCCAGTGATGACGGGATGCCGCCGGCGGTGACGCCGGTGACGTACGTACGGAATGTCTGTCTCTCAACACACGAAAGGCGGACCCGCTTCCCGGCCCGGGAAGTGAGGTCCGCCCCTCGGAAGAGAACCGATCAGGCGACCGGAACGATGTTCACGACCTTGCGGCCACGGTGAGTGCCGAACTCCACGGCGCCCGGCAGCAGCGCGAACAGGGTGTCGTCGCCGCCGCGTCCGACGCCCGCTCCCGGGTGGAAGTGGGTGCCGCGCTGGCGGACGAGGATCTCACCCGCGTTGACGACCTGGCCGCCGAAGCGCTTCACGCCGAGCCGCTGAGCGTTGGAGTCGCGACCGTTCCGGGTGGACGATGCGCCCTTCTTGTGTGCCATCTCTCCTCAGTCCCTTACTTCGCAGCCGTGGGGATGCCGGTGACCTTGATCGCCGTGTACTGCTGACGGTGACCCTGGCGGCGGCGGTAGCCGGTCTTGTTCTTGTAGCGAAGGATGTCGATCTTCGCGCCCTTGTGGTGGTCCACGACCTCGGCCGTGACCTTGATACCGGCCAGCACCCACGGGTCGCTGGTCACGGCGTCGCCGTCGACAACGAGCAGGGTCGAGAGCTCGACCGTGTCGCCAACCTTGGCGGTGGAAATCTTGTCAACCTCAACGATGTCGCCGACAGCAACCTTGTGCTGGCGACCACCGCTGCGCACGATGGCGTACACGCGGATCTCTCTCTCGCTCGGAACGGACCCCTGATGCCAGCCGCTCACACGGGCACGGGGCCCGAGACGATCCGGAATGGACGAGCGGCCTCTCCCGGCGGACCGGGAGGGAGGTGCTCAGGGGTGGGCGCATAAGGAAACACGCCGAAGGACAAGGTTACGGACCTGTCCGCGGAGGGTCAAACCGGCCCCGTTCGCACCTGGCACTCACCTGTCACCGAACCGGCGGTCACAGTGCCTCCCCCGCACGTAAGCGCTTGTAGGATTGGTGCCGACTTTCCTCTGAACGCCTCATTCAACGGCCTTCGAGTCGACCGGGGGGGCTGCGCGTGCAGCGACCAGCGCTCGGGCTGCACGCGGAACGGACGACGAGCTTTGACCACCACGCCTGACATCTCGGTGATCATCGGCGCCTACAACGCCATGCCGTACCTCACCAAGACCCTGACCTCCGTGGTCGAGCAGTCGATCGGGCGCGACCGACTGGAGATCATCACCGTCGACGACGGCTCCACCGACGGTACCGGCAAGGAACTGGAACGCTTCGCCGAGAAGTACCCCGGCCTGTTCCGGGTGTTCCACCAGGAGAACTCCGGCGGCCCCTCGGCCCCCCGCAACAAGGGCCTGGACCACGCGCGCGGCAGGTTCGTGTTCTTCCTGGACGCCGACGACTACCTCGGCGAGGAGGCCCTCGAGCGCATGCTCGCGATGGCCGAGAAGAACAAGACCGACGTGGTGCTCGGCAAGATGAAGGGCGTCAACGGACGGGGGGCGCCGGCCTCGATGTTCGTACGCAACCAGCCCCGCACGGACGTCTTCAACTCCCGTGTCTACTGGGCCCTCAACCCGCTGAAGCTGATCCGGCGCGAGCTGATCGAGAAGCACGAGCTGCGCTTCCCCCTCGGGTACAAGACCTGTGAGGATCAGCTCTTCACCGGCATGCTCTACCTCAAGGCCGACGGCATCTCGGTCGTGGCCGACTACGACTGCCTGTACATCGTCAAGCGAGACGACGGCGGCAACATCACCACCTCCACACGCGGCGCCGACAGCCGCATCAAGGTGCTGGAGCTGATGGTCGACCTGGTCGAGAAGCACGTCCCGGCCGGACCCGACCGCGACGGCCTGATGAACCGGCACCTGTCGATCGACATGTTCCACGCCTTGATCCACCTGGCCAGGGAGCCGGACCCGGAACTGCAGAAGAAGAACTACGAGCAGCTGCGCGCCCTGCTGAAGCGCTCCTACCCGGACTCGCTCAAGGCCAGGGTGAACGCGATCACACGACTGCGGTGCGAGCTCATCCAGCGCGGGATGCTCCAGGAGTCCATCGAGCTGGAGAAGGTCGACCGGCGGCACCGCTCGAGCGGCGAGCAGCCGGGGATCCTCGTCGAGGGCGACCGCGCCTACACCCTGCTGCCGTTCTTCCGCGACGCCGAGCGCGGCATCCCGGACGAGATCTACGACGTCACGACGGCGCTCCAGGACCGCCACCGGCTGGACTCGGTCGTCATCGAGGACGGCGTGCTGCGGATGACGGGCCATGCCTACCTGCGGCGCGTCCCGCAGGACGTGGCCACCCGCACGGAGCTGGTGCTGCGTGAGCGCGACACCAAGGCCGAGCACCGTTTCCCGACGACGGTCGTCGCCACGCCGGAGCTCGGCGCCGGCAAGGAGGACGCCGGGAAGTACCGCTACCCCGAGGCCGGCTTCGCCGCCGAGATCGACCTGACGAAGGCGGTCGACGGCGGCCGCTTCCCCAAGGGCCTGTGGGACGTCTTCGTCGCCGTGCGGGTCGGGGACGTCGTCAAGGAGATCCGTTTCGGCCACAGGCGCCTGCCCGAGGTGGTCGCCACGCCACAGACGTACGTCGTCGCCGACGGCGAGGAGAACTTCGCGGCCGCGCTGTACTACACGCAGCCGTACAGCAACCTGACGCTCGACGTCGGCGAGAACAAGCACAAGGTCGCCGACAAGCTCCGCACAGAGGGCACCCGCTGGTCGACCACGATCCCCTCGCAACTGGAGGTCAACGGCAGCTGGAAGCTCGCCGGGCTGCCGGCGGGCGCGCTGGGCGTACGACTGGAGGGCGACGACGGCAGGACCGTGACGGTGCCCGTCACCCCGACGGGCGACAGCGCTTTCACCGCCAGCGTCCCCTTGGAGGGACTCGCCCCCGGCTCCTGGACGGTGTCGCTGTGGGTGCCGTCGCAGCGCGGCACGGGCTGGTCCAAGCCGGTGGGGCCGCAGTCGGCCCTGACCAACACGCGCTGGATCAGCCGCGGCGTCCCGCGCTACGCGGCCGTGTCGAAGAAGCGGAACAAGCTGGTGCTGCGCGTGGGCCGGGTGGCGATCGTGAAGGCGGTGCTGAAGCGCGTCAAGGCGCTGACGTCCGGCAAGCGCTGACCCGACGACGGCGCGCCCGTCGTACGCGGAGGAGCCCGTGCACCGGGAGACCGGGCGGCACGGGCTCTTCTGCGTCAGCGGGTCGCGACCGGCCGAGCGCCACCGGCCACCGCGGTGTCGCCTCGCTTGCCGAGCAACAGTCCACGCTTACCTGAATTCACGCATCCGTGTACTCTCCTTGGCGTGCTGACTGTTGCCTCCGAGATCGAGGTGCTGGCCCGGTTCGGCCGCGCGCTCTCCGACCCGATCCGATGCCGGCTCCTGCTCGCCCTGCGCGAAGCCCCGGCCTATCCCTCCGACCTCGCCGACGCGCTGGGGATCTCCCGCACGCGGCTGTCGAACCACCTGGCGTGTCTGCGCGACTGCGGCCTGGTGGTCACGGTGCCCGACGGGCGCCGCACCCGCTACGAGCTGGCCGACGAACGCCTCGGCCACGCGCTGGACGACCTGCGCACCGCGGTGGTCGCCGTCGAGAGCGACCGCACCTGTGCCGACGCCGCCGAGGAGGGCTGTTGCTGATGGCCGCGGAGACATCCCTCTCCCTCAGCCCCTCCCGGGACCGCCGCGACGCGCTCACGCGCCGGATACGCCTGCTGGTCGCGGCGACCATGGCCTACAACGCGATCGAGGCGATCGTCGCGATCACCGCCGGGACGATCGCCTCCTCCACGGCTCTGATCGGCTTCGGCCTGGACTCCGTCATCGAGGTCTCCTCCGCCGCCGCGGTCGCCTGGCAGTTCTCCGCCCGCGACCACGCGCTGCGCGAGGCGCGGGAGAAGACCACCCTGCGGATCATCTCCGTCTCCTTCTTCGCGCTCGCCGCCTACGTCACCTTCGATGCCGTCCGCACCCTGAACGGCTCGGGCGAGGCCGAAGGCTCCGTCCCCGGCATCGTCGTCGCCGCCCTGTCGCTGGCCGTGATGCCCTTCCTGTCCGCCGCCCAGCGCAGGGCCGGGCGTGAACTCGGCTCCGCCAGTGCGGTCGCGGACTCCAAGCAGACCCTGTTGTGCACCTACCTGTCCGCCGTGCTCCTGGTGGGCCTGGTCCTCAACGCCACCCTCGGCTGGTCCTGGGCCGACCCGATCGCCGCCCTCGTCATCGCCGCCGTCGCCGTCAAGGAAGGCCGTGACGCCTGGCAGGGCAAGGGCTGCTGCGCCCCCTCCTCCCCCGCCGCGGCGGGCCCCGATCCGGCGACGGCCGAGGCGTGCGGCTGCCGTGCCGGATGCGACTGCTGCGGCTGACCTCCACCAACGGCAGCGCGGGGACCCGGTCGACCGAGTCTCTGCCGCTGCCGTACGAGAGGGGGCCCGCGGACGGGCGTGCATTGCCCCCGCACCAACGCCGACGCGGCCCGCCCCGGTCGTACCGGGCCGGGCCGCGTCGGGAGGTGGCTAGTCCTCGGACGTGGTCGCGGAGACCGACGGGGGCGTCTGTTCGGCCGCCACCGTCTTCTTCGTGGCCTTCTTCGCCGTGGCCTTCTTGGCCGTCGTCTTCTTCGCGGCCGTCTTCTTGGTCGCGGCCTTCTTCGCCGTGGCCTTCTTGGCCGTCTTGCGGACCGCCTTCTTGGCCACCGGCGCGGCCTCCGGCTCCTCCGCCTCGGGCTCGGCGCCCTCGGGCTCGGCGGCCTCGGGCTCGGCGGCCTTGGGCTCCGCGGCGACCACGACGATCGCTGCCTCGTCGGCACCCGTCGGCGAACCGGCCGGAGCGGTGACCTTGCGGGTCACCCGGCGGCGGGCACGCGGCGGAGCCGCGACCGGCGCCTCCTCGGCCACCGCGGCCGCAACCTCGGGCTCGGGCTCGGGCTCCGGCTTCACCGCCGGGGCCACCGTCACCTCGGCCGACGCGGGGGAGCCGACCGGGGCCGACACCTGACGCGTGACGCGGCGGCGCGTACGGCCCGTGGGGGCCGGCTCGGGCGCCGCCACAGGCACGGCCTCGGGCTCGGGCGCCGCCACAGGGGCGGGCTCGGGCTCGGGCGCCGCCGCCGTCACCGGCTCCGCCGCCTTCGGCGCACCCGCCGGGGCCGACACCTTGCGGGTCGCCCGGCGGCGGCCACGGCCGCGCGACGCGGCGGCCTCGGCCTCCGCGACGCTGCTGTACAGCTCCTCGTCCGGCGCGAACGCCGGCTCCTCGAGCGCGACCGGGGCGGCCGCCTCCGCGGCGACCTCCGCCTCCGTCTCGATCTCCGGCTCCGCGACCTCCACGGCCTGCGGCTCGACGTGCTCGTGCTCCACGGCCGCACCACCGCGGCCGCGCTTCTTGGAGCGCTTGCCGCCACCGCCACCGGCGGCGGACGGCTGCTCCATGTGCACGATCACACCGCGCCCGTTGCAGTGGACACAGGTCTCCGAGAACGACTCCAGCAGCCCCTGGCCGACCCGCTTGCGGGTCATCTGCACCAGACCCAGCGACGTCACCTCGGCCACCTGGTGCTTGGTGCGGTCGCGGCCCAGGCACTCCAGGAGCCGGCGCATGACCAGGTCCCGGTTGGACTCCAGCACCATGTCGATGAAGTCGACGACGACGATGCCGCCCAGGTCGCGCAGCCGCAGCTGGCGCACGATCTCCTCGGCCGCCTCCAGGTTGTTCCTGGTGACGGTCTCCTCGAGGTTGCCGCCCTGGCCCGTGAACTTGCCGGTGTTGACATCGATGACGACCATGGCCTCGGTCTTGTCGATCACCAGCGAGCCGCCGCTCGGCAGCCAGACCTTGCGGTCCAGCGCCTTCATCAGCTGCTCGTCGATCCGGTTGACCGCGAAGACGTCGACCTCGCTGGTCCACCGCTGCAGGCGGTCGACCAGGTCGGGCGCCACGTGCGACACGTAGCCGTGGATCGTCTCCCACGCCTCGTCACCGCTGACGACGACCTTGGAGAAGTCCTCGTTGAAGATGTCGCGGACGACCCGGACGGTCATGTCCGGCTCGCCGTAGAGCAGCGTGGGGGCGTTGCCGCTCTTCGCCTTCTTCTGGATCTCCTCCCACTGCGCCTGCAGACGCTCGACGTCACGGCGCAGCTCGTCCTCGCTCGCCCCCTCGGCGGCGGTGCGCACGATGACGCCCGCGTCCTCGGGAACGATCTTCTTGAGGATCGTCTTCAGCCGGGCGCGCTCGGTGTCGGGCAGCTTGCGGCTGATGCCGGTCATCGAGCCCTCGGGCACGTAGACCAGGTAGCGGCCGGGCAGCGAGACCTGGCTGGTCAGGCGGGCGCCCTTGTGACCGATCGGATCCTTGGTCACCTGGACCAGCACCGACTGGCCGGACTTCAGGGCGGCCTCGATGCGGCGCGGGCCGTTGGCCATGCCCAGCGCCTCGAAGTTGACCTCGCCCGCGTACAGGACGGCGTTGCGGCCCTTGCCGATGTCGACGAAGGCGGCCTCCATGGACGGCAGGACGTTCTGCACCTTGCCCAGGTAGACGTTGCCGACGTAGCTGGTGGCCTGCTCCTTGTTGACGTAGTGCTCGACGAGCACGTTGTCCTCGAGGACGCCGATCTGGGTGCGCTCGCCGCTCTGGCGGACGACCATCACGCGCTCGACGGCCTCGCGGCGCGCCAGGAACTCCGCCTCGGTGATGATCGGCACCCTGCGGCGGCCCTGCTCGCGGCCCTCGCGACGACGCTGCTTCTTGGCCTCCAGACGGGTCGAGCCCTTGATGGACTGGACCTCGTCGCTCGGCTCCTCCTTCTTGCGGGGCTCACGGACCTTGACCACCGTACGGACGCCGTCCTCGTCGGCGGCCTCCGGCTCGCCGGCCGCGTCACCGCTGCGACGGCGACGGCGGCGACGACGACGGCTGCTGCTGGTCCCAGCGGCGGACGGCGTGCCGGCCTCGTCCTCCTCCTCGTCCTCCTCCGCTTCCTCAGCGGCGGCCCCGGCCTCCTCGGCCTCCTCCTCCGCGGACTCCTCCACGTCGGCGGCCTCACCACGGCGACGGCGACGGCCCCCGCGGCGGCGACGGCGCGACGGCCGGTCCTCGTACTCGTCGGCCTCCTCGCCCTGCACGGCCTCGGCCTGCTCGGGCTCGGCCTCCTCCTCGGCCGGGACGGCCTCGGCGGCGGGGGCCTCGACCGGCTCCGCGGGCTCGCCGCGGCGACGGCGGCGACGGCGACCGACGGGCTGCTCCGGGGCAGCGGCCTCGGGCGCTGCGGTCTCGGTGACCGCCTCGGCGTACTCCTCGTCCTCCTCCGGCTCCGGGGCGCTCGCGGCGGCGGCAGCGGCGGCCGCGGCGGTCTCCGGGGTCTGGAACATCGGCTCGGCGAAGACCGGGGCCTGGAAGGTGGGCACAGCCGGCCGCGCACGGCGGCCGCGCACGGGCGCCTCGGCCTCCCCGGCCGGTGCGGCGGCCCGCGGCTGCGGGGTGGTGAACTCGGGCGACACGGCACGCCGGCGCGTGCGGCCACGGCCGGCGGCCTTCTCCGCGGCGGCGACCCCCGCCTCGTCGGCGGCGATCTGCTCGACAGCGCTCTCGGGAAGGCTCTCGCCCGCCTCGACGGCCTGCTCGTCGGCCTCGGCCGCGGCCGGGGCACCGGCGGGCGCGGTGGCCTTACGAGTGGCGCGGCGCGTACGCGGGGCCGGCTCCTCCGTCTCGGCAGGGACCTCTTCGGCGGCCGTCGCCTTCGGGGCGCCCGCCGGGGCGGACGCACGACGGCGGCGGCGCGGCGCGGCCACCTCGGCGGCCTCGGGCTCAGCGGCCCCGGCCTCAGCAGCCTCCTCCGAGGGGACAACGGCAGCGGTGACGGCCTCGGCGGCTTCCGGGGCACCGGCCGGAGCGGTCGCCTTGCGCGTCGCACGGCGGCGGGTACGCGGGGCGGGGGCCTCCGCCTCGGTGTCGACGGCCGCGGCGGCGACCTCCGGAGCCTTCACCGGCTCCGTCTCCTCGACCTGCGGCGCACCGGCCGCAGCCGTCGCCTTGCGCACCGCACGCCGACGGGTACGCGGCGCGGGCGTCTCCTCCGACTCGGCGCTCTCGCCCACCACGGCGGAGACCGCCGCGACAGCGGGCACGACGGCCTGCGCGGCCTCCGCCTGCGTGGGCTGGTCGTCCTGCGCCTCGGCGGCCTTGGGTGCCCCGGCCGGGGCGGACGCCCGGCGCCGCGTACGGCGGGGGGCGGCCTCGGCGGTGACGACCGGCTCGGCGGCCTCCTCGGCCTCAAGGGTCTCGACGGCCTCCTCGGCCTCGGCCGGAACGGCCTCCGCCTGCGCCGGGGCGGCAGCAGGCGCGGTGGCCTTCCGGGTCGCGCGGCGGCGCGTCCGCGGCGCGGGCGCCTCCTCGGACTCGACGGCGGCCGGCTCCGGGACCTCGGCCGGCTCCACGGCGGCGGGCGAACCCGCCGGAGCGGTCGCCTTGCGCGTGGCGCGGCGGCGCGTCCGCGGCGCCGCCGCCTCTGCCGCCTCTGCGGCATCGGCGGTCGGGGCAGCGGCGGCCTCGGCTGCAACGGTCTCGGTGCTCTCCGCCGCAACGGCGGCTTCCGGCGCGGCGGCCTCGCTCTGCGCGGCGGTGTCCGCCGCGCTCGGCGGACCCGCGGGACGCGACGCGGCGCGGCGCCTGCGGCGCGGCGGCAGCGTGTCGCTGGGTGTGACGTGTTCCTGGTTGTTGTCTCCGGCAGCGCCGGATCCGATCGGCTCGAGCATGCGGGCGTTTCTCCCGTCGCGCTCCCGGGCGCCGCGCCTGGTCCGGTCCGGCCGCGGCCCGCGTGATGTCCGCGGTGCCGCCGTCCGGGGCGCGGGCGCCGCACGGGAGCTGATGTCTGGCTCGCCGGTTCCCTACGCGATGTACGCACGGCCTGGCGAAAGTCTCCTGTGTCAATGCGCGGCCCGGCTCAGGTGGCTCCCGAGTGTCCAGAGCCGCGCTACGACGACCGTCCTTACGCGGCGGGACCTTCCGGCGCCGTCGCAGAGGCTGTCCCGGCGGCCGTGGGTGGAGCGGCCGGGGCTGCCTCGCGGTCGGGCGCGAGCGGGTCGGTCACCGTGCCGGACTCCTCGTCGAAGAGCCCCTGCGCCAGCCTGGTCACCGCTGCGGGGACCGGCGGCGCCAGGTCGGCCACAGCTCGGAGACCGGACAGGACGTCGTCGGGTCGTACGGCAGGTGTCACGTGCCGAACAACCAGCCGCAGTATCGCACAGGGCCCCTCTCCCGGCCTATCAGGCTGGGGACGACCCGCCTGCAGGCCGGCGACGGCACCCCGCGCGTCGAAGGTCCGCATGCCGTTCTTCGTCTTCCGCTGGACCTCGACCGTCTCCGCGGCGAGGAACGCGGTCACGGCATTGTCTGCGGCCTCCGGCTCGACGCCGTCCAGCCGCAGCTCCCACACGGACGCGGTGAGCCGGTCGGCCAGACCCGAGGTGCGGGCCTCGACGGCGTCGGTGATGTCGAGTCCGTCCGGCAGCGACTCGTCGAGCAGCTCGCGCAGCTTGTCGGGGTCGCGGGGCTCGGTGAGGGCGATCTCCAGGTACTCGGCCTCGCTGCCCGTGCCGGTGGGTGCGGCATTGGCGTACGACACCTTCGGGTGCGGTGTGAAGCCCGCCGAGTACGCCATGGGCACCTCGGCGCGCCGCAGCGCACGCTCGAAGGCGCGCTGGAAGTCACGGTGGCTGGTGAACCGGAGGCGGCCGCGCTTGGTGTAGCGCAGTCGGATGCGCTGCACCGCAGGTGCGGGCGGCGGGCCTTCGGGCTGTCGCTTGCCCAGTGGTTCTTCTCCTCGGTGCGGAGCGGGCGCGGGTGGCGCGCCGCCCTCGGACGTGCGGGGGGTTCCCTGGGGGCCGGCCGGCTCACCCCCGCTCGCGCGAGGAGATCTCGGTCTCGGCCGCCACGCCGGGAACGGTCAGTGGTTGTTGCGTATCACCCAGGTTACGCGCCCGGCGCGCGGCGCCCGTCACGGGCGTCGCTGCCCGACGTGTACGCGGTCCCGCCGCCCAGGGCGCGCCATGCGTCGCGGCGCGCACGGCGCAGGGTCAGGCGCGCCGAGGCGAACGCGGCGCGCACGGTCCGTCCGGCCTCGACGGCGGCCCGCGCGGCCGGGCGCCAGACGGCGTCGCGCACGAAGTGCCCGACAGGAGTGCACACGGCGCGGTGGAACCAGCGCGACGGACGGACCACGAGGTGCCACCCGAGCCACTTCAGTCCCCGGCCGACGGCACGCGACACGTACCCGGCGAACTGCCACGCGAGCCGGAGGGAGGCGACGGTCTCCCTGCCGACCGGCGCGAGGACGTGGCGGTACACCCAGGCCGCCGGCGCCACCACCAGGTGGACAAGGAGCCAGACGAAGCCGCGCCCGACTGGGGTGAGCACGTGCCGGTGGAGCCACACGGCGGGCAGGACCAGCCCGTACCGGCAGATCCACACGACCGGGACGACGAGCCCGTACGCCACCACCGGCACGACCACGTACCGCCACAGCGCCACCCACGGCCACACGAACAGCGCCCTGCCCAGCCAGGCCATGACGGCCGCGATGCCGCGCCCGAGCGGGGCCAGCACGTTCCGGTGGAGCCACACGAGCGGTGCGACCAGCAGGTTGGCCACGATCCACACCACCGGCGCCACCAGCAGATTGGCCCACGCCCACGCGATGCCGCGGCCGAGCGGGGCCAGCGCGTGCCGGTACAGCCACACGGCCGGAACCACCAGCCCGTACGCCACCACCGGCACGACCACGTACCGCCACAGCGCCACCCACGGCCACACGAACAGCGCCTTGCCGACCGGGACCAGCACATGGCGCAGGACGGCGCGGCCGAGCCGGGCGAGCGCGCGGCCGGCCGGTCGCAGCAGGGCACGGTGCAGGGCCCGCCCGCAGACGACGAGGACGTCCCAGACCATGCGCACCGGGACGACCAGGAGCACGACGAGGATCCGCAGCGGAATCCGGATGACCTGCGCGAGGCAGCCGTCCCCGGCCTCGTACTCCGAGACCGTGCCGTACCGCTGCCGCTGCCGCTCAGCCGCCGCCGGCGGCTTGTCGTAGTCCATGCCGGACAGGACGCATCCCGGCCCCGTCCGGATCCGGCCCCCGGCCACTTCCCACCGGGAACGGACGAGGGCCCGGCCACAGGGTCTCCCCCGCGGCCGGGCCCTCCCCCGAGCCGGGGGAACGCAGCGCTACTTGACGACGGTCAGCGGCAGGAGCTTCTTGCCCGTGGGACCGATCTGGATGTGCGTGTCCATCTGCGGACACACACCGCAGTCGAAGCACGGCGTCCAGCGGCAGTCCTCGACCTCGGTCTCGTCGAGCGCGTCCTGCCAGTCCTCCCAGAGCCAGTCCTTGTCGAGACCGGAGTCCAGGTGGTCCCAGGGCAGGACCTCCTCGTACGTGCGCTCACGCGTCGTGTACCAGTCGACGTCGACGCCGAACTCCGGCAGCGTCTTCTCGGCGCAGGCCATCCAGCGGTCGTACGAGAAGTGCTCGCGCCAGCCGTCGAAGCGGCCGCCGTCCTCGTAGACGGCGCGGATGACGGCGCCGACGCGGCGGTCACCGCGGGAGAGCAGGCCCTCGACGATGCCCGGCTTGCCGTCGTGGTAGCGGAAGCCGATCGAGCGGCCGTACTTCTTGTCGCCGCGGATCTTGTCGCGCAGCTTCTCCAGCCGCGCGTCCGTCTCCTCGGCGGACAGCTGCGGCGCCCACTGGAAGGGGGTGTGCGGCTTGGGCACGAAGCCGCCGATCGACACCGTGCAGCGGATGTCGTTGGACTTCGAGACCTCGCGGCCCTTGGCGATGACGTTCGCCGCCATGTCGGCGATCTGGAGCACGTCGTCGTCGGTCTCGGTCGGCAGGCCGCACATGAAGTACAGCTTCACCTGACGCCAGCCGTTGCCGTACGCCGTGGCGACGGTGCGGATCAGGTCCTCCTCCGAGACCATCTTGTTGATGACCTTGCGCATGCGCTCGGAGCCGCCCTCGGGGGCGAAGGTGAGACCGGACCGGCGGCCGTTGCGCGTCAGCTCGTTGGCCAGGTCCACGTTGAACGCGTCGACACGGGTCGAGGGCAGGGACAGGCCGATCTTGTCGTCCTCGTACCGGTCGGCGAGGCCCTTGGCGATGTCGCCGATCTCGCTGTGGTCCGCGGAGGACAGGGAGAGCAGGCCGACCTCCTCGAAGCCCGTCGCCTTGAGGCCCTTGTCCACCATCTCGCCGATGCCGGTGATGCTTCGCTCCCGCACGGGGCGCGTGATCATGCCGGCCTGGCAGAAGCGGCAGCCGCGGGTGCAGCCGCGGAAGATCTCGACGGACATCCGCTCGTGGACGGTCTCGGCGAGCGGGACCAGCGGCTGCTTGGGGTAGGGCCACTCGTCGAGGTCCATGACGGTGTGCTTGGACACGCGCCACGGCACGCCCGACCTGTTCGGCACGACGCGGCCGATGCGGCCGTCGGGCAGGTACTCGACGTCGTAGAACGCGGGGATGTAGACGCTGCCCGTCTTCGCGAGGCGGAGCAGGACCTCCTCGCGGCCGCCGGGCCGGCCCTCCGCCTTCCAGGCGCGGATGATCTCGGTCATGTCGAGCACGGCCTGCTCGCCGTCGCCGACGATCGCCGCGTCGATGAAGTCCGCGATGGGCTCGGGGTTGAACGCGGCGTGTCCGCCGGCGAGCACGATCGGGTCGTCGACCGTGCGGTCCTTCGACTCCAGCGGGATGCCCGCGAGGTCGAGCGCCGTGAGCATGTTGGTGTAGCCGAGCTCGGTGGAGAAGCTGAGCCCGAAGACGTCGAACGCCTTGACGGGGCGGTGGCTGTCCACGGTGAACTGCGGGACCCGGTGCTCGCGCATGAGCTCCTCGAGGTCCGGCCACACGCTGTAGGTGCGCTCCGCGAGCACGCCCTCGCGCTCGTTCAGTACCTCGTAGAGGATCATGACGCCCTGGTTGGGGAGTCCGACCTCGTACGCGTCGGGGTACATGAGCGCCCAGCGGACGTCGCAGGCGTCCCAGTCCTTGACGGTGGAGTTGAGTTCTCCGCCGACGTACTGGATCGGCTTCTGGACATGCGGGAGAAGCGCTTCCAGGCGTGGGAAGACCGACTCGACAGGCATCGTGGTGTCTCTCGTGAGCGGACAGGGGGTGACCATCAAGCGTACCCCGACGCTCAGCCGGTCAGATCCGCCCGCAGTCCGGAGGCCGTCGCCCGCTCCCACACCTCGGGCAGCTCGGCCTCGCGCTCCGTGGCGCGGGCCGACTCCTGGCCGTACAGCAGGCCCCAGGTGAACGACGACTCACCCGCCGCGTTCGCCGCGACCGCCAGGTCGCGCAGCGCTGCGCGGGCGACGACGCTGTCCTGGTGGTCGCCGAGGACCTTCTGCACGGCCTTCATCCGCTTGGCGAACCGCCGCGCCGGACGGCCCAGGGCCCGCGTCGCCGCCTCGGCGGCGTACCGGGCGCGCTTGGCGGCCTTGCGGGCGTCGTGCAGGGCCACGTCCCTGCCCTGGCCGGCGGGGAGGGCGAGGGCGTGCTCGACGCGGCGGGACAGCCGGTCGTACTCCTTGAGCACCGCGTCCGGCAGCGCTGCGTCGGCCGCCTTGCCGGCGGCCTTCAGCAGCGGTGGGCTCGCGAGCAGGGCGTCGAGGGAGGAGAGGAGGGCCAGATAGCGCGCGCTGTCGAGAGCGGCGACCGCCGTGCCGCGGGCGTCGGCCTCCCCGGCGACCGACCATGCCTTCAGACGCGCGGCGACCGGTCCGAGCACCAGGGTGTCGGGCAGGGAGCCGACGCGGGAGCGGAGCCGCTCGGCGAGGACCTCCTGGTCGCGGGCGACGCCGAGTTCCCCGGCGAGCCACGTGAGCTCGTCGATCAGGGGCTGGGTGGCATCGCGGTCGAGGATCTTCCGGTACGTGCGCAGGGCGCTGCGCAGCCGCCGGGTGGAGACGCGCATCTGGTGCACGGCGTCGGGCACGTCCCGGCGGACCCCGGGGTCGTGGGTGACGAGCGCGTCCCTCTGTTCCCGCAGGTAGCGCAGGATGTGGTCGCCGGCGGTGCGCGGGGTGGGCCCATCGGGGCGGGGCGCCGGGGCAACGCCGGTGGCGGCGAGGGCCCTGGCGAGCTTGGACGGCGCCGTGGACCTGCGCAGTCCGGCTTTGCGGAGCTTCTTGTCGACGGCGTCGAGGAACGCGGGGTCGCCGCCGTCGGCGAGTTCGACCTCGATCTCGTCCCAGCGGACGACGCCGTCGCCGCCCGGCGGCCGTTCGGCGTGCACCTCGTCCCTGCTGAGCTCGGCGAGGAGGGCGCCGTCGGCGTCGAGCAGATGGCGCACGGCGCGGACGGAGCGCAGGCGGACGACCGGATCGAGGGCGGCCTCGCGCGTGTACGCGCGGACGAGCGCGGCGAGTTCGGCCGGAACGTCGTCGGACAGGGGCGCGCTGATCTCGTCGCGGATGCCGGGGGCGACGGGCAGTTTGAGGTGCCAGCCGGCGTCGGCTCCGCCGGTCCTGCGCCGCAGGGTGACGGAGGCGGCGGCGAGCCGCAGGTCACCGGTGTCGTAGTAGACGGCGTCGAGCTCGTCGACGCCTCGGTCCCGGACGCCGGCGACTCCGGCGACCTGTGCCAGATCCGGCAGCCGGGTGTCGGGGCTGGCGTCGTACTTCCGCTCGATCTCGCGCTTGGTGTCCGCCATGCCCCGAATCTAGTCGCCGGCGCCGGGTGGCGGGAGACCGCCGGCCGCCCGGCGCCCTGCTCGAGGGGCTACGCGCTTATCGGGCGCTGGACCCGGATCGACTGGAGCAGGCCCACCGCGATCCAGACCGCGAACATGGAGGTGCCTCCGTACGACACGAACGGCAGCGGCAGGCCGGCCACCGGCATGATGCCCATCGCCATGCCGATGTTCTCGAAGGACTGGAAGGCGAACCAGGCGATGATCCCGGCCGCGACGATCGTGCCGTACAGCTCGGTGGTCTCCCGCGCGATGCGGCAGGCACGCCACATCACGACGCCGAGCAGCGCGAGGATCAGGCCCGCGCCGAGGAAGCCCAGTTCCTCGCCGGCGACCGTGAAGATGAAGTCGGTCTGCTGCTCGGGCACGAACTGTCCCGTGGTCTGGTGGCCGTTGAAGAGCCCGGCTCCGTAGAGCCCGCCGGAACCGATGGCGATCCGCGCCTGGTTGGTGTTGTAGCCGACGCCGGCGGGGTCGAGTTCGGGGTTGGCGAAGGCGGCGAAGCGGTTGATCTGGTACTCGTCGAGCAGTCCCAGCGCGGCCACCAGGGCCGCGCCCGCGGCGCCCGCGCCGATGAGGCCGAGGATCCAGCGGTTGGAGGCGCCCGAGGCGAGCAGGACGCCGAGCACGATCACGACCATGACCATCACGGAGCCGAGGTCCGGCATCAGCATGGTGATCGCCATGGGCACGACCGCGAGGCCGAGGGACTTGGCGACCGTGCGGTGGTCGGGATGGACCTGGTCGCCCGCGTCCACACGGGCGGCGAGCATCATCGCCATCACGAGGATGATCGTGATCTTCACGAACTCGGACGGCTGGAGCGAGAGGCCGCCGATGACGAGCCAGGCGTGGGCGCCGTTGATCGTCGCACCGAGCGGGGTCAGCACCAGCAGCACGAGCAGCACGGACAGCCCGTAGAGCACGGGCACCGCGCCGCGCAGCATGCGGTGGCCCAGCCAGATCGTGCCCACCATCAGCGCGAATCCGATGCCGATGTTCAGGCTGTGCCGGACCAGGAAGTGGTACGGGTCGCCGTGGTTGAGCTCGGTGCGCCCGCGGGTCGCCGACCACACCAGCAGGGTGCCGATGACGGACAGGGCGATCGCCGAGAACATCAACGGCCAGTCGAGCCTGCGCGCGACGGAGTCCCGCGCGCTCAGCCGGGACCACAGACCACCGCGCTCGGGGCCGTAGCCGGAGACGGAGAAGCCGCCTGCGCCTGCCATCTGTCAGTCCCTCCGTGCGGGCGGGCCCGCGAGCGCTGGTTCGGGGTCCTTCGGCTTCGGAGGAACGTAGGGCCTGATCTCCGGGGCGTCGATCGAGCCGTCCGGGAAGATCTTGGGCAGGCCCTTCTGCGGCTCGGGAAGCAGGGCCCTCTTCAGGTCCTGGTTGCCCTCCTTGTCCAGGCCGTACATCGCGTCGTAGATGTTGCGCACCGCGGGGCCCGACGCGCCGGAGCCCGTACCGCCCTGGGAGATCGTCATGACGATCGTGTAGTCGTCGGTGTAGGTCGCGAACCACGAGGTGGTCTGCTTGCCGTAGACCTGGGCGGTGCCGGTCTTGGCCCGCATCGGGATCTTGTCCTGCGGCCAGCCGCCGAACCGCCAGGCGGCGGTGCCGCCGGGCTCGACGACGGAGCGCAGGCCCTTGTCGAGGTCGCTGATGGTCTCGGCGTCCACCGGCAGCCTGCCGTGGGGCTTGGGCCTGATCTCCTCGACCCTCTTGCCGTCGGGGCTGACGACGGCCTTGCCGATGGTGGGGTTGAAGAGGGTGCCGCCGTTGCTGATGGCGGCGTAGGCGGTGGCCAGCTGGATGGGCGTGATGAGGACGTCGCCCTGGCCGATGGCGAAGTTGATGCTGTCGAAGGCCTTCAGCTGGTTGCCTTCGAGGCAGCTCTCGTAGGCGATCTGCTGGACGTAGGTGCCGCCCTTCTTGCCCTGCTTGCACCAGGCGTCCTTGTTGGCTTCCCAGAAGCTCTTCTTCCACTGCCGGTCCGGGATGCGGCCGACGACCTCGTTCGGCAGGTCGATGCCGGTCTCGGCGCCGAACCCGAAGTCATGGGCGGTCCGGTAGAACCAGTCGTGGGCGTTCTTCTTGGGCTTGAGGCCGCCGTCGCGCTGCCACTCCTGGTGGCCGAGACGGTAGAAGACGGTGTTGCAGGAGAACTTGAGGGCGTCCCCGAGGGTGATGGGGCCGTGCCCCTTGGACTCGAAGTTGGCGAAGCTCCGGTTGCCCATGCTGTAGGAGCTGGTGCAGTTGTAACGGTCGTCGAACGGGTAGCCCGCCCGCACGGCCGCGCTCGCGGAGACCACCTTGAAGACGGAGCCGGCGGGTGACTGGCCCTGGATGGCCCGGTTGAGCAGAGGGTAGTTGGAGTTCTTGCCGGTGAGCTTGGCGTAGTCCTTGGCGGAGATGCCGCCGACCCAGGCGTTGGGGTCGTAGTCGGGCTGGGAGGCCATCGCGATGACGCGGCCGGTCTTGGACTCCATGACGACCACGGCGCCCGCGTCCGCCTCGTACCTGCGGCCGGTGACCTTGTCGGTCTCCTGCCGGACGGTCTTCATCGCCTGGTGCAGCTCGTGCTCGGCGACGGCCTGGACCCGGGCGTCGATGCTGGTGATCACGTTGGAGCCGGGTACGCCGGGGTCGGACTCCGTCTGGCCCATGACCCGGCCCAGCTTGTCGACTTCGTACGACGTGACGCCCGCCTTGCCGCGCAACTGCTTGTCGTAGGTGCGCTCCAGGCCCGAGCGGCCGACCTGGTCGGAGCGCAGGTGCGGCGAGTCGGTGTCCTTGGCCTTCTGGATCTCCTCGTCGGTGACCGGCGAGAGGTAGCCGAGCACCTGCGAGGTGCGGGCCTTGCCGGGTGCGGGGTACCGGCGTACGGCGGTGGGTTCGGCGGTGATGCCGGGGAAGTCCTCGGAACTCTCCCGGATCCGCAGCGCCTGCTGCGTGGTCGCCTCGTCGGTGACCGGGATCGGCTGGTACGGGGAGCCGTTCCAGCAGGGCTGGGGCGTCTTGGAGTCGCACAGCCTGACCTTGTCCATGACCTCCTTCGGCTTCATGCCGAGGACACCGGCGAGCCGGGTCAGGACGGCCTTCCCGTCGTCCTTCATCTTCATCAGCTCGGTGCGCGACGCGGAGACCACGAGGCGAGTCTCGTTGTCGGCGAGCGGAACGCCGCGGGCGTCGAGGATCGAGCCGCGTACGGCCGGTGAGACGACCCGCTGCACGTGGTTGCCGCTGGCCTCGTCGGCGTACTCGTCGCCGTTGCGGATCTGGAGGTACCAGAGCCGGCCGCCGAGGGTGAGCAGGAGGGAGAAGACGAGTACCTGGATGATGACGAGCCGGATCTGGACCCGGGGGGTCCGCCCGGTCTCCGGAATGTTGCTCACGCCGCTGCCCCCTCGCTCACAGTCGCTTCACGCCCTTGATGCGTCCGGCTCGTGCCGCACGCGTCCTCGCCGCCCTGATCCGCAGTCCGCTGCGCTGGGAGCCGATCCGCAGGCCGGTGCTCGACGTCAGCCAGCCGGAGGCGACATCGGTGCCGTTGCTGCTCTGGCTCTCGGCGAGCGGATCGTTGTCGCTGCGTCTGGCGAGCCACATGATCAGCGGCACGGTGAAGGGCGCGAGGATCAGGTCGTAGACGGCGGCGGTGAACAGCAGGCTGCCGAGGCCGACATGGCGGGCCGCGGTGTCGCCGACGAGGGCGCCGACTCCCGCGTACAGCAGGGTGGATCCGATCGCGGCGGCGACGACCACGACCATCGGGCCGGTGGCGGAGCGCAGCTGCTGCCCGTTGTCGGGCCGGATGAGGCCGGCGAGGTAGCCGATGACGCACAGGACGAGCGCGTAGCGGCCCGCCGCGTGGTCGGCCGGTGGCGCGATGTCGGCGAGGAGGCCGGCGCCGAAGCCGATGAAGGCGCCCGCGACATGGCCGTAGACCATGGCGAGCCCGAGGACGGTCAGCAGCATCAGGTCAGGGACCGCGCCGGGCAGCTGGAGGCGGGCGAGGACGGTGACCTGGATGACGAGGGCGACCACGACCAGGGTCGTGGAGAGCAGCATCCGGTTGAAGCGCATGGCGGATCAGCTCCTGTTACTCGTCGTCCGGGACGTCGGCGGCGTTGTCGCCCGGTGGATCCTGTCCGGTGTCCTGCGCCTGCGCGTCGTCCCGCGTCTGCTCGTCCGGGGCCTGGCCGTCCTGCGCCTCGCCGTCCTGCTCCTCGCCGTCGACGCCGGGAGAGGCACCGGGCGTGACGGTCACCGTGACGGTGGGCGTCGGCTTGGGCTTCGCGGGCCTCGGCGGCAGCACCATGTCGCGCGGGTCGCTGCTCGGCGCCTGGACGACGACGCCGACGATGTCGAGCCTGCTGAAGGCGGCGTACGGGCGGACGTAGATGTTGCGGGTGAGGTCGCCGCCCGACGGGTCGACGCGGATGACCTCACCGACCGGGACGCCCGGCACGAACGGCTTGTTGCCCTGCGAGCCGAAGGTGACCAGCCGGTCGCCCTTCTTCACCTTGGACTTGCCGTTGAGCAGCTGGACGAGGAGCGGACGGTCGCCCTGACCGGTCGCGAAGCCCAGCTCGCTGGTCTTCTCCATACGCGTACCGACGGTGAAGTCGGGGTCGTTGGCCAGCAGGACCGTGGAGGTGCTGGGGCCGACGGTGGTCACGCGGCCGACGAGGCCGTCGCTGTTGACGACGGTCATGTCGCGCCTGATGCCGTCCTGCGCGCCGATGTCGATCGTGACGGTCCAGGAGAAGCCCTGGGCCGCTCCTATGGCGATGACCTCGGCGCCCTTGATCCCGTACTGTCCGGCCGCGGCGGTCCTGATCAGACCGTCGAGCTCGCGCAGCCGGCTGCGGTTGCGGTCGTCGCTGCCGAGCCGCTGTTTGAGTTCGGCGTTCTCCCGCTCCAGCTCGCTGATCCGGTCGTGACGCTCGCCGGAGTCGCGTACGGCGCCGATGGCGTTGCCGATCGGGGCGACCGCCGCCGCGACACCGCTCTCGACCGGGCCGAAGACGGTGGCCGCGGCCTGCCGGGCTCCGTCGACCGGTGACTCCTCACCGCCGCGGATGTCCACCGTGATCAAGGCGAACGCGATGGCGATCAGCAGCACCAGGAGCAGCCGGCTCTCTCGTGTGTCCCTCACGTGCGGCGGCCGTGCCTTCCTCGTCGGAATGGTGTGTCGGTGGAGCAACGGTCCTTCGCCGGAGGCGGCGGCGGAAGGACCCCCTCGTGGGGGCCTCTTGGGCCCCCGAACGGCGGATGCGGCCCGGCCGCTGCCGGGTCCGCCTCCCGGGTCAACGACGCGGCTGCGCGTCCAGTACCTGCTGGAGCGCCTCGAACTCCTCGACGCACTTGCCGGATCCGAGCGCCACCGAGTCCAGCGGGTCCTCGGCGATGTGGATCGGCATGCCCGTCTCGTGGCGCAGCCGCTCGTCGAGGCCGCGCAGCAGTGCGCCACCGCCGGTGAGGACGATGCCGCGGTCCATGACGTCGCCGGACAGCTCCGGCGGGCACTTGTCGAGCGTCGTCTTGACGGCGTCGACGATCGCGTTGACCGGTTCCTCGATGGCCTTGCGGACCTCGGCGGCGGAGATGACGACGGTCTTGGGCAGACCGGAGACGAGGTCGCGGCCGCGGATCTCGGTGTGCTCGTCCTCGTCCATGTCGTACGCGGAGCCAATGGTGATCTTGATGCTCTCGGCCGTGCGCTCACCGAGCAGGAGCGAGTACTCCTTCTTGATGTGCTGGATGATCGCGTTGTCCAGCTCGTCGCCGGCGACGCGGATGGACTGGGCCGTGACGATTCCGCCGAGCGAGATCACGGCGACCTCGGTGGTGCCGCCACCGATGTCGACGACCATGTTGCCGGTGGCCTCGTGGACGGGGAGTCCGGAGCCGATGGCCGCGGCCATCGGCTCCTCGATGATGTGCACCTGGCGGGCGCCGGCCTGCGTCGACGCCTCGATGACCGCACGGCGCTCGACACCCGTGATACCGGAGGGGACACAGACGACGACACGCGGGCGGGCGAGGTACCGGCGCTTGTGGATCTTCAGGATGAAGTAGCGGAGCATCCGCTCGGTGATCTCGAAGTCGGCGATGACGCCGTCCTTCAGCGGCCGGACGGCCACGATGTTGCCCGGCGTCCGGCCGATCATCTTCTTCGCCTCGGCGCCGACCGCGAGAATGCCGCCCGTGTTGGTGTTGATCGCGACGACGGACGGCTCGTTGAGAACGATCCCCCGGCCTCTGACGTACACCAGCGTGTTGGCGGTCCCGAGGTCGACAGCCATGTCACGGCCGATGAACGACATGTTGTTCCCCATGAGGATTCGTCTGGCCTTCCCAAATCGAGCATTGATGGCTTTTCAGGACGGCGAGGTGGGTGCTGTGGCGTGAGGCTTACATCGTAGTGCCGGTCACACCGACACCGCGCGCTGGTCCACCTCTGTTTATCGTGACGATGTGTCGCAGCGATGCGTTCCCGCTGTGGCCCGGCCTATGCCAAGGGGCGACCGAATTCCTTCGGTCGCCCCAGGTCATGAGCGCTGTTCGACTGACGCCGCGTCAGGAAAGGCCGGGAAAGAAAATTTTCAGCTCCCGAATGGCGGACTCCTCGGAGTCCGAGGCGTGGATGAGATTCTCCCGGACGATGGTGCCGAAGTCGCCACGAATGGAGCCCGGAGCCGCCGCGATCGGGTCGGTCGGTCCCGCCAGCTGGCGTACACCCTCGATGACGCGCTCACCCTCGACGACGAGCGCGACGACCGGGCCGGAGGACATGAAGGCGACCAGCGGCTCGTAGAACGGCTTGCCCTTGTGCTCGCCGTAGTGCTGCTCCAGGGTGTCCTGGTCCAGCGTGCGCAGCTCCAGCGCGCTGATGGTCCAGCCCGCCTTGGCCTCGATGCGGCCGATGATCTCGCCGATCAGGCCGCGTCGTACGGCGTCGGGCTTGAGCAGGACGAGCGTGCGCTGACTCACGGTACGGGCTCCTTCAGGTGCGGATTCAGGGCCTGCCGCGTCCCAACCGGGCAGCAGGCACTGATGAGGCTACAGGGCGACAGCCGCCCGCGATTACGCAGCGTCAGGCCCTGCCGAGGCCTGCGCCTCCCACCGGGCCTTCGCCTCGTCGATCCTGCGGCCGTAGAACACCGACGCCCACCACAGGCCGGCGAACAGCGCGCCGAGGAAGAACATCGTCGGCACGACGAAACCGCTCGCGATCAGCGCGATCTGGAGCGCCCAGCCCAGCTGGATCCCACCGGGCCGGGTGATCATGCCGCACAGCAGCACCGAGAGCAGCATCGCGATCCCGCAGACCGTCCACACCGCGGCCATCGACGCGCCGTCCGACTTCATGGCGACGAGACCGGCGAAGCCGATCACGAAGAACTCACCGATGAGTGTGGATGCACAGAGCGTACGCATCGGGTGTCAGCCCCTCCCCAGGAGCAGCCGGGCCTCGCCGACCGTGATCACGGAACCGGTCACCAGCACGCCCGCGCCGGCGAACTCCGACTCCTCCTCCGCCAGGGTGATCGCCGCCTCCAGCGCGTCGTCCAGACGCGGCTCCACGACCACCCTCTCGTCGCCGAAGACCTCCACGGCGATCGCCGCGAGCGCGTCCGCGTCCATGGCACGGTGGCTGGAGTTCTGCGTGACGACGATCTCGGCGAAGATCGGCTCGAACGCCTCCAGCAGGCCCCGCACGTCCTTGTCGTCGCTCGTGCCGACCACGCCGATGAGGCGGGAGAAGCCGAACGACTCCGTGATGCCTGCGGCGGTCGCCTGCGCGCCCGCGGGATTGTGGGCGGCGTCCAGCACGACGGTGGGGCTGCGGCGCACGACCTCCAGACGGCCCGGGGAGGAGACCGAGGCGAACGCCTTGCGGATGGTGTCCATGTCCAGCGCACGCGCCTGCTCGGCGCCCACGCCGAAGAAGGCCTCGACCGCGGCGAGCGCGACCGCCGCGTTGTGCGCCTGGTGGGCTCCGTAGAGCGGGAGGAAGATCTGGTCGTACTCGCCGCCGAGTCCGCGCAGCGTCAGGAGCTGGCCGCCGACCGCGATCTCCCGGGAGACCACACCGAACTCCATGCCCTCCCGGGCGACCGTCGCGTCGGCCTCCACGGCCTTCTTCAGCATCACCTGGGCGGCGTCCACCGGCTGCTGCGCCAGGATGACCGTCGCGCCCTGCTTGATGATCCCGGCCTTCTCGCCGGCGATCTCGGCGGGCGTGGCGCCGAGCCGGTCGGTGTGGTCCAGGCTGATCGGCGTGACCACGGCGACCGAGCCGTCGATCACGTTCGTCGCGTCCCAGCTGCCGCCCATGCCGACCTCGACGACGGCGACGTCCACCGGCGCGTCGGCGAACGCCGCGTACGCCATGCCGGTGAGCACCTCGAAGAAGGAGAGCCGGTACTCCTGGCTCGCGTCGACCATCTCCACGTACGGCTTGATGTCGCGGTAGGTGTCGACGAAGCGCTCGGCGTCGATGGGGGCGCCGTCCAGGCTGATCCGCTCGGTGATCGACTGCACGTGGGGCGAGGTGTACCGCCCGGTGCGCAGCTCGAAGGCGCCGAGCAGCGCCTCGATCATGCGGGCCGTGGACGTCTTGCCGTTGGTCCCGGTGATGTGGATCGAGGGGTACGCCCGCTGGGGCTCGCCCAGCACGTCCATCAGGGCGGAGATCCGGGAGACCGAGGGCTCCAGCTTGGTCTCGCCCCAGCGCGTCGCCAGGTCGGCCTCGACCTCGCGCAGCGCCTTGTCCACCTCCGGGTCCGCGGGCCGGGCGGGCGCGGCGTCGCTCTGCGGCGCCCCGGCCTGCGCGCGCAGCGTGCGGCTGCCGGCCTCGATCACCGCCAGGTCGGGGTCACGGTCGGTCTCGGCATCGACGATCTCGTCGAACGGGTCGGGGTGCTCACTCACGGGTCCAGTCTACGGAGCGGAACCGACAGGTACGGGTGAGGCCCCGGTGGATCCCCGGGGCCTCACCCGTACCTGGACGTGCGCCGTCAGCCCTGCGGCAGGTTCTCCAGCTGGGTCGTGATGCGGGCGATGTCCTCGTCCGCCGTGGCCAGACGCCTACGGATCTTGTCGACCACGTTGTCCGGCGCCTTCGCCAGGAACGCCTCGTTGCCGAGCTTGGCCGTGGCCTGCGCCTTCTCCTTCTCGGCCGCCGCCAGGTCCTTCGTCAGACGCTTGCGCTCCGCCTCGACGTCGATCGTGCCCGACAGGTCCAGCGCGACCTTGGCGCCCGCGACCGGCAGCGACGCGGTGGCGTGGAAGCCCTCGCCCTCCGGCTGCAGACGCAGCAGCTGACGGATCGCCGCCTCGTGCGGCACGAGGGCCGTGCCGTCCAGGGTGAGCCTGGCCGGGACCTTCTGGCCGGGCTGCAGACCCTGGTCGCTGCGGAACCGGCGAACCTCGGTGACGACCCGCTGGACCAGCTCGATCTCCCGCTCGGCCGCCTCGTCACGGAAGCCGCTGTCGGCGGGCCAGTCGGCGACGACCAGGGACTCGCCGCCGGTCAGCGTCGTCCACAGGGTGTCGGTGACGAACGGGACGACCGGGTGCAGCAGGCGCAGCATCACGTCCAGGACCTCACCGAGGACCCGGCCGGACACCCTCGCCTGCTCGCCGCCCGCGAAGAACGTCGTCTTCGACAGCTCGACGTACCAGTCGAAGACCTCGTCCCAGGCGAAGTGGAAGAGGGACTCGGAGAGCTTCGCGAACTGGTAGTCCTCGTAGTACGCGTCGACCTCGGCGACCGTCTTGTTCAGCCGCGACAGGATCCACCGGTCGGTGGAGGACATCCGCTCGGGCGCGGGCAGCGGCCCCTCGACCGTCGCGCCGTTCATCAGCGCGAAGCGGGTCGCGTTCCAGATCTTGTTGGCGAAGTTGCGCGAGCCCTGGACCCAGTCCTCGCCGATCGGCACGTCGACGCCGGGGTTGGCACCGCGGGCGAGCGTGAAACGCAGCGCGTCGGAGCCGTACTTGTCCATCCAGTCCAGCGGGTTGACCGCGTTCCCGAAGGACTTGGACATCTTCTTGCCGAACTGGTCGCGGACCATGCCGTGCAGGGCGATGGTGTGGAACGGCGGGGTGCCGTCCATCGCGTAGATGCCGAACATCATCATCCGGGCGACCCAGAAGAAGAGGATGTCGTAGCCGGTGACCAGGACCGAGTTCGGATAGAACTTCGCGAGGCTCTCGGTCTGCTCGGGCCAGCCGAGCGTGGAGAACGGCCACAGGCCGGAGGAGAACCAGGTGTCCAGGACATCGGTCTCCTGGTGCCAGCCCTCGCCGCTCGGCGGCTCCTCGTCCGGGCCGACGCAGACGGTCTCGCCGTTCGGCCCGTACCAGACCGGGATGCGGTGGCCCCACCACAGCTGGCGCGAGATGCACCAGTCGTGGAGGTTGTCGACCCAGTCGAAGTACCGCTTCTCCATCTCCTGCGGATGGATCTTGACCTTGCCGTCGCGCACGGCGTCGCCGGCCGCCTTCGCCAGCGGGCCGACCTTGACCCACCACTGCATGGACAGGCGCGGCTCGATGGTGGTCTTGCACCGCGAGCAGTGGCCGACGGAGTGGACGTAGGGGCGCTTCTCGGCGACGATCCGCCCCTCGGCGCGCAGCGCGGCGACGATGGCGGAACGGGCCTCCAGGCGGTCCAGGCCCTGGAAGGGGCCGTGCGCGGTGATGACCGCGCGCTCGTCCATGACGGCGAGCGACGGCAGGTTGTGCCGCTGGCCGATCTCGAAGTCGTTCGGGTCATGGGCCGGCGTCACCTTGACGGCACCGGTGCCGAACTCCGGGTCGACATGCTCGTCGGCGACGACGGGGATCGAACGGTCCGTCAGCGGCAGCTTGATCTGCTTGCCGACCAGGTGCTTGTAGCGCTCGTCGTCTGGGTGGACGGCGACGGCGGTGTCACCGAGCATCGTCTCGGCGCGAGTTGTGGCGACGACGATGGTCTCGTCACCGTCTCCGTACTTCATGGAGACGAGTTCACCGTCGTCGTCCTGGTACTCGACCTCGATGTCCGAGATGGCCGTCAGACAGCGCGGGCACCAGTTGATGATGCGCTCGGCGCGGTAGATGAGCTCGTCGTCGTACAGCTTCTTGAAGATGGTCTGAACGGCCTGCGACAGCCCTTCGTCCATCGTGAACCGCTCGCGGGACCAGGCGACGCCGTCGCCCAGGCGGCGCATCTGCCCGGAGATCTGGCCTCCGGACTCGCTCTTCCACTGCCAGACGCGCTCGATGAAGGCCTCGCGACCGAGGTCGTGACGGGACTTGCCCTCCTTGGCGAGCTCACGCTCGACCACGTTCTGCGTGGCGATGCCGGCATGGTCCATACCGGGCTGCCACAGCGTCTCGTAGCCCTGCATCCGCTTGCGGCGGGTCACGGCGTCGATCAGCGTGTGCTCGAAAGCATGGCCGAGGTGCAGGCTGCCCGTGACGTTCGGCGGCGGGATGACGACGGTGAAGGGCTGCTTCTCGCTCTTCGCGTCCGCCTCGAAGTACCCGCGCTCTACCCAGCGCTCGTACAGCGCCCCCTCTACGTCGGCCGGCGCGTACTGGGTCGGCAGGTCGGGGGTGCTGGCTGGCTGATGCTGAGTGTTCTCGGTCACGGGGTCAGTTTAGGGGTGTCACGGCGCGGTCCTGAAACGCGATTGTTCCGTAACGGTGTGCCCCCCGCCGCCCCGGGGGGAGGCCGCTTGCGCCAGGATGTCGGGAACACATAAACATCACGAGGGGAACACCCGTAATGAGCTACAACCAGCCGGGTCCGTACGGCGGCCAGCCGCAGCAGCCGGGCCCGTACGGCCAGCCGGGCCCCTACGGCCAGCCGCAGGGGCAGCCGGGCCCCTACGGCCAGCAGCCGCAGGCCCCGCAACCCGGCTACGGGTATCCGCAGCAGGCCCCGCAGGGCGTGCCTCCGCAGCAGCAGCCCGGCCAGTGGGGTCAGCCGCAGCAGCCGGGCCCCTACGGCCAGCAGCCGCAGTACGGCCAGCAGCCTCCGTACGGCGCGGGCCCGGGCGCCTACCCGCCGCCCCCGCCGGCACAGGGCGGCGGCAAGAAGACGGGTCTGATCATCGGCGCGGTGGCCGTTGTGGCGGCGCTGGGTGTGGGCGCGTACTTCCTCTTCGGCGGCAGCGGCGGCAACGGCGCGGTCGCGGACGACACCAAGGGCTACAAGGTCGCGCCTGCCGCGTCGATCGACGACTACAAGAAGCAGGGTGCCGACAAGACGGCCCCGATGGACGACGAGCAGAAGAAGAAGGCCACCGCGATGGGGATCACCAACCCCAGCATGATCGCGGCCGAGTACAAGTCCGGTGACAGCAGCGACCCGCTCAAGGCCAAGAACATGAGCCTCAACGGCATGTGGGGCGAAGTCGCGGACCCGGAGAAGGCGATCGACACCGCCTTCGCCAACTACAAGGACGACGAGAGCAACGACCTGGGCCCCGACATGGAGATCGAGCCCGTCGGCGACCCGGTCGAGAAGGCTCCGTCGGGCTTCGAGGGCGCTCTGATGAAGTGCCAGGAGATCAAGTTCATCAACTCCAAGGGCGACGGCACCGCGAAGAACGGTCCGAAGGAGTTCATGATCCCGACCTGCATCTGGGCCGACTACAGCACCGTCGGTGTCGTCAACGCGATGGACCTGGCCGCGATCATGACGGGCAAGGGCTACTCGCTCGACGAGGTCGCCGAGCTCACCGCCAAGCACTACAAGGCGTCGCGCGCGAAGCTGTGACCACTGCCGATCCGAGCCCCGTCTGCCTCATCCGGCCGGCGGGGCGTCCCCCTTTCCTGGGCCGTGACCCCGCTGGGTCCAGCCGACTGCCACGTGTGCGCACATCGCGCCGATCCACCAGGCGATGACGGCTCGGACGTTCGCGGTTCCCCGCGGACGCGCCGCAGCACGAGGGGCCTCGGCACCAGCCGGTCGGCGGGCAAAAGGGCGCCCGGCCGGTTCCTCAACCGGCCGGGCGCCCTTCGCCGTTCACGCGCTGCGCGCGCCTACGCGCTCTTCTCGTGGCGGCCGTTGCCCTCGTCCTTCACGATCCTCGGCACCAGCGTCGGGTTCACGTTGTTGTGGACCACGTCCTCCGTGATCACCACGCGGGCCACGTCCTTGCGGGACGGGACCTCGTACATCACCGACATCAGGACCTCCTCCATGATGGCCCGCAGGCCACGCGCACCCGTGCCGCGCAGGATCGCCTGGTCGGCGATGGCCTCCAGGGCCGGGAGGTCGAAGTCCAGTTCCACGCCGTCGAGTTCGAACAGGCGCTGGTACTGCTTGACCAGCGCGTTGCGCGGCTCGACCAGGATCTTGAGCAGCGCCTCGCGGTCGAGGTTGTGGACCGAGGTGATGACGGGGAGGCGGCCGATGAACTCCGGGATCATGCCGAACTTGACCAGGTCCTCCGGCATGACCTCCTGGAACTGGTCGCTCGCCTCGATCTCCCGCTTCGAGCGGATCGTGGCACCGAAGCCGATGCCCTTCGCCCCCGCACGCGACTCGATGATCTTCTCGAGGCCGGCGAACGCGCCGCCCACGATGAAGAGCACGTTCGTCGTGTCGATCTGGATGAACTCCTGGTGCGGGTGCTTGCGGCCGCCCTGCGGGGGGACCGAGGCGGTGGTCCCCTCCAGGATCTTGAGGAGTGCCTGCTGTACACCCTCACCCGAGACGTCCCGGGTGATCGACGGGTTTTCGCTCTTACGGGCGACCTTGTCGATCTCGTCGATGTAAATGATCCCGGTCTCGGCCTTCTTGACGTCGTAGTCGGCCGCCTGGATCAGCTTGAGCAGGATGTTCTCGACGTCCTCACCGACATAGCCGGCCTCCGTCAGCGCGGTCGCGTCGGCGATCGCGAACGGCACGTTCAGCATGCGGGCCAGCGTCTGCGCGAGCAGAGTCTTGCCCGAACCCGTGGGCCCGAGCAGCAGGATGTTGGACTTGGCGAGTTCGATCGCGTCGTCCCGCCCCTGCGCGCCGCCGTTCTCGCCGGCCTGGACGCGCTTGTAGTGGTTGTACACCGCGACGGAGAGCGCCTTCTTGGCCGGCTCCTGGCCGACCACGTAGCTCTCCAGGAACTCGTAGATCTCGCGCGGCTTGGGAAGCTCCTCCCAGCGCACCTCGCTCGTCTCGGCGAGCTCCTCCTCGATGATCTCGTTGCAGAGGTCGATGCACTCGTCGCAGATGTACACCCCGGGGCCTGCGATGAGCTTCTTCACCTGCTTCTGGCTCTTTCCGCAGAACGAGCACTTGAGCAGGTCGCCGCCATCACCGATGCGTGCCACGAGGTGCTTCCCCTTCGCCTGGGAGCGGCTTGGTTCAGCCGGCTCCTGGTGCCTCATATCCGACGGTACCTTGCCTGGCCCCCCGTTCGGGCCCCCCTTGGCGCGGTTCACTTTGTCGTGTACCGCACCAAGGGTGCTGCCGGATCCGTCAGGCGGCCGCTGCGGCCGTGCTCTTACGGGTCGAGACGATCTGGTCGACGAGGCCGTACGCCAGCGCGTCCTCGGCGGTCAGGATCTTGTCGCGCTCGATGTCGTCGCGGACCTTCTCGATCGGCGTGGTGGAGTGCTTGGCGAGCATCTCCTCCAGCTGCTCGCGCATGCGCAGGATCTCGTTGGCCGCGATCTCCAGGTCGGACAGCTGCTCCCGGCCGGTCTGCGAGGACGGCTGGTGGATCAGCACGCGCGCGTGCGGCAGGGCCATCCGCTTGCCGGGGGTGCCGGCGGCCAGCAGCACGGCCGCGGCGGACGCCGCCTGGCCCATGCAGACCGTCTGGATGTCCGGCTTCACGAACTGCATCGTGTCGTAGATGGCGGTCAGCGCGGTGAAGGAGCCACCGGGGCTGTTGATGTAGATCGAGATGTCGCGGTCCGGGTCCATCGACTCGAGGCACAGCAGCTGCGCCATCACGTCGTTGGCGGAGGCGTCGTCGATCTGCACCCCGAGGAAGATCACGCGCTCCTCGAAGAGCTTCGCGTACGGGTCGTACTCGCGCACGCCCTGCGAGGTGCGCTCGACGAAGCGCGGGACGACATAGCGGTTGTCCGGCTGGGGGCCGGTGTAGAGGCCGCTCGCGGAGAAGTTGCTCATGTGGGTGTTCACCATCCTGGTGGCGTTCTGCGGGCTCGGGTGGGGGCTCTGCGGCTCAGGCGCCGGTGCCGCCGCCGCCCGGGACGCCCGATGCGGCGGAGATGATCTCGTCGATGAGGCCGTAGTCCTTGGCCTCCTCCGCGGTGAACCAGCGGTCCCGGTCACCGTCACGGATGATCGTCTCGACGGTCTGACCGGAGTGCTGGGCGGTGATCTCCGCCATGCGCTTCTTGGTGCGGAGCAGGTACTCGGCCTGGATCTTGATGTCCGAGGCGGTACCGCCGAGACCGGCCGAACCCTGGTGCATGAGGATGTCGGTGTTCGGCAGGGCGAAGCGCTTGCCCGGGGCGCCGCCCGTCAGCAGGAACTGGCCCATGGACGCCGCCATGCCCATGCCGATCGTCACGACGTCGTTCGGGATGTACTGCATGGTGTCGTAGACCGCCATGCCGGCCGTCACCGAGCCACCGGGGCTGTTGATGTAGAGGTAGATGTCCTTGTCGGGGTCGGCGGCCAGGAGCAGCATCTGCGCCGTGATCTTGTTGGCGATGTCGTCGTCGACCTGCTGGCCGAGGAAGATGATGCGCTCGCCGAGCAGCCGGCTGTAGACCTGGTCGCCGAGGCCACCACCGATGGACGGCTCACCGGCGGCGTAAGGCATCAGATTCGTCACGTGTCCACCTGCTCGTCTCTGACGGCTTCGGCCGTCTCAGCGTCTTGGTACTGGGGCGGGGACTCCCCTGCCCTCGTATTCATGGACCCTAACGCGCAGGTCGGACATAGCCATCCCGGTTCCCGAACTGTTCGCTCGGAGCGCAAGGTAGTTGGGCCCCGGCGGTGCCCGGCGTCCCGGCCGTCCACGCCGACGGGCCCCGGACGCCCTGCGGCGTCCGGGGCCCGTCCATGAGTGGGCGCGAGGCTCAGGCCTCGGACTTCTCGTCGCCCTCGGCGTCACCCTCGACGACGGCCTCGACCGTCTCGGCGGCGGCCTCGGTCTCGTCCTCGTCCTCCAGGTCGACGACCTCACCGTTGGTGTCGGTGACCGTGGCGGCCTCGACGACGACGGCCAGCGCCTTGCCGCGGGCGACCTCGCCGACGAGCATCGGCACCTGGCCGCCCTCGACGACGGCCTGGGCGAACTGGTCGGGGCTCATGCCGGAGGAGGCGGCGCGCCGCATGAGGTGCTCGGTGAGCTCCTCCTGGTTGACGTTCAGCTTCTCCTTGTTGACCAGCTCGTCGAGGACGAACTGGGTCTTGATGCCCTTGACCGCCTGCTCCTTGGTCTCGGCGTCGAACTCCTCGGCGGTCTTGCCCTGGATCTCCAGGTACTTGTCGAGGGTCAGACCCATCTGACCGAGCTGGTGGTGCTCGAGGTTGTGCTTACGGGTGTTGATCTCGTCCTCGAGCAGCTTCTCGGGGACCGGGACCTCGACCAGCTCGAGCAGCTTCTCCAGGACGCGCTCCTGGGCCTGCGTGGCCTGGTCGTACTGCTTCATGTTCTCGAGGCGCTTGCGGCTGTCCGCCTTCAGCTCCTCGAGGGTGTCGAACTCACTCGCCATCTGCGCGAAGTCGTCGTCGAGCTCGGGGAGCTCACGGGCGGCGACGGCGGTGACCTTGACGGTGACCTCGGCGTCCTTGCCCTCGGCGGAGCCGCCCTTCAGCTGCGAGGTGAAGGTGGCCTCGCCGCCGGCCTCCAGGCCGGTGACGGCCTCGTCGATGCCGTCGAGGAGCTCGCCGGAACCGATGGTGTACGACACGCCGTTCGCGACACCGTCGGGCAGGACCTCGCCGTCGACCTTGGCCTCCAGGTCGATCGTGACGACGTCGCCCTCGGCGGCGGCGCGCTCGACCGGGTTGGTGGAGGCGAAGCGCTCGCGCAGCTGCTCGACGGACTTCTCGACGTCCTCGTCGGTGACCTCGACGGCGTCGACGGTGACCTCGATGCCGGAGTAGTCCGGGATCTCGATGGTCGGGCGGACGTCCACCTCGGCGGTGAAGTTCAGCGTCTCGCCGTCCTTCAGCTCCGTGATGTCGACCTCGGGCTGGCCGAGCGGGTTGATCTCGGCCTCGTTGACCGCCTCGGTGTAGAACTTCGGGAGGGCGTCGTTGACGGCCTCCTCCAGCACCGCACCACGGCCGAACCGCTGGTCGATGACCCTGGCCGGGATCTTGCCCTTGCGGAAGCCCTTGACCGTGACCTGCTGGTTGATCTTCTTGTACGCCGCGTCGAGGCTGGCCTTGAGCTCCTCGAAGGGCACCTCGACAGTGAGCCGAACCCGGGTCGGGTTCAGGGTCTCCACGGCGCTCTTCACGGTTCGGTCTCCTTGGTGGCTGACTTCTTGGGGTTCGCTGACGCTGCGATTCAGCGGTTCAGCGCATCGGGCCCGGTACATCAGACACACGGGCACGCAGCTTGCATAGTAACGGCAAGCAGGAGGAGCCTCACAACGTGATCTTGCTGGTCGGGGTGGCCGGATTCGAACCGACGACCTTCCGCTCCCAAAGCGGACGCGCTACCAAGCTGCGCCACACCCCGTCGGTGCGAACCGTAGGGTACATGCCCCGGGGCCGGTGGGCCGGTCCGTTTCGGGGGCGTCTTCGGCGGTGCGCGGAATGGGTGTGCGCCCGGCGGCGGGGACCCGCTACGATGCTCTTCGTGCCGCACGGTCGTGACCTGCGGCGCGGTCCGTGCGGGCGTAGCTCAATGGTAGAGCCCTAGTCTTCCAAACTAGCTACGCGGGTTCGATTCCCGTCGCCCGCTCTGCAGCACTTCGGGCCCTGCCCGGTGGATTCCCACCGGGCAGGGCCCGAAGTCGTTTCCGCGCCTGTCGGCGCGTGCGCGGAAGGGTCAGAAGCTGATCTGATTGATCGTCTCCGCTATCGAGTTCATGAATCTGTTGATCGACGGGGCCATGCCCGTCGACGCGAGGAAGAACCCGAACAGCGCCGCCACGATGGCCGGCCCCGGCTTGATGGAGCCGCTGCGGATCAGCACCACGAGGACGATCGCCAACAGCAGCACAACAGACAGTGAAATGGCCACAACTGATCACACCCTCGGTCGGTCCGCCTTGCCGGCCCGGGGACGTGCGGCCCAGCACACCCCCGCCCGCACCATCGTGCCACCAAGCTGCTTGCCCCTGCTGCGGGGTGACGAATCGTCGCCGTCAAGATCACGCCAAGCCGAACCGCCCCGGCCCGGTCCGGCAGGGCGGCGCGGCGGGTCCCGTAGCCCGGCGGAGTGAAATAGGAGAAGGAATACGACGTGATCGTTTCCATGCCCCCACATGTTGGTCACACCAAATTCGAAGGCCTCCGCAGACGTAATTCACATCACCTTCCCAGTGCCGCGATATGCCCTGTTTAAGGGGGATTAATTGGGGCATAGAGGGCGGTTGGTGGCGGTTTCAGATTCGAATGGTCCGCGTCACCGGGTGTTTTACGAAATCGAATGCGCGCGGCTAAGGTGCCTTGAATGTTCCACGCTGCGCACGGATATCAGAGGGCTCCGCTCCCCGAGGCTCCGGAGTCAGGACCCACCCCTGCCACGCGGGCGGCGACCGCTGCCGCCCCCGTGACGACCGGCCGGAAGTCCGCCCCCGGACCGGCCCCGGAGCCCAAGAAGTCCGCCGGTCGCGACGCGTACTTCGACAACGCGAAGTACCTGGCGATCGTGCTGGTGGCCGTGGCGCACGCCTGGGAGCCGGTGATGGACGGCAGCCGGGCCGCCCGGGCGCTGTACATGATCATCTACACGTTCCACATGCCGGCGTTCATCATCATCTCCGGCTACTTCTCGCGCAGCTACCAGGGCAAGCCCCACCAGCTGCGGAGGCTGCTGACCGGGATCGCGCTGCCGTACGTCGTCTTCGAGGTGGCGTACTCCCTGTTCGCCCGGTACGCGGACGACGACCCGGGGCAACCGGTCAGCCTGCTCGACCCCTTCTACCTGACCTGGTTCCTGGCCGCGCTGTTGGTCTGGCGGCTGACCACGCCGCTGTGGCGGATCGTGCGCCGGCCGCTGCCGATCGCGCTGGGGATCGCCACGCTCGCGGCACTCACCCCGAACATCGGGGCGGACCTCAACCTCCAGCGCGTGCTGCAGTTCCTGCCCTTCTTCGTGCTCGGCCTGTGCCTGCGCCCGGAGCACTTCCAGCTGGTCCGGCGGCGCGAGGTGCGCCTGCTGACGCTGCCGCTGCTCGCGGGCACGGCGCTGTTCGCGTACTGGGCCGCGCCGCGGCTGAGGCTCAACTGGTTCTACCGGTCCAGCAGCGTGCAGGAGCTCGGCGCGCCGTGGTGGTCGGGAGTCGTGGTCTTCCTCGGCCTGCTCGTGTGCGCGCTGGTCCTGTCGGCCGCCTTCCTCGCCTGGGTGCCCGGCCGCAACAGCTGGATGACGGCGCTGGGCGCCGGGACCATCTGCGGCTATCTGCTGCACGGCTTCCTGGTCAAGGGCGGCGACTACTTCGGCGTGTTCGAGGAGAACCCCTGGCTCGCCAGCCCGCTCGGCCTGGTCTTCGTCTCGCTCTTCGCGGCGGGTGCCGTCACGCTGCTGTGCACGCCGCCGGTCCGGCGTGCCCTGCGGCCCGTCACCGAGCCCGACATGCCATGGGCGTTCCGCGGGGACGCCACCGAGCTCGGCGCGCGCCGCTGACGTGATCTAGGCGCCGGCGTCGTCGAGGCCCAGCAGGCGCCGCGTCCTCGCGTACTTCTCGGTCAGCTTGTCGCGCGTCTCCTCGTCCAGCAGGGCGAGGCGCCCGGGGTCGGAGTTGTGCGCCAGGTCGGCCTCCTTGATCAGAAGCGCGCCGGGCGTGTCGAGGATGCGCCGGGTGTAGGACTCCAGGTCCTCGCCCTCGCCCTTGGTGAGGGCGAGGACCATGTCCTTCACGGGCTGTGGCAGCGCCGCGCCCTCCAGCCACTCGCGGCTCAGGACGTCGTCCTCGACCGCGTCGTGCAGCCAGCCCGCGGCGACCTGCTCGTCGCTCCCGCCCCGGGCGCGTACGCCCTCCGCCACGGCGGCGATGTGCTCGGTGTACGGGATCCCGGCCTTGTCGGTCTGACCGGCGTGGGCCTCGCGGGCGAGGGCCTCGATCTCGGCCAGGCTCAGGTTCTGCTGCGGCATGGCTCGACTCTACGGCTCCCGGGACCCTCGCACCCGGGTATGCGTACCTCTCGCCGCCTCTGACGCTCGCGACGACGGCGCGGCGCCCGCGGGTCCGGTGCTCATGGCCGGCGGCACAGCAGGAGCAGCGCCCGGTCGTCGTTGACGTCCTTGGCGACCGCCTCGATCAGGTGCCAGGCCGCGCCCTCGAAACCGGGGACGACATAGCGGTCGGCCTCGCCGGTCAGGCGGTCGATGCCCTCGCTGATGTCGCGTCCCGACGCCTCCACCAGGCCGTCGGTGAACAGCATCAGGACGTCGCCGGGGCGCAGGGTGCCCTTGACCGGGTCGAACTGCGCCCCGTCGTAGACCCCGAGGAGCGGGCCCTCGGCGGCCTTCTCCTCCCAGCGGCCGGTGCCCGCGTTCAGCTGGAGCGCGGGCAGGTGGCCCGCGGACAGCAGCTCGTAGTCGCCGGAGTCCAGGTCGAGGACCAGATGGATCGAGGTGGCGAAGCCCTCGTCCCAGTCCTGGCGCAGCAGGTAGCCGTTGGCCGCGGGCAGGAAGCCGTGCGGCGGCAGCGAGCCGAGCAGTCCGCCGAACGCACCGGACAGCAGCAGCGCCCTGGACGCGGCGTCCATGCCCTTGCCGGAGACGTCGGTCAGGACGACCTCCAGCGTGCGGCCGCCGTTCGTGCGGGCCGCGACCACGAAGTCGCCGGAGAACGACTGGCCCCCGGCCGGGCGCAGGGCCATCTCGCGGTGCCAGCCCTGCGGCAGCCGCGGCAGGGCGCTCTGGACCCGGATGCGTTCGCGCAGGTCGAAGAGCATCGTGCCGCCGCGCCGCCACGGCACGCCGACCCGGGCCCGGAACTGCGCGATGAGCAGCCCGAAGGAGCCGCACGCCGCCACGACCAGGACGGTGCCGGGGGTGACCCTCGCCGGACCCTCGGTGTACGGCCCGAGCGCTATGGACTCCACTATCAGCGCGGCCGCCGCCACCGCGTACAGGCCCAGCAGGCTGGCGGGTCGCAGCACGAGGCCGCCGGCGACGATCGGCAGCACCAGGGCGACCGGCGAGAACCACACCGGGGAGACGATCGTGCCCCAGGTGATGGCCGGGATCGTCAGCAGCAGGCCGGCGAGCGCGAGCCGGTCGGAGCCGCCGCCGCGGAAGTAGTCGACGGCGGACCGGCGCATGGCGGTACGGACCCGGTACACGGCTTTCCGCTGCCGGGCCGTGAACGAGTCTGCTGCTGCGCCGCGGGCCATTGCGCAGGACCCTATCCATCCGCCCGCCGGGCGTGCAGGGGGACCCCGCGACATTGCGTTCGAAATCGGGTCGCGACGGGCCGCTCGCGGCTGGTAGGCATGGCATATGACGACTCAACTGCGGGTGTTGCAGCGGTCCGAGTGGGACCAGTGGTACGGGAAGCTGGAGCGTGCCTTCGGCGGTGTCCCCGACTCCCGGCAGGAGCGCAAGCTGTTCGAGTCGCTGACCGAGACCGAGCGGTCGCTCGCCGCCTGGGACGGCGACGAGTGCGTCGGCACGGCGGGCGCGTTCACGTTCCAGGTCTCGGTCCCGGGCGGCGCGATGGTGCCCGCGGCGGGCGTGACGATGGTGAGCGTCGCGGCGACGCACCGGCGGCGCGGCATCCTCAGCTCGATGATGCGCCGTCAACTGGACGACGTCCGGGCCCTGGGCGAGCCGCTCGCCGTCCTCACCGCCTCCGAGCCCGCCATCTACGGACGCTTCGGGTACGGCACGGCGACCCACCAGATGTCCGTGGAGGTCGACTCCTCCCGGGTGCGGATCGCCGTGCCGCCGGGCGCGGAGGACGTACGCCTGCGCTTCGTGACGGTCGAGGAGGGCGCGGAGTCCTGCGAACGCGTCTATGTGCGCACCATCGGTTCACGGCCGGGCATGCTCGCCCGCACCCCGGGCTGGGAGGGCCTGGCGCTGCTCGATCCGCCCGGCGAGCGCGAGGGGGCGTCGGCGATGCAGTGCGTCCTCGCCGAGCGGGACGGCGAGGTCGTGGGGTACGTCCGCTTCCACAACAAGCCGCAGTGGTCCCCGGCGGGACCGGAGGGCGCGGTCTGCGTGCGCCACATCGACGCGCTGGACCCGGCGGCGTACGCGGCGCTGTGGCGGTTCCTGTGCGAGATCGACCTGACCTCGACCGTGCAGGCCCGCAACCGGCCGGTGGACGACCCGCTGCTGCACCTGGTCTCGGACATCCGGCGGTGCAACGTGCGGCTGCGGGACTCGCTGCACGTGCGGCTGGTGGACGTGGGCGCGGCGCTGGAGGCGCGCACGTACGCGGCGCCGGTCGATGTGGTGCTCGACGTCGAGGACGCCTTCTGCCCGTGGAACAGCGGCCGTTGGCGGCTGTCGGGCGACGCGAAGGGCGCGTCCTGCGAGCGGACCGAGGATGCCGCTGAACTGACGGTGTCGGTACGCGATTTGGGCGCGGCGTACCTGGGCGGCGTGTCGCTGTCGTCGCTCGCGGGAGCGGGGCGGGTGCGGGAGCTGCGGGAAGGGGCGCTGGCACAGACGTCGTCGGCGTTCGGCTCCGACGTCGCGCCGTGGCTGCCGCACGGGTTCTAGCGGACGCGAGCGCGGGCAGCGGGGGCCCGCCAAGGGCTCCCGCACCTCACACGCCTGCGGGACCGGGCTGGCAGGCCGGGCACCAGAAGAGGTTGCGGGCGGCGAGACCGGCGGTGCGGATCTCGCCGCCACAGATGTGGCACGGCAGGTTCGCCCGGCGGTACACGTAGACCTCGCCGCCGTGGTCGTCGACGCGCGGCGGGCGGCCCATCGCCTCGGGGGTGTGCTCGGGACGGACCGTGTCGATGCGGTTGTTGCGCACGCCCTCACGCATCAGGGCCACCAGGTCGTCCCAGATCGCGTCCCACTCGCGCCGGGTGAGGTCCTTGCCCGCGCGGTACGGGTCGATGCCGTGGCGGAACAGGACCTCGGCGCGGTAGACGTTCCCGACACCCGCGACGATCTTCTGGTCCATGAGCAGGGCGGCGATCGTCGTCCGCGAGCGGGATATCCGGGCCCAGGCCCTGCCGGGCCCGTCGTCCGGGCGCAGCGGATCGGGTCCGAGGCGGTCGTGGATCGCCTGCTTCTCCGCGTCGGTGAGCAGCGCGCAGGCCGTCGGGCCGCGCAGGTCGACGTACGAGTCCGGGTTCGCGAGGCGCAGCCGCACCGTGTCGGTGGGCGGCGGCCCGGGGGCGTCACCGAAGTTCACCTTGCCGAACAGGCCGAGGTGGATGTGGACCCAGCCGAGCGGACCGAAACCGAGGAAGAGGTGCTTGCCGTGGGCCTCGGTGGTCTCGAGGACCTGGCCGTCCACCAGGGCGGCCGAGTCGGAGAACTTGCCCTGGGGACTGGTGGCGCGCACGGACCGGCCGCCGAACCTTTCGAAGTGGTCGGCGGCCAGTCGGTGGATGGTGTGCCCTTCGGGCATCAGGCGGTCGGCTCCTGCGGGTGGTGCGCCGGGATCGGGGGGAGCTCGCCGGTGGTCTCGTACGCGGAGAGCATGTCGATGCGGCGCGTGTGACGCTCCTCACCCGAGTACGGGGTGCTGAGGAAGATCTCGACGAACTTCGTCGACTCCTCCAGGGAGTGCATGCGGCCGCCGATGGCGACGACGTTGGCGTTGTTGTGCTCGCGGCCGAGCGCGGCGGTCTGCTCGCTCCAGGCGAGGGCCGCACGGACGCCCCTGACCTTGTTGGCGGCGATCTGCTCGCCGTTGCCGGAGCCGCCGATCACGATGCCGAGGCTGCCCTCGTCCGCCGCCGTCCTCTCGGCGGCACGCAGGCAGAACGGCGGGTAGTCGTCCTGGGCGTCGTAGATGTGGGGCCCGCAGTCCACGGGCTCGTGGCCGTGGGCCTTGAGCCACTCGACGAGGTGGTTCTTGAGTTCGAAGCCGGCATGGTCGGAGCCGAGGTACACGCGCATGGTCCGAGTGTGGCATGCGGGGCGGGCGCCCACCGGCCCGGGGCCCGGCTCGGGTTTCGCTCACGTGACGAAGGCAACGAATCGGAGTCGGCCCTTCCGTACCGCGGGGTACTGAGTTTCAATTCCCAGGTTCGTAACCCGAGCGGCACCAAGACATAAGGATTCGTCCATGACGTCGCAGACGACCCTCACAAAGGAAGGCGGCCAGTCCCTCACCCCGGGGCAGCAGCCTTCCTCCGACGGTCTCAAGGCCGGTCTCAAGAACCGCCACCTGTCCATGATCGCCATCGGTGGCGTCATCGGAGCCGGCCTGTTCGTCGGCTCCGGTTCCGGTATCGCGGCCGCGGGGCCCGCCATCCTCGTGTCGTACGCGCTCGTCGGCCTGCTGGTCGTCTTCGTGATGCGGATGCTGGGCGAGATGGCCGCCGCCAGCCCGAACTCCGGATCCTTCTCGGCGTACGCCGACCGCGCGTTCGGCCGCTGGGCCGGATTCTCCATCGGCTGGCTGTACTGGTTCTTCTGGGTCGTGGTCCTCGCCGTGGAGGCCACGGCGGGCGCCGTGATCCTGGAGGGCTGGATACCGGCCGTTCCCCAGTGGGCCTGGGCGCTGATCGTGATGGTCGTGCTGACCGCCACCAACCTCGTCTCCGTGGGCTCCTACGGCGAGTTCGAGTTCTGGTTCGCCGGCATCAAGGTCGTCGCCATCGGCGCCTTCGTCGTCATCGGCCTGCTGGCCGTCTTCGGCCTGCTGCCGGGCTCCGACAACCCCGGCGCGGGGTTCGCGCACCTGACCGATGCCGGCGGCTTCCTGCCCAACGGCGCGGGCGCCATCCTCACGGGCGTGCTGATGGTGGTCTTCTCCTTCATGGGCAGCGAGATCGTCACCCTGGCCGCCGGCGAGTCGGAGGACCCCCGGCGCGCGGTCACCAAGGCCACCAACAGCGTGATCTGGCGCATCGCGGTCTTCTACCTGGGCTCGATCTTCGTCGTCCTGACGCTGCTGCCGTGGAACGACAAGTCGATCACGGAGAAGGGCTCGTACGTCGCCGCGCTGGACTCGATCGGCATCCCGGCCGCGGGCCAGATCATGAACGTCATCGTCCTGACGGCCGTGCTGTCCTGTCTCAACTCGGGCCTCTACACCGCCTCCCGCATGGCCTTCTCGCTGGGCGAGCGCGGTGACGCGCCGAAGTCCTTCGCCAAGGTCAACGCGAAGGGTGTGCCGACCGCCGCGATCCTCGGTTCCGTCGTCTTCGGATTCGTCGCCGTCTTCTTCAACTACATGTGGAAGGACACGGTCTTCCTCTTCCTGCTCAACTCCTCCGGCGCCGTGGCCCTGTTCGTCTGGCTGGTCATCTGCTTCACGCAGCTGCGCATGCGCGGGATCCTGCTGCGCGAGGCGCCCGAGAAGGTGACGGTGAGGATGTGGCTCTTCCCGTACCTGACCTGGGCGACCGCCGCGATGATCGTGTTCGTGCTGGGCTACATGCTCTACGACGACGCCAACCGTGAGGTCGCGCTCCTGTCGGTGCTCGTCGCCGCGGTCGTCGTGTCCATCGGTGTGGCGCTCGACGTCGTGCGCAAGCGCAAGGCAGCCGCCGCCGTCTCCGGCTGACACGCCGAACGCCGCAGCCCCGGTCCGCTTCCGAGCGGGCCGGGGCTGCGGCGTTCGTACGGGCGGTCTCAGCCCCGGCGGCCGATCAGCTTCCAGGCGGTGGGCAGCGCGCCCATCGCCAGCGCCGCCTTCAGCGCGTCGCCGATGAGGAACGGGACCAGGCCCGCCGCGACCGCCTCGCCGAGGGACATGCCGGTGGCCAGCGCCAGGTACGGGACGCCGACCGCGTAGATGATCGCGGAGCCGGCGGCCATCGCGCCCGCCGTGCGCAGCACGGTCCGGTCGGCGCCGCGGCGCGCGAGGCCGCCCACGACGGTGGCGGCCAGCAGCATGCCGAGGATGTAGCCGAAGGACGGCATCGCGTAGCCGGAGGCGCCCTGCGCGAACCACGGCATGCCGGCCACGCCGGCCACCGCGTAGAGGCCGAGGGAGAGGAAGCCGCGCCGGGCTCCGAGTGCCGTGCCGACGAGCAGGGCGGCGAAGGTCTGGCCGGAGACCGGGACCGGGGAGCCGGGGACCGGGACGGAGATCTGGGCCGCGAGGCCGGTGAGCGCGGCGCCGCCGGCGACGAGGGCGATGTCGCGGACACGGGACGCCGGCAGCAGGTCGGCCAGTACGGCTCCGGGTCGGACAGGGGCGACGGCAGTGCTCATCGGGGCTCCACGGGGGTGAGGGCAGCGGGGGACACGGTGACGGTAGCCCAGGGCAATCGCCGTATCACCAGCAGCCGCCCACAAAGCGGCGGTTGACCCATTGGTGGAGTGTGGACAAAGAGTCCGCGCCATGCATCCCATCGCGTGATGCTCGTCACTGAGGTCCGGGGCACGTGGCCCGTTTTGCGTCCCGGGCCGGTGCTCGGGGAGACTGTAGGTTCCCCATAACTCGCACAGAGTGAGACGAGAGCACTGCCCGCCATGCACGACGTGTCGCCCACGACCCTGGCCACCGAGGCCGAACCTCTCGAACACGGGCTCAAGCAGCGTCATCTGACGATGCTGGGGCTGGGCGGGGTGATCGGCGCGGGGCTCTTCGTGGGCTCGGGCGCGGGTGTCGCCGTCGCCGGACCCGGCATCGTCGTGTCGTATCTGATCGCGGGTGCGCTCGCGACGCTGGTGATGCGGATGCTCGGCGAGATGTCCTCCGCGATGCCGGCCTCCGGCTCCTTCTCGGTGCACGCGGAGCGGGCGCTCGGCCGCTGGGCCGGCTTCAGCGTGGGCTGGCTGTACTGGTTCCTGCTCGTGGTGGTGCTGGCCGCCGAGGCGACGGCCGCCGCCTCCATCGCGCACGGCTGGCTGCCCGCCGTGCCCCAGTGGGGGTGGGTGCTCGTCTTCATGCTGGTGTTCACCGCCGCCAACCTCGCGGCGGTGAGGAACTTCGGCGAGTTCGAGTTCTGGTTCGCCGCCCTCAAGGTCGGCGCGCTCGTGCTGTTCCTGCTGCTCGGCACGCTCGCGATCTTCGGTCTGCTCCCGGACACCGAGCCGGTCGGCCTGACCCATCTCACCGGCGACGGCGGCTTCCTTCCGAACGGCTGGTCCGGCGTCGTCTCGGGCGTGCTGGCCGTCGTGTTCGCCTTCGGCGGTCTGGAGGTCGTCACCATCGCGGCAGCGGAGACGGACGACCCCGCCCGCGCGGTGGGGCGCGCCGTGCGCAGCGCCGTGGCGCGCATCCTCTTCTTCTACGTCGGCTCGATGGCCGTCATCGTGACCGTGCTGCCGTGGACCGCGCAGCAGGCGGAGCTCAGCCCGTACGTCACGGTGCTGGACTCGATCGGCGTGCCGAGCGCCGGGCGGATCATGGAGATCGTCGTCTTCGTCGCGCTGCTGTCCGCCCTCAACGCCAATCTGTACGGCGCCTCCCGCATGGTCTTCTCGCTCGCCGAGCGGGGCGAGGCGCCCAGGGGGCTGCTGAGGGTCACGGGCTCCGGAGTGCCGCGCCGGGCCGTGCTGGCGTCGGTCGCCTTCGGCTTCGCGTCCGTGCTGCTCAACCTCAAGTGGCCCGATTCCGTGTTCCTCTACATGCTCAACGCGGTCGGCGCTGTGCTGCTGTTCGTCTGGGGCCTGATCGCCGTCTCCCAACTGCGGCTGCGCCGCCGCATCGAGGCGGAGGCGCCGGAGAGGCTGACCCTGCGGATGTGGGCGTTCCCCTGGCTCACCTGGGCCGCGCTGGCAGCCATGGCCGCGGTCCTCGTGCTGATGCTGAACGACGACGCGGCCCGTCCCCAGGTGCTGTGGTCGGCCGGGGCGACCGCCGCCGTGCTGCTGGTGGCCGCCGTCCGCGAGGTGCGTTCGCGGCGGGGATGACCACCGGACACGCTGTGCTCAGCTGTGGACCTTCCGTGAACATCGTGACCGTATAGCGGACAAGCGTTCCCCGTGAGGGGACGCGCGCCCAGACTGTCGGCTGCTCACCCGTCTCTGCACACGAACAGGGCCGCCACATGTCCCGGACCTCCGCGCCCGCGCCCGTCGACCAGCAGGCCGACGTCTTGCTCACGCACGGACTCAAACAACGCCACCTGTCGATGATCGCCCTCGGCGGCGTCATCGGAGCCGGGCTGTTCGTCGGCTCGGGTGCCGGCATCGCCGCGGCCGGCCCGTCCATCGTCATCGCCTACGCGCTCTCCGGCCTGCTCGTCATGCTGGTGATGCGCATGCTCGGCGAGATGTCGGCGGCCAACCCCGCCTCCGGCTCCTTCTCCGTGCACGCCGAGCGCGCCATCGGCCCCTGGGCCGGCTTCACCGCGGGCTGGGCGTTCTGGTTCCTGCTGTGCGTGGCGGTGGGCCTGGAGGCGATCGGCGCCGCCAAGATCATGACGGGCTGGCTGCCGGACTCCCCCGAGTGGGCCTGGGTCGCCCTGTTCATGCTGGTGTTCTGCGGCACCAACCTGGCCGCCGTGAAGAACTTCGGCGAGTTCGAGTTCTGGTTCGCCGCGCTCAAGGTCGGCGCGATCGTCCTCTTCCTCGGCATCGGCGTGCTCGCCATCGTCGGTGTCCTGCCCGGTACCGAGACTCCCGGCACGGGCAACCTCACCGGTGACGGCGGCTTCATGCCGAACGGCTCCGAGGGGCTCGTCGTCGGTCTGCTCGCCTCCGTCTTCGCCTACGGCGGCCTGGAGACGGTGACCATCGCCGCCGCCGAGTCCGAGCACCCCGTGCAGGGTGTCGCCAAGGCCGTGCGCACGGCGATGTGGCGCATCGCGGTCTTCTACATCGGCTCGATGGCGGTCATCGTCACGCTCGTGCCGTGGAACGACCCGAAGGTCGTCGAGGTCGGCCCGTACGTCGCGACCCTGAACCACCTGGGCATCCCCGCGGCCGGGCAGATCATGAACGTGGTCGTGCTGGTCGCGCTGCTGTCGGCGATGAACGCGAACATCTACGGCGCCTCCCGCATGGCCTGCTCGCTGGTGGCGCGCGGCGAGGGACCGAAGGCGCTCGGCCGGCTCTCCGGCGGCGTGCCGCGGCTCGCGGTGCTCGTCTCCTCGGTCTTCGGATTCCTCTGCGTGCTGCTGAGCTACTGGCGTCCGGACGACGTGTTCATGTGGCTGCTGAACACCATCGGCGCGATCATCCTCGTCGTGTGGATCTTCATCGCCGTCTCCCAGCTGATCCTGCGCCGCCGCACCGAGCGCGAGGCGCCCGAGAAGCTGGTCGTGAAGATGTGGCTCTTCCCGGCCCTGACATGGGTCGCGCTGCTGGGCATGGCGGCGGTCTTCGTGCTGATGCTGCGCGAGGAGGAGACCCGGCTCCAGCTGCTCGGCACCGGCATCCTGACCCTGGTGCTCTCCGCGGCCGGCTTCACGCTCCAGAAGGTGCGCGCGTCGCGTGCCCGGGCGGGCGAGTCCGGGACCGCCGGGGTCAGCACGGCAGATTGAGACTGATGAGCGCGGCGCGCTCGGCGTCCGGCGCGAGGCGCAGTTCGCTGACCGCCGCGTTCCGCAGCTGCGGGAAGACCCTGCGGTAGTCGGCGAGCGGGATGCCGAGCAGCTCGCAGAGCACCAGCCGCAGCAGGGTGTTGTGGGCGACCACCAGCACCCGCTCCCCCTCGTGCTCGCCGGCGATCCGGCGCAGTGCTCCGGACCCCCGGGCCGCCGCGGCCCGGGGGTCCTCCGCGTCCGGGAACGGATGGGCCACCGGATCGGCGCGGAAGGCGTCCGCTCCGGCCGGGTCCGCGGCCGCGAACTCGGCGAGCGTGCGGCCCTCGACCACCCCGAAGTCGCATTCCCGCAGCGCGTGTTCTCGGGCCGTCCGGGGCGGGCAAGACGACCACCCTCGAGACGATCGCGGGCCTGGAGGAGCCCACCGCGGGCACGGTCGGCTCAACGGCGAGGACATGACGGGCGTGGAGCCGTACGACCGGGGCGTCGCCATGTGTTTCGAGTCGTACGCCCTCTATCCACACCGCTCGGCATATGACAATCTCGCCTCCCCGCTCCGCTCGCCGCGCCACCGCCTCCCCGCACACCAGGCGCGCGAGCGGATCGGGGAGATCGCCGGCCTGCTCGGCATCGGCGCGCTGCTCGACCGGCCCGTGGGCGAACTGTCCAACGGGCAGCGCCAGCGGATGGCGCTCGGGCGGGTGCTGGTGCGGCCGGCTCGCGGGCGTTCCTGCTCGACGAGCCGCTGTCCCACCTGGACGCCAAGCTGCGCCAGGCGATGCGCGCCGAGCTCAAGGCCATCGGCGCGGTCCACGGCACGACCACGCTGTACGTCACGCACGACTCGGTGGAGGCGCTCGCCCTGGGTGACCGGATCGGGGTGATCCGGGACGGGCGGATCGTGCAGACGGGCACCCGCGAGGAGCTCTGGCACCGGCCCCACGACACGTTCGTGGCACGGTCGTTCGGGCGGCCGCGGATCAACCTGCTGCCGGGCACCGCGGGCGATGACGGCACCTTCCGGCTGCTGGAGGGCGACTGCGAGAGGGCTCCCCGGGTGGACGCCGCGCCCGGCACCCCGGTGCAGCCCGGCTGGCAGCGGCACGGGCCCGTGCCCGCCGGACCTGACCGGCCATCAGGCGGCCACCCCGCCGCCGCTCCGCCGCAGCCTCGTGTGACCAGCGTGTGCACAGCGTCCCCCACTCGCGCCCGAGACGCCGACTGGATCGGTCCGGACAAGTCGTCCGTCGTCGCGCCGTCGACGCTGCTCGCGGACGCGCACGCGGCCGGGCTGCGCGTCGGCGCGTACACGTTCCGCGCGGAGAACCAGTTCCTGCCCGCGGAGCTGCGGCGGGGGACGGACCCGAACGGCTTCGGCGACGCGTTCGCCGAGTACGCCCTGCACTACGGGCTCGGCGTCGACGCCGTCGTCACCGATTTCCCCGACCTCGCGGTCGCCGCGCGCGAGGAGTTCACCGCCGGTCCCGGAACCAGGCACTGATCACGGTCCGACCCCCTTGCTGCCGCAGTTGCGCAAGGTGTGCAATAAGGAGGGGGAGGGCGTGGCGACGCGCTCCGAGCAGGCCACGGGGCGCACCCCGCTGTTCGCGCCCGACCCGGTGGTGGGACGTCCTGCCGTGATCGTCTTCTCAGCGTCACCGGGCAGGCGGAAGAGGACGGCCCCCGCGAGGACATGACTCGCGGGGGCCGTTGTCCGGTGTCCGGTCTCAGTCGAAGATCGGCCCCTGTGTGCGGGTGCGCTTGATCTCGTAGAAGCCCGGGATCGAGGCCACCAGCAGCGTGCCGTCCCACAGCTTCGCCGCCTCCTCGCCCCTGGGGGCGGGGGTGACGACCGGGCCGAAGAAGGCGATCTGCTCGCCGTCGGCGCCCGGGACCGCGATGACCGGCGTGCCGACCTCCTGGCCGACCTTGCTGATCCCCTCCTCGTGGGAGGCGCGCAGCTCGGCGTCGTACGTGTCCTTGTCGGCGTACTCGGCGAGCGAGACGGGCAGGCCGACGTCCTCCAGCGCCTCGCGGATCGCCGTGGGGGTCGGCCCTTCCCCCTTGTTGTGGAAGCGGGTGCCGAGCGCGGTGTACAGCTTGCCGAGCACGTCCTCGCCGTGCTCCTGCGCGGCGGCGACGACGACCCGCACCGGGCCCCATGCCTTGGTGGCGAGCATCTCCCGGTACTCCTCCGGGAGCTCGTCCAGCTTGTTCTCGTTCAGCACGGCGAGGCTCATCACGTGCCAGCGGACCTGGACGTCGCGGACCTTCTCGACCTCCAGCATCCAGCGGGAGGTCATCCAGGCCCAGGGGCACAGGGGATCGAACCAGAAGTCGACTGGCGTCTTGCCGTTGTCGGACATGTCACTCCTCGTGAACGGGCGGCGCCCTGCCTGCCTCGCAGGGGCAACGCCACCCGCGTGCGAGGGATTCCCCCGTACCGGCTGCCAGGAGCACATGGGAGGATCGCTCCTGTTCGAACGAGACACGAAGGAGTGCCCGTGCCCGGTGAGAATCTGTCCCGCGACGAGGCCCGCACCCGGGCCGAGCTGCTGTCCGTCGACGGGTACGAAGTCGCCCTCGACGTACAGTCGGCGGTCGGGGACGCCGAGGAGGGGGCCGGGCCGCGCACGTTCCGCTCGGTGACCACCATCCGCTTCCGCGCCGCCGAGCCGGGTGCGCCGACCTTCGTGGACCTGATCGCCCCGTCCGTGACGAGCATCACTCTCAACGGCCGGGAGCTCGACCCCGCCGCCGCCTTCGACGGCTCCCGGATCGCGCTCGACTCCGTGGCGGCCGAGAACGTGCTCGTCGTGGACGCCCGGTGCGCCTACAGCCGCACCGGCGAGGGCCTGCACCGCTTCGTCGACCCGGAGGACGGGGAGGTCTACCTCTACACGCAGTACGAGCCGGCCGACGCGCGCCGTGTGTTCGCGAACTTCGAACAGCCCGACCTCAAGGCGCCGTTCCGTTTCGAGGTGACCGCGCCCGAGGGCTGGACCGTGTGGAGCAACGAGGAGGGCGCCCGCGCCGAGGACGGGGTGTGGCACTTCGCCGAGACGCGGCCGATCTCCACGTACATCACGGCGGTCGTCGCCGGCCCGTACCACTACGAGACGGACGTGTACGAGCGGGAGCCGGCTGGGGGCACCTCCCGGGCCGAAGGCTCCGGGGGAGGGACGGCGCTGCGGATCCCGCTGGGCGCCATGTGCCGCAAGAGTCTGGCCAGGCACTTCGACGCGGACGACATCTTTCTCGTCACCAAGCAGGGCCTGGACTTCTTCCACGACCACTTCGACTACCCGTACCCGTTCGGGAAGTACGACCAGGCGTTCGTGCCCGAGTACAACCTGGGCGCCATGGAGAACCCGGGCTGTGTGACCTTCCGCGAGGAGTTCGTCTTCCGCGGCAAGGTGACGCAGGCGTCGTACGAGCGCCGGGCGAACGTGATCCTGCACGAGATGGCGCACATGTGGTTCGGCGACCTGGTCACCATGCGGTGGTGGGACGACCTGTGGCTCAAGGAGTCGTTCGCCGACTTCATGGGCTCGTTCTCCATGGTGGAGGCGACCCGCTTCACCAACGGCTGGGTCACCTTCGCCAACAACCGCAAGGCGTGGGCCTACCGCGCGGACCAGCTGCCCTCCACGCACCCGATCACGGCCGACATCCGTGACCTGGAGGACGCCAAGCTCAACTTCGACGGCATCACGTACGCCAAGGGCGCCTCGGTGCTCAAGCAGCTGGTGGCCTACGTGGGGCGGGAGGCGTTCCTGGAGGGCGCACGGCGCTACTTCAAGCGCCACGCCTACGGGAACACCCGCCTCGACGACCTCCTGTCCGTGCTGGAGGAGACCTCCGGGCGGGACATGAAGGAGTGGTCGCGCTTCTGGCTGGAGACGTCCGGGGTCAACTCCCTGACGCCGGAGGTCGTGTACGGCGAGGACGGCCGGATCGCCGAGCTCGTGATCGCCCAGGACGGCGACACGCTCCGTCCCCACCGGGTCGTGGTCGGCCTGTACCGGATCGAGGACGGGAAGCTCGTGCGGTACGCGAGCGCCGGGGCGGACGTCGTCGGGGCGCGCACGGTGGTGGCCGAGCTGGCGGGCACCGAGCGGGCGGAGGTCGTCCTCGTCAACGACGAGGACCTGACGTACTGCAAGGTCCGCTTCGACGAGGACTCACTGGCGACGCTGCGGGCGCACCTGGGCGACATCGAGGACCCCCTGGCCCGGGCGCTGGCCTGGTCGGCCCTGTGGAACATGACGCGTGACGCGCTGATGCCGGCGCGGGACTTCGTGGACCTGGTGCTGCGGTTCGCCGGGCGCGAGTCGGACATCGGCGTCCTGCAGATGCTGCACGCGTGGGCCCGAGCGGCGCTGGCGCACTACGCGGCTCCCGCGTGGCGCGAGGAGGGCTCCCGGCTGCTGGCCGATGGCGCGCTGGGTGAGCTGCGGCGCGCTGAGCCGGGCACGGAGCACCAGCTGACGTGGGCGCGGTTCTTCGCGTCGGTGGCAGCGCGGGACGAGGACTTCCGGCTGCTGTCCGGTCTGCTGGACGGTACGGAGAAGATCGACGGCCTGGACGTGGACCAGGAGCTGCGCTGGGCGTTCCTGGAGCCGCTGGCCGCGCACGGCCGGGCGGACGAGTCCGTGATCGCCGCGGAGCTGGCGCGCGACGACACGGCGTCGGGCAAGCGGCACGAGGTGCGCTGCCTGGCGGCGCGGCCGTCCGCCGCGGTGAAGGCGCAGGCGTGGGCCGCGGTGGTGGAGTCGGACCAGCTGTCCAACGCGCTGGTGGAGGCGACGATCGCGGGCTTCGTCCAGCCCTCGCAGCGGGACCTGGTGGCGCCGTACCTCTCCAAGTACTTCGAGGCGATCGAGCGGATCTGGTCCGAGCGGTCGATCCAGATCGGGATGGACGTGGTGCGGGGCCTGTACCCGTCGCTCCAGGACTCGCCGCACACGCTGGCGGCGACGGACGAGTGGCTCGCCGCGCACGAGTCGGCGGCGCCGGCGCTGCGCCGACTGGTGCTCGAGGCCCGCGACGACCTGGCGAGGGCGCTGCGCGCGCAGGAGCGGGACGGGGCGTAGGGAGGGCGCCCCCCGGGGCTCCGCCCCGGACCCCGTACCCCGCTGCGCGCCGGGTCCTCGCATCCCCCTGCGGACTGGCGGCGGGGGGCCCGACCCATCCCGTACCGGGGCTTCGCCCCGGAGCCCCTACCGCGCTGCGCGCGGTCCCTCCGCCTCCCCCCACGGCCTGGCGGCCGGGGGTGGGGCCCCGCCGGCGAAGCAGGGAGGCCCCCAGCGCGGCTCCTTGGGAGCCCCGCCGGCGATCGCGGCGCTGAAGGTCCCCCCTACGCCCGCAGGACGTAGGGGCGGGCCCAGGGCAGCGCCCCCGGTTACGGGAAGGGGCACCGCCCCGGGCCGACAGGCCGCAGGAGGAGGGCGGTGCGGGGAACGAGCCCGCGCAGCGGTCGCCACCGGCCGCCCCATCGGCGCTCGAACGCGCGTACTTTAGTGTCGCCTTGTCCCGAAATATCGACGGGCGTGTAACAGCGGTTAGGGGCCCGCTCGCCTCCGGGCATCCCCTCCGCATGGAACAGTGCGACACTCCCCTCCCCCTCCCCCTCCACCCCCGCCGCATCCCGGAACTCGTCGTGTCGGGTGCCGAGTTGCGCGCCCACGGTGTCACTCCGGCGCGGGCCGCGCAGCAGTGCAGGACCGGTGGGCCCTGGCAGGTGCTGCTGCCCGGGGTGTACCTCCTGCGGTCCGGGCCGGTGACCGGCGAGGAGCGGCTGCGCGCCGCGCTCCTGTACGCCGGGCAGCCCGTGGTCCCCGTCCAGCGGAACGACTCGGCGCCGTACGGCCAGGCGATGGTCACCGGGCTCGCCGCGCTCGCGCTGCACGGGTTCTCCGGCGTTCCTCCGCTGAGCACGCTCGACGTGATCGACGTGCTCGTGCCCCGTACGCGGCGTCTGCGGTCCACCGGGTGCGTCCGGCTGGTGCGCGGGCAGGTGCTGCCCATCGCCGAGGAGGCCGGGGGCGTGCCGGCCGCCCCGGTGGCGCGCGCCCTCGCCGACGCCGTCGCCGGGCTGACCGACGACCCTCAGCGGGTCCGGCTGCTGCTGACGGAGGCCGTCCGCCGCGGCTGTGAACCGGCCGCCGTGGTCAGGGAGTTGAACGAGGCCCGGCTGCTCAACCAGCCCCATGTCATCGACGCCGTCGACTCTCTGCTCGCCGAGGGCCGGGCGCTGGCCGAGGGCAGGCTCTACGCCATGGTGCGCGCGAACGGCCTGCCCGAGCCGCTGTGGAACGTGGATCTGCGGCTGCCCGGCGGCCCCCACCTCGGCTGGATCGACGCGTACTGGCCCGACCAGGCCGTCGCCGTCGAGCTGGACACGCGGGCGCCCCGGCACGACGAGGACGCCCTGTGGTCGGAGTACGCCCACAAGCGGGAGATCCTCGAACGCCTGGGCATCACGGTCGTCCACCTCACCCCCCGCAAGCTGCGGGACGCGCCCGAGCAGCAGGCGGTCGTGGTGCGTACGGCCCTGATGGCGGCGGCGGACCGGGAGCCCGCGGCCTACGTGGCGGTGCTGCCGCGCTGACGGACGTGACCGAGCGCCGGCCGGGAGCGCCACAGTTCGAGTCCGATGTCGACCAGGGTGACCCGGTCGAGTCCCGGCACCGCGTCCAGGGCGTGCCATGCGGCCAGATCGGTCGACCCCTGCGTCTCGGGCCGCAGGTCACCACCCGTGACCCGGCCCTCGTAGACGATCCTCAGGCCCTGGAAGTCGGCGAACATGCCGAGTTTGCGCGGGTAGCGGCGGCGTATCGAGTCGATGCCGAGCAGAGCGGTCATCTCCGCCGCGTAGCCGGTCTCCTCCTCGACCTCGCGGACGACGGTGTCCAGGGGGTCCTCACCGTGGTCCATCCCGCCGCCCGGCAACGTCCACTTCCTGGTGCCGTCGCCCGCCACCCAGCGGGCGAGCAGGATCTGTTCATCCCGTATGCACACGGCGTACGCCGCGACCCTCAGCTCCCTGTTCATCCGGTGAGGTTACCGGCGGGTCGTCGGGGACGGGCGGGTTCGCCGGGGAGAACTCGGGCCCGGACCAGCGCAGTGGTGAGGCCGCCTCGGCGTGCACGACGCCGGACACCGTGAAGCGGACGGTACGGCCGCCGTCCGGCGTGTGCTCGGTACGGGCCGTCCCGGTGAACTGAAGCGTGGTCCCGGTGCTCCAGTCGAGCAGCAGCAGTCCGGCCCGCGGGTCGCGCTCCAGGTTGCCGAGGGTCAGGAACATCGCGTTGCCGGGGTAGTCCTCCCAGCTCAGCTCGGTCGGTGAGGCGACCCGGAGGAAGCCCGGGTTCCCGCCGCGATGGCTCGCGTCGGAGCCGTCGGGTGTGCCCGTGGCGACGAAGAAGGTGTCGGCGGCCCGGACGAAGGCCGCCTGGTCGGGGTCGAGGCGTTCGCCGCGCCGCACTGCGCCGGCCGGGGGTGTGTCCGCGGCGGTCTCGTACAACTCCCTCTTCTGGAGGTACTTGGGGCAGTTGGCGAACACCCGCTCGGTCTCGACGAGCAGCCCGCGGGCGGACGGGCGGACCGTGCCGCCCATCCGCATCCGCCGGCGTGTGCGCGGGTCGAGGACGATCGCGCCGGCCGCCACGGGAGGGCCGGCCAGTGTCGCGGCGAGCGGGTCGTGGCCGGGCACGCTTCCGGCGACCGTGACGTGGTGCGCTCCCGTGGCCCGCAGGAATCCGGGCGGTCCGGTGAGCAGCGAGGCCCACATCCGGCCGGCCTCGTCCGCCGCGCCGAGCACGAGCATGGGCTGCAGGCCGAGGAAGGCCGCGGCGACCGGCTTGATGCCGGAGCCGATCGAGCGGCCGGCGTGCGCGGCCTGCTCCCGCACGCCGACGCGGCGCTGCACGGCGAGGGAGCCGTGGTGGTAGGGGCCCGGTGCGGGGTCCATGGGTGTCAGCTCCTGGAGGGCGGGCGCGGACGGCCTAGAAGAAGCCGCAGGTGGGCGCTGCGGCGCTGGGTGCGGGTGCCCCCTCGGCGCCCGAGGGCGCGTAGATCTCCAGGCGGATGCCGTCGGGGTCGTGGAAGAAGATGCCGCCGGACGCCGCGCCTTCCCGGTGGGCGACGACGCCGTCATGGGCGAAGCCGACGCCGAGGTCCTTCAGGCGCACCTCGGCCGCACGGACCTCGTCGATGGACGCGGCCTCGAAGGCGAGGTGGTGCAGCCCCGCACGGGTGGCCTCGAAGCCGGATTCGGCCTGCTGCCACAGGGTGAGGACGAGGGTGCCGTCGCGGCCGAGGAAGGCGAAGCGCCGGCCGTCCTCCTTGCCCTCGCCGATGACCTCGAAGCCGAGGGTGTCGGCGTAGAAGGGGAGCGACCGGCCGAGGTCGGTCACGTTGAGGCCGATGTGGCCGCCGGCGAGCGCGCTGCTGGACGTCATGGAAGACCTCTCTGCGTCATGCGGTTCCGCCTCGATGGCTAACCGCTCACATGCAACTTAACGGTTAGCCCCGAGAGGCGCAACCGGTCACGTACCCTTGAGCGGTTAGACGCAACGGAGCGAAGGAATCCATATGACCGCCGCCGACCCGCGCCCCCTTCTCGGTGAGCCGGTCTCGCTCGACCTCCTCAACACCCGCTGGATGCACGACGGGGAGCTCCAGGACCTGCTCCGGGACACCGACGGCCTGGAGATCTGGCTGAGGACGAACGGCCTCGCGGACCGGTTCGCCGCCGACGCGGCCACACGGGTGAACACCCTCGTCGCTCGGGACGCGCTGGCCGCGCTGGTCGACCGCACGGACGCGAAGGCCGCCGCGCGCGTCGACGCCGTCCTCGCGCACGGCCGCATCCGCGCCACGCTGACGGACGAAGGCCCCGGCGAGGAGGCGGAGTTCACCGATCCGGCATGGGGACCTGCCTGGATCGCGGCCCGCGGCCACCTCGACCTGCTGCGCACCGCACCCGACCGGATCCGCGCCTGCGCGCACGACGCCTGCGTCCTGCACTTCTTCGACACGTCGCGCAACGGCACCCGCCGCTGGTGCTCCATGGCCCTGTGCGGCAACCGTGCGAAGGCGTCGCGCCATTACGCGCGGACCCGCGAGGGGTGAACAGCGGGGGACATCACCCGATTTGACCGACCTGGCACATCCGGCGCCCTGGCGGGTCTCCGCCACGTCGTGTTCACGCCTCGATCAAGTCTCCACAAAACCCTGTTCTTTACGAAAGGCTGAGCGGTCATCCGGTGCCGAATTCCGGACCCTCTCTTTCACGAACAGGGATGCAGATGACCCCCCAGCCCCAGAGCTCCAGCACAGAGCGCTCCGCACCCGGGCACAGACGTGCGGCCCGGGTGGCGGCGGCCGCCTCACTCGTGGCCGCACTGGCCGCGGCGGGCGTCGCCCCGGCCGTCGCCTCGGCGCCCGTTGACGACCCGTCTGCCGGCAAGGGCCTCAGGACCGCGGCGTCCGCCGCCGACAAGCTCGGCACGGCCGACGCCGAACTGCTCGCCGAGGCCGAGGCCGACGGCCGCAAGACCGTGACCGTCATGGTCGCCACCGCCCCCGGGGCGACCGAGCAGGTCGCCGGCCGGCTCGACGCGGTCGAGGGCGCGACGGTCGGCAGGACGTTCGACAAGCTCGGCTACGTCCGCGCGACGCTGCCCACCGCCGAGGCCGAAGACGCCCTTCGGGCGGTGGCCGAGCTCTCGAGCGTCCACGGCATCGACCTCAAGCACGAGATCGAGCTGGACGACCCGACGCCGGCCGCCGACCGCGCCAAGGGCGCGGCCACCGCGGCCGAGGGCACCTACCCGGCTCCCGGCAAGGACACGCCCGCCAAGAACCCGTACAACCCGTCCTTCGAGACGGGCGCCGTCGAGTTCGTCGAGGACAATCCCGAGGCCGACGGCCGAGGGGTCACCATCGGCATCCTGGACTCGGGCGTGGACCTCGGGCACCCCGCGCTGCAGAAGACCACCACCGGCGAGCGCAAGATCGTCGACTGGGTCACGGCGACCGACCCGGTGTCCGACGGCGACGGCACCTGGCTGCGGATGAACAACGCCGTCAGCGGCCCGACGTTCACCGCGGGCGGCCGCACCTGGTCCGCCCCGGCCGGGTCCTACGGCTTCCAGGTCTTCGCCGAGTCCGCCACCCTCGGCGGCGACATGGCCGGCGACCTCAACCGCGACGGCGACACCACGGACAAGTGGGGTGTGCTGTACGACGCGGGCACCCGCACCGCCCGGGTGGACCTGAACAACAACGGCGACTTCGCCGACGACACCGTCATGAAGCCGTACAAGAACGGCTTCCAGGTCGGCTGGTTCGGCACCGACAACCCGGCGACCGACGTCGCCGAGCGCATCCCGTTCGTGATCGAGGTCCGCAAGGACGTCGTCTACAACGCCGCGGGCGCCAAGGCCGACTACGTCAGCATCGGTGTGATCGAGGGCTCGCACGGCACCCACGTCGCCGGCATCACCGCCGCCAACGGCCTCTTCGGCGGCGAGATGAACGGCGCCGCGCCCGGCGCCAAGCTCGTCTCCTCGCGCGCGTGCACCTGGTCCGGCGGCTGCACGAACGTGGCCCTGACCGAGGGCATGGCCGACCTGGTCATCAACCGCGGCGTGGACATCGTCAACATGTCCATAGGGGGCCTGCCGGCGCTCAACGACGGCAACAACGCCCGCGCGGAGCTCTACACCCGCCTGATCGACACCTACGGCGTCCAGCTGGTCGTCTCGGCCGGCAACAGCGGCCCCGGCGTCAACACCATCGGCGACCCGTCCCTGGCCGACAAGGTCATCAGCGTCGGCGCCACCATCTCCCGCGAGACCTGGGCCGCGAACTACGGCTCGGTCGTGGAGAAGAAGTACGCGATGCTGCCCTTCTCCTCCCGCGGTCCGCGCGAGGACGGCGGTTTCACGCCGACCCTGAGCGCGCCCGGCGCCGCCATCAACACCACGCAGACCTGGTCGCCCGGCGGCCCGGTCGCCGAGGCGGGCTACCGGCTCCCGCCGGGCTACTCGATGCTCCAGGGCACCTCGATGGCCTCCCCGCAGGCCGCGGGAGCGGCCGCGCTGCTGATCTCGGCGGCCAAGCAGAACGACGTCGAGCTGACCCCGGCGAAGCTGCGCACGGCGCTCGTCAGCACGGCCGACCACATCCGCGGCACGCAGGCGCACGAGGAAGGCGCCGGCCTGATCAACATCGTGGACGCCTGGGACGCCATCGAGGACGGCGCGACCGCCCACGAGTACAGCGTCAAGGCCCCGGTCGACACCGCGATCGACCAGTTCCTGAAGACCCCGGGCTTCGGCACCGGCCTGTACGACCGCGAGGGCGGCCTGAAGGCCGGCGCGAAGAGGACGTACGACGTCGTCGTCACCCGCACCACGGGCCCGGACCGTCCGGTGCGGCACGAGCTGCACTTCGAGAACAACGACGGCACGTTCCGGATCGTCGGTGACGACGAGGTGGTGCTCCCGCTGAACCAGCCGGTCACCGTCAAGGTCGCCGCGGCGCCCCGGTCCGCCGGAGTGCACAGCGCGATCCTGGAGGTCGACGACCCGCGCACCGAGGGCATCGACAAGCAGGTGCTCACCACGGTGGTCGCCTCGCACGAGCTGGCGCAGCCCTCCTACACGCTGTCCGCGTCCGGCTCAGTGCAGCGCAACAGCCACAAGTCCTACTTCGTCACCGTCCCGAAGGGCGCCAAGAGCCTGGAGATCGCGCTCGGCGGTCTCGCGGCGGGCAGCCAGACCCGGTTCGTCTCGATCCACCCGTACGGTGTGCCGTCGGACCCGACGTCGACGGTGAACTGCTACCCGAACTACACCAACCCGGCGAACACCTGCCGCCCCGACCTGCGGTCCTACGCGAACCCGCAGCCGGGCGTCTGGGAGGTGGAGGTCGAGTCGCGCCGTACGTCGCCGCTGCTCGACAACCCCTACCGGCTGAACGTCGCCGTGCTCGGCACCTCCTTCGACCCGGCCGTCCAGACCCTGGAAGAGGCGAAGATCGGCACCCCGGCCGCGGTGCGGTGGAACGTGACCAACGGCTTCGCCGCCATCGACGGCAAGCTGGCCGGCGGCTCGCTCGGCTCCTCGAAGGTCGCCAAGCCGACGATCGCCCACCACGAGACGCAGACGACCACGGTGGTCATCGGCGAGGGCGTCGAGCGCTTCGACGTCGCCATCGGCAACGTCTCCGACAAGGCCGCCGACCTCGACCTCACGGTCAAGAAGGACGGCGTGACGGTCGGCTCGTCCGCGGACGGGGACTCGGAGGAGGCGGTCAGCCTGGTGAAGCCGGCGGCCGGTACGTACACCATCGAGGTCGACGGCTACTCGGTCCCGGCCAAGACCACGACGTACGACTACCGCGACGTCTACTTCGCGCCCTCGCTCGGCGAGGTCAAGGTCGGCGCGGACCCCGTGAAGCTCGCCAACGGCGCGACCGCGCAGGTCACCGCCGAGGTCCTGGTGAACAGCGCGGCTCCCGAGGGACGGCAGTTCTTCGGCGAGGTGCGGCTGCTGAACGCGCGCGGCACGGCCGCGGGCACGGGCAGCGTCGTGATCGGGAAGGTCACGCCATAACGGTGTGATACGTGCGGAGGGCGGGCGTCCGAGGGGCGCCCGCCCTTCCGCGTGTGTGGCGTGCGTCCCGTTCCTCGGACAATCGATTGGACAAGGCGGCCGTGGACATACGCATCATGGAGCGGCACCCCATGCCGCAAGATGGTGCACAAACGTACGGAGGAGTCCCCGTGAAGGTCGGAATCGTCGGAGCCACCGGGCAGGTCGGCACGGTCATGCGCAAGATCCTTGCCGAGCGGAAGTTCCCGGTCGACGAGCTCAGGCTCTTCGCCTCCGCCCGTTCGGCGGGCTCCACCATCGCGTGGGAGGGGCGCGAGATCACGGTCGAGGACGCCGCCACGGCGGACTACACCGGACTCGACATCGTCCTGTTCTCGGCCGGCGGCGCGACCTCCAAGGCGCTCGCCGAGAAGGTCGCCTCGCAGGGCGCGGTCGTGATCGACAACTCCTCGGCCTGGCGCCGCGACCCCGAGGTGCCGCTCGTGGTCTCCGAGGTGAACCCGCACGCGATCAAGGACCGCCCCAAGGGGATCATCGCCAACCCGAACTGCACCACGATGGCCGCGATGCCGGTCCTCAAGCCGCTGCACCAGGAGGCCGGCCTCCTCTCGATGGTCGCGACCACCTACCAGGCCGTCTCCGGGTCCGGTCTCGCGGGCGTCGCGGAGCTGGACGACCAGGTCAAGGCGGTCGCCGACCGTGCCACCGAGCTGACGCACGACGGCGAGGCCGTCGTCTTCCCCGAGCCGGGCGTCTACAAGCGCACCATCGCCTTCAACGTCCTCCCGCTCGCCGGAAACCTCGTGGACGACGGCTCCCACGAGACCGACGAGGAGCAGAAGCTCCGCAACGAGTCCCGCAAGATCCTGGAGATCCCGGAGCTCAAGGTCTCGGGCACCTGTGTGCGCGTGCCGGTCTTCTCCGGCCACTCGCTGCAGGTCAACGTGCGCTTCGAGCGTCCGATCGGCGTGGAGCGCGCGTACGAGCTGCTGAAGGACGCGCCGGGCGTGGAGCTCTCCGAGATCCCGACCCCGCTCCAGGCGGCCGGCAAGGACGCCTCGTACGTGGGCCGCATCCGCGTGGACGAGACGGTGGACAACGGCCTGGCGCTGTTCGTGTCCAACGACAACCTGCGCAAGGGCGCGGCGCTGAACGCGGTGCAGATCGCGGAGCTGGTCGCTGACGAGCTGCGCGGCTGAGGACCCTGATCGAAGCCGAGGGGGCGATCACCGAGAGGTGATCGCCCCCTTGTGCATGCCCTGGCAGGCCGCCGCCGTGGCGTCCCTCGCCGGCCCTGGGCACGCGCGGATCCAAAGATCGCCCCGGGCGGCCGGCACGCCTCGCGGCCGTGCGGTGACCGGGGCCGATTCTCCCGGGCGGAGCCCCGTCGGCGCGTGGAAGGATGGCCGCAAACATCGCAGACCGAGGAGATGACCGGGTGCCTGGCACAAACCTGACCCGTGAAGAGGCGCAGCAGCGGGCGCGCCTGCTCACCGTTGACTCGTACGAGATCGATCTCGATCTCTCCGGAGCGCAGGACGGCGGGACCTACCGGTCCGAGACCACCGTGCGCTTCGCGTCCGCCGAGGACGGTGCGCAGACGTTCATCGACCTGGTCGCCCCAGCCGTGCACGAGGTCGTGCTGAACGGGAAGTCGCTCGACGTCGCCGCGGTCTTCCGGGACTCGCGGATCACGCTGAAGCACCTGCGGGCGGGCGACAACGAGCTGAGGGTCGTCGCCGACTGCTCCTACACCAACACGGGCGAGGGCCTGCACCGCTTCGTCGACCCCGTCGACGAGCAGGCCTACCTCTACACCCAGTTCGAGGTGCCGGACGCGCGCCGCGTCTTCGCGAGCTTCGAGCAGCCCGACCTCAAGGCGACCTTCCGGTTCACCGTGAAGGCGCCCGAGGGCTGGACGGTGATCTCCAACTCGCCGACGCCGGAGCCGCAGGACAACATCTGGCGCTTCGAGCCGACGCCGCGCATCTCGACGTACATCACGGCCCTGATCGCCGGCCCGTACCACAGCGTGCACAGCTCGTACGAGAAGGACGGGCAGTCCGTCCCGCTCGGCATCTACTGCCGCCCCTCGCTGGCCGAGTTCCTGGACGCGGACGCGATCTTCGAGGTCACGCGGCAGGGCTTCGACTGGTTCCAGGAGAAGTTCGACTACGCCTACCCGTTCGCGAAGTACGACCAGCTCTTCGTGCCGGAGTTCAACGCGGGCGCGATGGAGAACGCGGGCGCGGTGACCATCCGCGACCAGTACGTGTTCCGTTCCAAGGTGACGGACGCCGCGTACGAGGTGCGGGCGGAGACGATCCTGCACGAGCTCGCCCACATGTGGTTCGGCGACCTCGTCACCATGGAGTGGTGGAACGACCTCTGGCTGAACGAGTCGTTCGCCACCTACACCTCGATCGCGTGCCAGGCGTACGCCCCGGGCTCGAAGTGGCCGCACTCGTGGACCACGTTCGCCAACTCGATGAAGACCTGGGCGTACCGGCAGGACCAGCTGCCGTCGACGCATCCGATCATGGCCGAGATCCGCGACCTCGACGACGTTCTCGTGAACTTCGACGGCATCACGTACGCCAAGGGCGCGTCGGTTCTCAAGCAGCTCGTGGCCTACGTCGGCATGGACGAGTTCTTCCGCGGCGTGCAGGCGTACTTCAAGACGCACGCCTTCGGCAACACGCGCCTTTCGGACCTGCTGGACGCCTTGGAGGAGACCAGCGGCCGTGACCTGAGGACCTGGTCGAAGGCGTGGCTGGAGACGGCCGGCATCAACATCCTGCGTCCGGAGATCACCACCGACGACGACGGCACGGTCACCGCGTTCGCGGTGCGGCAGGAGGCCCCGGCGCTTCCCACGGGAGCCAAGGGGGAGCCGGTCCTGCGGCCGCACCGGATCGCGATCGGCCTCTACGACCTGGACGGGTCCGGCAAGCTGGTGCGCACCGACCGCGTCGAGCTGGACGTCGAGGACGGACTGACCGAGGTGCCGGAGCTGGTGGGCAGGACCCGCCCCGCCGTCGTCCTGCTCAACGACGACGACCTGTCGTACGCGAAGGTCCGCCTCGACGAGGAGTCCCTGCGGAACGTCACCCGGCACCTGGGCGACTTCACCGAGTCCCTGCCGCGCGCGCTGTGCTGGGCCTCGGCCTGGGACATGACCCGCGACGGCGAGCTCGCCACCCGCGACTACCTGGCGCTGGTCCTGTCCGGGATCGGCAAGGAGTCCGACATCGGTGTGGTCCAGTCGCTGCACCGCCAGGTCAAGCTGGCCATCGACCTGTACGCGGCGCCGCAGTGGCGCGAGACCGGCCTGACCCAGTGGACGGACGCGACGCTGGCGCACCTGCGGTCGGCGGCACCGGGCAGCGACCACCAGCTGGCCTGGGCGCGGGCGTTCGCCGCGACCGCGCGCACGCCGCAGCAGCTGGACCTGCTCCAGGCGCTGCTCGACGGCACCGAGACGATCGAGGGCCTGGTCGTCGACACGGAGCTGCGCTGGGCGTTCGTGGAGCGGCTGGCGGCGACGGGCGTCTTCGACGAGGACGAGATCGCCGGCGAGTACGAGCGGGACAGGACCGCGGCCGGTGAGCGGCACGCGGCCACCGCGCGAGCCGCGCGTCCTACGCCGGAGGCCAAGGCGCAGGCGTGGGCTTCGGTCGTCGAGTCCGCCGCGTCCGACGCGAAGACGGCGCTGCCGAACGCCGTGCAGGAGGCCGTGATCGGCGGTTTCGTCCAGACCGACCAGCGCGAATTGCTCGCTCCCTACACCGAGAAGTACTTCGCGGCGGTCAAGGGCGTGTGGGAGACCCGCAGCCACGAGATGGCGCAGCAGGTCGCCGTCGGTCTCTACCCCTCGCTCCAGGTCTCGCAGGAGACCCTGGACGCCACCGACTCCTGGCTGAAGGAGGCCGAGCCCAACGCGGCGCTGCGCAGGCTCGTCTCGGAGTCGCGTGCGGGCGTCGAGCGTGCGCTGAAGGCGCAGGCGGTGGACGCGGCAGCGGAGTGACACAGGAGGAATAAGAACCTCCGCAAGTGGCGGCGCGCCGGGGCCCGTTGGGCCCGGCGCGCCTCTTTGTTTTTCGGCCGTCGACAACGCGCCAGAGCAGAACCCCTGAGTCAACGACCTTGCTCCGACCGGGATATGCTCCCGCCCGTCGTTTCATGTGATCTTTCCCGTTCGATTCTGAGGATGCTGATGGTTCGACAGGGAACGTCGACCGGAAGTCCGCGGCCGAGGGCGAGCCTCGTCTGGCAGCTGCCCGTCGCCGTGACCGCCGTGGCCGCGATCGCGGCCGCGTTCCTGGTCTCCGCGTCGGCTCGCACCCCCGTACTGATCGTCTCCGCCGTGGCCGTCGCCATGGTCGCCGTCGCCTGCGCCGTGGTGGCGCGCCGGAACAGGCTGGTGGCCGAGCTGCGCGAGCGGGTCGCGGCTCAGGACGCGCTGCTCGCCCGTCGCGCGGCCGAGACCGGCCGCCTCGCGGGCGAGCTGCTGCCGCAGGTGGTCGAGGCCCTGCGCAAGGGCGGCTTCCCCGAGGACGTGCTCGCCGCCGTCGACGCACCGGCCGAGCACCACGCGGTGCTCCGCTCCGTCGTCGACGCGGTCAGCGCCGAGGAGGACCTGCGCGAGTCCGCGCAGCGCGCCTTCGTGAACATCGCCCGTCGCGTTCAGGCCATCGTCCACCAGCAGGCCCAGGAACTACGGGAGATGGAGGACCGGCACGGCGGCAGCCCCGAGGTCTTCGGCGACCTGCTGCGCATCGACCACGGCACCGCGCTGATCGGCCGGCTCGCCGACTCCATCGCCGTCCTCGGCGGTGCCCGCCCGGGCCGCCAGTGGAGCAAGGCCGTCCCGCTCTACAGCGTGATGCGCGGCGCCATGTCCCGGATCATCGACTACCAGCGAGTGGAACTGCACTCGGTCTCCGAGGTCGCCGTCGTCGGCACCGCCGTCGAACCGCTGATCCACGCCCTGTCCGAGCTGCTGGACAACGCCACCCGCTACTCGCCGCCGCAGACCAAGGTCCATCTGACCGCGGTGGACGTGCAGTCGGGCATCGCGGTCGAGATCGAGGACGGCGGCGTCAGCATGAGCGAGGAGGCGCGCAGGCGCGCCGAGCGGATGCTGCGCCAGGCTCAGCAGGGCATCGATGTCAACGACCTGGGGGAGACCCCGCGCCTGGGCCTCGCCGTGGTCGGCCGGCTCTCTCAGGCGTACGGCTTCCAGGTGTCGCTGCGCTCCTCCGCGTACGGCGGTGTGCGCGCCGTCCTCGTCGTCCCCCAGGCCCTGATCACCACGTCCGCTTCGGCGACCGGTCTGGCGCACGGCATCGGCGCCGCCTCCGGCCCCCGCCCCACCGGCTCCGACACCCACGAGCGGCTGCCGCGGCCGGTCACCGGCCCCACGGCCCCGCTGCCCGCGGAGGACGCACCGCAGGTGACCGAGCGGACCGCGAACGGCCTCCCCCAGCGGCGCCGCAAGAACCGGGTGACCGCTCCCGCCGTCCCCGCTGCCGGGGCGACGGCCCCGGCGGCTCCCGCGAACCAGCCGGACGACGCGGCGGACGCCGCACCGGCGGTGCAGCCCGGCATGTGGCTGACCGCCTTCCAGAGCGGCCTGTCCGGCGAGACCCCCCCGACGAACAACGGAAACGAGCAGCCATGATTCAGCGGCAGTCCCACCAGAGCAACATGGACTGGATGCTCAAGGACCTGGCAGAGGGCGTACCGCAGACCCGAAACGTCGTCGTGCTGTCCGCCGACGGACTGCGCATGGCGCAGTACGGCGCGGACACGGACACGGCCGACCGTCTGGCCGCCGCCTGCGCCGGACTGCAGAGCCTCGCGGCCGCGGTCGCCTCCGAACTCCCGCACGGCGACGGCCGGATGAGGCTCGTCGTCATCGAGATGAACGGCGGGTTCTTCTACCTGATGGCGGCCGGCGCGGGCGCCTACCTCGCGGTGCTCGCCGACGAGGGCGTGGACGCGGGGCTGATGGGCCAGCGCATGCGGGACCTCGTGCTGCGGATCGGAGAGCACCTGAGCACGCCGCCGCGGCACGAGGGGCACACCGCGTGAGCGAAGCGGACGAGGACTGGGAGCCGAGCAGTCCGGAGCGGCTGTACGTCATCACGGGCGGCCGCAGCGGATCCTTCGCGCCCACCGCCTTGGACCTGGTCACACTGATCGTGGCCAGGTCGGGCCCCAAACCCGGAATGCAGCCGGAGCACGCGGCCATCATCCGCATCTGCCAGGCGCCGCTCTCGGTGGCCGAGATATCCGCCTACCTGGGCCTGCCGGTGAGTGTGATCACCGTGCTGCTCAGCGATCTGTTGGCCGAGGACAAGGTGCTGGCACGCGCACCCGTCCGGGCCGCCCACCTCCCCGACCGCGCTTTGATTGAGGCAGTGATCGATGGACTTCAGAAGCTCTGAGCAGGCTCTCGGCCCGCGGAGCGAGGACGTGCTGCCGACGACCGCCACGGCCGCCGTCAAGGTGGTCATCGTGGGCGGCTTCGGTGTCGGCAAGACGACCCTGGTCGGTTCGGTCAGCGAGATCAGGCCGCTGACGACCGAGGAGACGATGACGCAGGCCGGGGTCGGCGTGGACGACACCCAGGGCGTGGAACGCAAGACGTCGACCACGGTCGCGATGGACTTCGGCCGCATCAGCATCAACGAGGAACTGGTGCTGTACCTGTTCGGCACCCCCGGTCAGGAGCGTTTCTGGTTCCTGTGGCGCGGGCTGTTCGAGGGCGCGCTCGGCGCGGTGGTGCTGGTCGACACCCGACGGCTGGAGGTCAGCTTCGACGTCATCGGGCGGCTGGAGGAGCGCGGCGTCCCGTTCGTGGTCGCGGTCAACTCCTTCCCGGACGCCCCGGGCTACCCAGTGGAGGAGCTGCGCGCCGCGCTGGACCTGCCCGAATCGGTGCCGATCGTGCTGTGCGACGCGCGGCAGCGCGCGTCCAGCCGGGACGTCCTGATGGCCCTGATGCATTACCTGCAGTCCTTGGCCCAGGCCCCGGCGGCGTCGTGACCGGTCCCCGGCCCCCTGCGGCCGGGGTCCGCGAAAGGCCGCCCGCGGGCGGCCGCCGGTGGTGGGGTTCACGCACCGGTTCCAGCCACCGATGGACCGTTGCGCTCCGGTATGCCGGGGATTCGCCCCGTTGGATCAGCCAATCCGGCTGAGTACGATGCGTCTCGATGATCACTTCGAGGTGCAAGTTGCGCGTGTGACAACGGAGTTGACGTGCCGCACCCGCATCGAGAGGCAGGCCGCAGTGGAATCCGAGCTGACCGTTCCACCGATCTTCTCGCCCATTCCACCGGCGATACACCCCAGGCACGCGGACATAGACGTCCAGACCGCGGCCTGGGCCGAGACGTACCGCATCGGCTCCGAGGCGCTGCGCGCCAAGCTGGTGGTGCAGGACATCGGCACGTTCTCGGCGCGGATCCTGCCCGAGGGCCGCGAGGAGGTCGTCTCGCTCCTCGCGGACTTCGTCCTGTGGCTCTTCGGAGTGGACGACGGCCACTGCGAGGAGGGCGAACTGGGCCACCGGCCCGGGGACCTGGCCGGCCTGCTGCACCGCCTGATCCGGGTGGCGCAGAACCCCGAGGCGCCGATGATGCAGGACGACCCGCTGGCCGCGGGGTTGCGGGACCTGCGGATGCGCGTCGACCGGTACGGCACCGCGGGCCAGACCGCCCGCTGGGTGGACGCCCTGCGCGAATACTTCTTCTCGGTGGTGTGGGAGGCGGCCCACCGCCGGGCCGGCACCGTGCCCGACCTCAACGACTACACCCTGATGCGGCTGTACGACGGCGCGACCTCGGTCGTGCTGCCCATGCTGGAGATGGGCTACGGCTACGAGCTCCAGCCCCACGAGCGAGACCGCACCGCCGTGCGCGCCGCGGCCGAAATGGCGTCGTTCGTCATCACCTGGGACAACGACATCTTCTCCCACCACAAGGAGCACAAGGCCCCCGGCTACTACCTCAACGCCCTGCGCGTGCTGGAGCATCAGGGCATGAGCACCGAACAGGCGCTCACCACCGCGATAGCCCAGCGGGACCGGGTGATGTGCCTGTACACCCGCCTGAGCGAGCAGTTGTCCGAGCAGGGCAGCCCCCAGTTGCGCCAGTACCTGCGCAGCCTGTCGCACTTCATACGCGGAGCCCAGGACTGGGGCATCAGCTCCGTGCGCTACACCACCCCCGACGACCCGGCGAACCTGCCGCCCGTCTTCAGCGGCACCCCGACGGACGACCGCCACGAGCCGCTGGGCATCCCCGCCATCGCCTGGTGGTGGGACCTCGTGCCCGGCCCCGTCCGCACCGTGCACGGGCGGCACGCCGCGCACACCGCCTAGAGCCGCGCCGGTGGGTGGCCAGGTGCGAAGGAAGTGGCCTCGGCGGTGGCGCATCCGGGCCGCATACCGATGATCGTGACGCCACGGGACGCGTAGTGGGCCGGGGCTCAGCCCGCCCGTGACGGCTCACGCAGGGCCGACAGTACCCGCGCGATGCCCGGGGACGTCTCCGAGCCGCGCCGTACCGCCGCCAGGACGTGACGGCGCGGCTGGTCACGCTCCAGCACGCGCATCGCCACGCCGCGCCGGCGCTCCGCGGCCGCCATCCGCGGGACCAGCGCGACGCCCATCCCGGCCTCGACCATCGCGAGGATGGCGGTCCAGCCCGCCGCGCTGTGCGCCTGTTCGGGAACGAAACCGGCGCTCTCGCAGGCCGCGAGTGTGATCTCCGACCAGGGGCCGCTGCCACCGAAGATCCAGGGCTCGTCCGACAGGTCGGCCAGCCGCAGCCCGTCACGCTCCACGAGCGGGTGGTCCGCCGGCAGCGCCACGTCCAGCGGGTCCGCGAGCAGCGGCACCAGGGCGAACCGGGGATCGCGGGCCGTCGGGGCCTGGGCGGCCAGCGAGAGCGCCAGGTCCACCCGGCCCGAGGACAGCAGGTCGTACGCCTCGGCCGCCTCCGCCTCCCTGACGCGTACCTCCAGACCCGGATGCGCGGCCCGCAGCCGCCGCACGGCGGGCACGACCAGCGCGGGCACGGCGGTCGAGAACGCCCCGACGCGCACCGTGCCCGTCTCGCCCCGCAGATACCCCGCCAGTTCGGCGTCCGCGCGCTCCAACTGCGCGAACACCGACTCCGTGTGACGCAGCACCAGGTGGGCCGCGTCGGTGAGCCGGACCCGGCGGCCGTGCGCCTCGAGGAGCGTGACGCCGAGCTGCGACGCCAGGTTCGACAGCTGCTGCGAGACGGCAGAGGGCGTCATCAGCAGCGCCTCGGCCGTCGCCGTCACGGTCCCCCGCTCACTGAGCGTGCGCAGGATCCGCAGCTTCCTGATGTCCCACTCCCGCGTACCGGTCATGTCGGCACGCTATCCGGACCGGGTGCGGCCATCACCCGCCGGTTGCAGCACGCCCCCGCCCCTGCGGTCACTCGGCGGCATCGCGCCTTTCGCCGCCGCCAGCATCACTCCGCCGAGGATCAGCGCCATGCTCACGAACTGCGCCGGCCCCATCGACTCGCCCAGCACGGCGTACGACAGCAACGCCACGCACACGGGCTGCAGGTAGTAGACGGCTCCCGCGCGGGAGGCGCCGATCAGGGCGACGGCGCGGTTCCAGGCGAAGAAGGCGACCGCCGAGGAGAAGACGCCGACGTACACCAGCGGGCCCACCGTTCCCGCTGTCGGGGCGAAGCCGCCCTGGAGGGCGAGGCTGACCGCGAAGACGGGCGCCAGCAGCAGCGCGCCCAGCACGAACGTGACGAAGAGCAGGACCCGCCCGTCGATCCCGGCGGGACGCCGTCGCAGCAGCGCGCTGTACGAGGCGAAGCTGAGCGCCGCGGCGAACATCCAGAGGTCTCCTGCGGAGAAGTCCGCCGACAGGGAGCCGTCGCCGACCAGCAGCAGCACTCCCCCGCAGGCGACCAGCATCCCCGTGGCGCGGCGCGCGCCGAGCCGTGCCCCGCCCAGCCTCTCGTACAGCGCCATCACCACGGGCGATGCGGCCATGATCAGGCCCATGTTGCCGGCGGACGTGGTGAGCCCGGCCTGGTTGACGAGGGTGTTGTAGACGGTGACACCGAGCAGGGAGGCGGCGAGCAGGAAGGGCATACGGCGGCGGATCAGCGCGCGCTGCCGCCATGCGGCACGCACCGCGAAGGGCGCCACCGCGACGACGGCCACGATCCAGCGCCAGAAGGCGGCCTGCACCGGCGGCACCGAGTCGTGCAGGGCCCGTGACGTGACGAAGCTGCCGGACCAGACGACCGTCGCCACCGCCGCCAGCAGCAGCCCCGGCGCCGCGCCGCGTCCCGCCCGTCGTGCGGCGGTCGTCCTGCTGGTGGTGCGGGCGTGCTCCGGGGCCTTCACCGTCATCCTGTGCCTTCCTGCCGGGCTGGTGGGTGCGTCCACCGTCACCCGGGAAGACTCCTCAGGTCCATCGAATACTTACGACGATTCTTTTCAGCAGATCTGAACAATCGAGCCCCGGGCACGACGAAGGCGCCCCGGACACGTCGTGTCCGGGGCGCCTCGAAGGCTGGGTCAGCGCGGCGTCAGCTCTGCTTCCGGGACTTGTCGAACACCATCACCAGGCCGGCGATCACCACGAACAGGGCGATCGGCGCCACGACGTACAGGCCGAGGGTCTCGACCACGCTCAGGCCGGGACCCGGGTCGTCGCCGTCGTCCGGGGTGAGCGCAAGCGCGGGGGACGACATCAGCAGCATCATCAGCGTCGTACCGGCTGCGACGGCGCCGGCGCGCAAGGCGTTCTTCTTGTCCACGGTGCAAACGTAGCGAACGCCTTTCAGGGCCGCGCGCCCGGGGGTGCCGTACGGGACGCAGAGCCGGTCGCCCGGGATGCCGTACGGGACGCAGAGCCGGTCGCCCGGGATGCCGTACGGGACGCAGAGCCGGTCGCCCGGGGTGCCGTGCGCGAGGCGCCGGCGTTCTCCGCGGGGGCGAAGACCGTCATCAGCCGGTTCAGGCGGGGCGAGGCGGCGAGGTCCTCCAGGGACGTCGGCCGGCCCTCGCCGTCCGCGACGGGAAGGCGCCAGTTCGGGTACTCGTCCCAGGTGCCCGGCAGGTTCTGCGGGCGGAGGTCGCCGACCGCGTCCGGCAGCCAGACCCCGACCATGCGCGCCGGCGTGCGCAGCAGGAAGCGGTAGACCGCCCGGATGCCGGCCTCCTCGTCACCCGCGCCCTCGGGCAGCAGGCCGAGGCCCTCCAGCAGGCCCAGCCATTCCCGTACGTCGGCCGCGTCATCGGTCCGCTCCTGTTCGAGGCCACCGGTCAGCAGGCCGAGCCGGTGGCGCAGCTCCACGTGGCCGCCGCTGAGCCGGGCCGCGGTGGACGGCAGGTCGTGGGTGGTGGCGGTGGCGACGCATCCCTCCCGCCACCGCTCCGGCGGCAGCGGCCTGCCGTCGCCCGCCCAGTCCCGCTCGAACCAGAGCACGGAGGTACCCAGCACGCCGCGGTCAGCGAGCGCCTCGCGCACGCCCGGCTCGACTGTGCCGAGGTCCTCTCCCACGACGACGGCGCCCGCGCGGTGCGCCTCCAGGACGAGGACCGCCAGCATCGCCTCGGCGTCGTAGCGGACGTACGTGCCCTCGGTGGGCGGGGCGCCCTGCGGCACCCACCACAGCCGGAACAGACCCATCACATGGTCGATGCGCAGCGCGCCCGCGTTGCGCAGGATGCCCCGCAGCAGACCGCGGTAGGGCGCGAACCCGGTGGCGGCCAGCGCGTCGGGGCGCCAGGGCGGCAGACCCCAGTCCTGGCCGCGGGCGTTGAACGCGTCCGGCGGGGCGCCGACCGACATCCCGGCCGCGAAGACGTCCTGCTGGGCCCACGCGTCGGCGCCGCCGGGGTGCACTCCGACGGCCAGGTCGTGCACGACGCCGACGCCCATGCCCGCCTCGCGCGCCGCCCGGCCCGCGGCGGCCAGCTGGGTGTCGGTCAGCCACACGAGGCGGCTGTGGAAGTCGACCCGGTCCATCAGCTCGCTCCGCGCCCGCGCGGTCGCGGGGGAACGGGGGTCGCGCAGCTCGGCCGGCCAGCTGTGCCACACGGAGCCGTGCACCTCGGCGAGCGCGCACCAGGTCGCGTGGTCCTCCAGGGCCGGGCCCTGCTCGGCGAGGAAGGCGCAGTAGGCGGCGTGGCGGCCGGGCGTCAGCGGGACGGTGTGCAGGATCTCCAGGGCCTCGCGCTTCAGCTCCCACACGGCGTCCCGGTCGATCAGCGCGCCCTTGGCGAGGACGGACTCCCGCAGCTCGGCACCCTTGTCCCGCAGCTCCTCCAGCCGTGCGCGCCGCGTGTGGTCCGCGTACGCGTACTCCGGGACGTCCTCGACACGCAGGTGGACGGGGTCGGGGAAGCGGCGCGACGAGGGGCGGTACGGGGAGGGGTCGGCGGGGGCGCCCGGCACCGAGGCGTGCAGCGGATTCACCTGGACGAAGGACGCGCCCAGCGCGCGGCCGGACCAGGTGGCGAGCTCGGCGAGGTCCCCCAGATCCCCCATGCCCCAGGAACGCGCCGACAGCAGGGAGTACAGCTGCACCAGGAAGCCGTACGACCGGCCCTCGGGCCGGGGCGCCTCCCGGGGCGCCACGACGAGGGTCGCGGCGGCGGTGCGGCCGTCGGGGGTCTCGGCGCAGAGCCGGTGGACGCCGTGCGGCATCCGGTCCCAGCCGCCGGGCCGTCCCGCCCCGGGGACGATCTCGGCGCCGTCCTCGGTCTCGACGCGCAGCCGGGTGCCGCCGGGCAGGCCGTCGAGCGCGGACGGCGGCTGCGTCCGCGCGCCGTCCTGCCAGACGACGACCGTCTGCGGCAGCAGTCGCGCCGCAGCGGCGCGGTCCGCACGGTCCAGGGCGGCGCTGACCGCCCGCGGGGTGGACGCGTCGACGCCGAGCGCGGCGAGGACGGCGACGACCGTGGTGTCGGGGACCGCCACGGTCACGCCCTCGGAGGGCTGGAAGGCGGTGGCGACTCCATGCAGCGCGGCGAGCCGGGCAAGGCCCATGCGGACTCCTTCAGACCCCTGGTGACTCCGTGCCGCCCGCCGTGCCGTGGGCGGTCGGCTCGCTGGTCAGGGGCGCGATGTCGGCGAGCGGGGGCTCGCTGGTGAGAGGGGCGGCGTGAGCGAGCGGGGGCTCGCTCGTGAGCGGCACGTCGTGGGCGAGCGGGGGCTCGCCGGTGAGCTGTACCTCGTGAGTGAGCGGGCAGCCTGCCGGGTCATGTGCCGACTGCGCCGGGACCTGTTTGGACAGGGCGGAGAGCAGCAGGTGCGCGGATGCGGCCACGGTAAATCACTCCAAGCGGGCGTGAACGGTCGTGAGCGGGTCACAGCAGCCCTACCCCGTGGGCACGACCGCAGACGTAAACGATCGGCCAACGTGTTCCGCGTCACATGGTGTTGCCCTTCCGGCGGTCGGCCACGGCGGCGCGCCGATCCGCTCCGGAGGTCTGCCGACCCGCCCCCGGTCGCCCACCGCACCAGGCAAAAGGCACACAACGGCCAGGCACATTGACACTCTCGCGGTGGGGTGGTGGGCTCGAACCGACCGGAACGGCAGGGGAGAACGAGGGGAGACCGGCGTGCGGCTCGGGGGCGGAAGACGTACAGCGGCGGCCGTCGCCGTCGCCGTCATCGGCGGCCTGCTGGGCGGGGCGCCGGGGGCCGTCGCGGCCCCCGCGGAGCCCGGCGCACCGGCGGGCTCCGCGCAGGATCCCGAGGGCGCCGCGACGGCGCCCTCCGTGTGGCCGCGCCCCCAGTCGCTGCGGCCCACGGGCGGCTCCGTCCCGCTCGGCGACGAGGCGACCGTCGTCGCGGACCCGGCCGCCGACCCGTACGCGGTCACGCTGGTGAAGGACCTGCTGCGCGAGGCCGGGGTGCGTACCGTGCACACCGCACTGCCCGGCCGCGGGCCGGTGTTCCGGATCGGAGGGCCTGGCGCGCACGAGGCGCTGCGCGCCCTGCGCGCGGCGGAGCGCGCCGACCTGCCGACGGGCGGCTACCGCCTGGCGGTGGGGCGTACCGGCGGTCGCGACACGGTCGCCCTCGACGGCGTGGGCGGCGACGGCCTGTTCCACGGGGTCCAGACGCTGCGGCAGCTCCTGACGGACGGCCGCGTCGCGGGCGTCGTCGTGCGCGACTGGCCCGCAACGGCCGTGCGGGGCACGACGGAGGGCTTCTACGGCCGGCCCTGGTCCCACGAACAGCGGCTCGCGCAGCTCGACTTCATGGGGCGCACCAAGCAGAACCGCTACCTGTACGCCCCCGGTGACGACCCCTACCGGCAGTCGATGTGGCGTGAGCCGTACCCGGCGGCGCAGCGCGCCGAGTTCCGGGAACTGGCCGAGCGGGCGCGCCGCAACCACGTCACCCTCGCCTGGGCCGTCGCGCCCGCGCAGTCCATGTGCCTGGCCGACGACAAGGACGTACGGGCGCTGACCCGCAAGATCGACGCGATGTGGGCGCTCGGGGTGCGCGCCTTCCAGCTGCAGTTCCAGGACGTGAGCTACAGCGAATGGCACTGCGAGAAGGACGCGGAGACGTACGGGTCGGGGCCCGAGGCAGCGGCGAAGGCCCAGGCACGGGTCGCGGACGCCGTCTCCCGGCACCTGGCCGACCGCCACCCGGGCGCCGAGGCGCTGTCGGTGATGCCGACCGAGTTCTACCAGGAGGGGGCCACGGAGTACCGCGCGGCGCTCGCGAGGGAGCTCGACGCGGCGGTGGGCGTGGCGTGGACCGGTGTCGGCGTCGTGCCGCGCACCATCACGGGACGTGAACTGGCGGGCGCGCGCGAGGCGTTCGACCATCCCCTGGTCACGATGGACAACTACCCGGTCAACGACTACGCGCAGGACCGGATCTTCCTCGGTCCGTACACCGGCCGGGAGCCCGCGGTCGCGACCGGCTCGGCGGCTCTGCTGACCAACGCAATGGAGCAGGCGTCCGCCTCCCGCATCCCGCTGTTCACCGCGGCCGACTACGCCTGGAACCCCAAGGGCTACCGCCCCGAGCAGTCCTGGCAGGCCGCGCTGGACGACCTCGCGGGCGGTGACCCGCGCACGCGGGAGGCGCTGGCGGCCCTGGCCGGGAACGACTCCTCGTCGATACTCAGCCCCGAGAACGAGTCGGCGTACCTGCGGCCGCTGATGGACGCGTTCTGGCACTCGCGCACCACGACGGACGCCGGGGCGCGGGACCGGGCGGCGGCCGCACTGCGTTCGGCGTTCACGGTCATGCGCCGCTCGCCCGAGCGCCTCGAGCACACGGCCGACGGGCGGCTGGCCCATGAAGTGCGGCCGTGGCTGGACCAGTTGGCCCGTTACGGCCGGGCCGGCGAGCTGGCGGTCGACATGCTCCAGGCCCAGGCGCGCGGGGACGGGCAGGCGGCCTGGCGGGCGTCTCTCGGCTTGGAGGCGCGCCAGCGGGAACTGCGGGCGAGCAGGGCCACCGTCGGCAAGGGTGTGCTCGGCCCGTTCCTCGACCGCGTGGTGAAGGAGTCGCGGGCGTGGACGGGCGCCGACCGGGCCCGGGAGGGCGAGGACACCGTCCGCCTGGAGCGGCCGCGCCCGCTGACGGCGGTCACGGCGATGACCGAGCCCACCGCCTCCCCGCGCGGGCGTCTCGAGGTGCACGTGCCCGGCGAGGGCTGGCGTGCGCTGGCGCCGCTGTCGGCCGGGGGCTGGACGCAGACGGACGCGAGGGGCGTGAAGGTCGACGCGCTGCGGGTGTCGCCTGACGGGGACGAGCCGGTCCCGGTCCGTTCGGTGGTGCCGTGGTTCGCGGACGAGCCCGCGGCCGGACTCGACCTCGTCCGCAGCCAGACCAGCGCCGAGATCGGCGGTGCTCCGCAGCGCGCCGGGGTGCGCCTGACGGCGCAGCGGCCCGGTGAGGTGCGCGGCGCTCTCACCGCGAAGGCGCCGGCGGGCATCGAGGTGAAGGTGCCCAAGGAGACGACGGTGCCTCGCGGGCTGCGGACCACGGTCCCGGTGGAGGTCACGGTTCCCGAGGACACGCCGGCGGGCGAGTACCAGGTCCCGCTGTCGTTCGCGGGGCAGGAGAGCACGCTGACGGTGCGGGCCTTCCCGAGGACGGGCACCACGGACCTCGCGCGCACCCCCGGCGTGCGCGTCTCCTCGTCCGGCGACGAGACCGCGGACTACCCGGCATCGGCCGCCGTCGACGGCGACCCGCGCAGCCGCTGGTCCTCGACGCCGGGTCCGACGGCCTGGTGGCAGCTGGAGCTGCCGCGGCCGGAGCGGGTGGGCCTGGTGGTGCTGCACTGGCAGGAGGCGTACGCGACGAGGTACCGCATCCAGGTCTCGCCGGACGGCCGGGTCTGGCGCACGGCGGCGACGGTCACGGACGGCAGGGGCGGTCGCGAGGCGGTCCGCATGGACGCCAGGGACACCCGCTTCGTGCGGGTGCAGGGCGACGAGCGGGTCACCGAGTTCGGGTACTCGCTGTTCTCGGTGGAGACCTACGCGGTCGCGGAGTGACGCGCCTGCGCGGTCCCGGAGCGACTCGGAGTGCACGCCGGCTCGGTCGCGGAGTGCGCGCCGGCGCGGAGTCACAGGCGGCCGGCGGCCCGGGCGCGCGGCGCCCTCCCCGCTCGTGCGGGGAGGGCGGGCACAAAAAATGGCCTGCGGTCGTCAGGCGGAAATGCCGTCGATCCGGGCCATCGCGTCGTCCGCGCCGTACGGCTGCAGGTAGGGCAACCAGCGCGGGTCCCGGTGCCCGGTCCCGATGATGCGCCAGGCCAGTCCGCTCGGCGGCGCGGGCTGGTGGCGCAGGCGCCAGCCCAGTTCGCGCAGGTGCCGGTCGGCCTTGACGTGGTTGCAGCGGCGACAGGCCGCCACCACGTTGTCCCAGGCGTGCTGTCCCCCGCGACTGCGCGGAACGACATGGTCGACGCTGGTTGCGACGCCACCGCAGTACATACAGCGCCCGCCGTCGCGGGCGAAGAGCGCTTTGCGGGTGAGAGGAACGGGCCCCCGGTAAGGGACCCGCACGAACCGTTTGAGCCGCACCACACTGGGAGCGGCGACGACACGGGTCGCGCTGTGCATGAAGGCGCCGGACTCCTCGAGGCAGGTTGCCTTGTTCTCCAGGACGAGGACGAGCGCGCGGCGGAGCGGTACGACGCCGAGCGGCTCGTACGACGCGTTGAGGACCAGGACATGCGGCACGGTGGATGCCTCCTTGTACGCCGGCGGCGCGTGGCTCGCGCCGGGACGATCTGTCTTCAGTTTGTCCTCATGGCCGGTCCCGGCGCCACCACGTGCACGTAACGGGCTGGAGGTGTTTTCCGCCACAGGCCTCGGGACGTTCCTCCCCTTTTCTTCCCCCGGGTGAGCCTTGTCTCTCCCCCGGCCGACCACGCGGTGGCAGCCTTCGTCCCCCGTTAGGGTGGTTGGTCTCATCGCACGCCTGGAGGTTCTCCCCCGTGACCGCGTTCTGGTCCGCCGTCCGCGCGGACGCCGATCCCGCGCCCGCACCCGTCACGCTCGACGAGGCCGCCAAGCAGGCGGGCGACGCCGCCGGCTGGGTCGAGGAGAACTGGTCGACCTGGCTGAACACCGGGCTGCGCATCGCGCTGATCCTCGTCGTGGCGCTGGTCCTGCGCATGCTCGTCCGCCGGGCCCTGACCAAGCTCATAGAGCGGATGAACCGCTCCGCGCAGGCGGTGGAGGGCACGACGCTCGGCGGTCTGCTGGTCAACGCGGAGCGGCGCCGGCAGCGCTCGGAGGCCATCGGCTCGGTGCTCCGCTCGATCGCGTCGTTCGTCATCCTCGGCACCGCGTTCCTGATGATCCTCGGAGCGTTCCAGATCGACCTCGCGCCGCTGCTCGCCTCCGCCGGTGTCGCCGGTGTCGCGATCGGTTTCGGCGCGCGCAACCTCGTCACCGACTTCCTCTCCGGCGTCTTCATGATCATGGAGGACCAGTACGGCGTCGGTGACTCGGTCGACGCGGGCGTCGCCTCCGGCGAGGTGATCGAGGTCGGCCTGCGCGTCACGAAGCTGCGCGGCGACAACGGTGAGATCTGGTACGTCCGCAACGGCGAGATCAAGCGGATCGGCAACCTCAGCCAGGGCTGGGCGACCGCCGGCGTCGACGTCACCGTCCGCTCGTCCGAGGACCTGGACCGGGTCAAGGCCGTGATCGGGGAGGTGGCGGAGGACCTCGCCAAGGACGAGCCGTGGAACGAGCAGCTCTGGGGTCCGGTCGAGGTGCTGGGCCTGACCGAGGTGCTGCTGGAGTCCATGACCTTCCGCGTGTCGGCGAAGACGATGCCGGGCAAGTCGCTCGGTGTGGAGCGCGAGCTGCGCTGGCGGATCAAGCGGGCCTTCGACGCCGCTGACATCCGGATCGTCGGCGGTCTCCCGCAGCAGGCGACGGAGGCGGCCGCCGACCCGGCCGCCGGTATGGCGGCGCCGTCCGCCTACGCGTCGACGACGTCGCCGCAGTCCCTGGCCGCGTCCCCGATCCAGCCGCCCGCCAACTTGTCGAAGTAACCGCCCGCCGGGCCTCCGAAGGCCCGGCGGGCACCGCTCTCAGCGCCCCCTGGGCGACCGCTTCCCTCGCCCAGGGGGCGTCTGCCATTGACGACCCGCTGACGGGCGGCTTATTTTCCTCGACAGGACAGGAAAGTTTCCTAACAGTCCAGTGCGAAGAGGCAGGTGCGATCCTCGTGGCCGGAACCACCCCCGGGACCCCGCGTGTGCTGCGCGCCATGAACGACCGTGCCGCACTCGATCTGCTGCTGGAGCACGGTCCCCTCTCCCGCAGCCGGATCGGCAGGCTCACCGGTCTGTCCAAGCCCACCGCCTCCCAGCTGCTGGCCCGGCTGGAGGCCGCGGGCCTCGTCGTCGCCACCGGCACCACCGCGGGGCGGCCGGGACCGAGCGCCCAGTTGTACGCCGTCAACGCCCGCGCCGCCTACGCCGCCGGGCTCGACGTCACCCCGCATCGCATCCGCGCCGCCGTCGCCGACCTCACCGGCGCGACCGTCGGCGAGTTCGAGCTGCCCACCCCCGGGCGGCGTGCGCAGAGCGTCGTCCGGCAGGTCACCGACGCGCTCGACGGCGCCGTCAAGGCCGCCGGCGTCACCCGCGCCGAGGTCCACCGCACGGTCGTCGGCACGCCCGGCGCCTTCGACCCCTCGACGGGCCGCCTGCGTTATGCCTCCCACCTACCCGGCTGGCACTCCCCCACCCTGCTGGACGAACTCGCCGCGGCGCTGCCGATGCCCGTCGAGTACGAGAACGACGTCAACCTCGTCGCCGTCGCCGAGCAGCGCGGCGGCGCCGCCCACGGCCACGAGGACTTCGTCCTGCTGTGGAACGAGGAGGGCCTCGGCGCCGCCGTCGTCATCGGCGGCCGGCTGCACCGCGGCTTCACCGGCGGCGCCGGCGAGGTCGGCTTCCTGCCCGTTCCGGGGACTCCGCTGGTCCGCCAGGTGACCAAGGCGAACAGCGGCGGCTTCCAGGAACTGGCCGGCGCCCAGGCTCTGCCCCGGCTCGCGCGGGAGCTCGGCATCCAGGACGTCGGCAGCGGTCCGCACACGGAGGTCGCCGCGGCGCTGCTCGCCCGTGCCGCCGAGGCGGACTCGGGGCCGTACCGGCAGCTGCTCGACGCGTACGCGACCGGGCTCGCGACCGGGCTCGCGTCCATGGTCGCCGTGCTCGACCCGGAGCTCGTCGTCCTGTCCGGCGCGGTGATCGTCGCCGGCGGGGAGCCGCTGCTCGAGCGCGTCCAGGGCGAGCTCACCGAACTGGCGGCCTCCAGGCCCCGGCTGGTGCTCGGCTCGGTGCGCCGCGGCCCGGTGCTGCGGGGCGCGCTGGAAAGCGCCCTGGCCACGACCCGCGACGAGGTCTTCGACACCTCCCGCTGAACCCCCACGTCTCCGCTTCCCCTACCGCGACTCCGTCCTCGCCGACTCCGGCCTCATCGCAGGAGACATCGCCATGCCCGCACACCGCCGGACCACTGCCGCCGCGCTCGCGGCGGCGTCCTTCAAGGACGTCCACCAGAGCGACCGGAACCCGACCACGGCGGCCACGCCGCTGATCACGACACCGGTGAGCGTGGTCTTCTTCTTCGCACACAAGGCCTTCATCGAGGGCGCCACCCTGACCGGAGCGAAGGGCTGATCCATGAGACTCGCTGTTGTGGGGGGCGGTTCCACCTACACGCCCGAGCTGATCGACGGCTTCGCGCGGATGCGCGACACGCTGCCGGTCTCCGAACTGGTGCTGATCGACCCGGCCGCCGACCGCCTCGAACTCGTCGGCGGCCTGGCCCGCCGGATCTTCGCCAGGCAGGGCCACGACGGACGGATCGTCACCACCCGCGACCTGGACGCGGGCGTCGCCGACGCCGACGCGGTCCTGCTGCAGCTGCGCGTCGGCGGTCAGGCCGCCCGCCAACAGGACGAGACCTGGCCCCTGGAGTGCGGCTGCGTCGGCCAGGAGACGACGGGCGCGGGCGGCCTCGCCAAGGCGCTGCGCACCGTTCCGGTGGTGCTCGGCATCGCCGAGCGCGTCCGCCGCGCCAGCCCCAACGCGTGGATCATCGACTTCACCAATCCGGTCGGCATCGTGACGCGGGCGCTGCTCCGGGCCGGTCACCGCGCGGTGGGCCTGTGCAATGTCGCCATCGGGCTCCAGCGCAAGTTCGCGAAGCTCCTCGACGCCGACCCGGCCGGCGTCCACCTCGACCATGTGGGGCTCAACCACCTCACCTGGGAGACCGGTGTACGCCTCGGCGGCCCCGACGGCACCGACATGCTGCCCCGGCTGCTCGCCGAGCACGGCGACGCCATCGCCGACGATCTGCGGCTGCCGCGCCCGCTGCTGGACCGGCTCGGCGTTGTCCCCTCGTACTACCTGCGCTATTTCTACGCGCACGACGAGGTGGTGCGGGAGCTGCGCACCAAGCCGTCGCGGGCGGCGGAGGTCGCGGAGATGGAGCGCCGGCTGCTCACGATGTACGGCGACCCGGCTCTCGACGAGAAGCCGGACCTGCTCGCCCGGCGCGGTGGCGCCTTCTACTCCGAGGCCGCCGTCGACCTCGCCGCGTCGCTGCTGGGCGGCGCGGGCAGTCCGGTGCAGGTGGTGAACACCTGGAACGAGGGCACCCTGCCGTTCCTGCCGGACGACGCGGTCGTCGAGGTGCAGGCCCGGGTCGGCACGGACGGCGCCGCACCGCTGGCCGTGCCGGAGCTCGATCCGCTGTACGCGGGGCTGATCGCCGATGTGACGGCGTACGAGGACCTGGCGCTGGATGCCGCGCTGCGCGGCGGACGCGACCGGGTCTTCAAAGCCCTGCTGGCCCACCCGCTGATCGGCCAGTACGCGTACGCGGAGAAGCTCACCGACCAGCTGATCGCGCACAACCGGGAGCACCTGGCGTGGGCGTGACCGGCATCCCCGGGAGCCGCCCCGGTGCGGTGGGCCCGTCGGGGAGCCCGTCGGCCGGGCCGGCCGGGGGGAGCTCCCGTGGACCCCGCGGAGTGGTCATCGCCATCGACGCGGGGAACAGCAAGACCGATGTGGCCTGCGTCGGCACCGACGGGGCAGTCCTCGCATCGGCGAGGGGGCCCGGATTCCAGCCGCCGAAGGTCGGCGTCACCGCGGCTGTGGACACGCTCGCGTCGACGGTCGGCGAGGCGCTCGCCACCGCCCGGGCCCGCGGCACGCCGGCCGGCGCCGCCGAGCATGTCTCTGCCTGTCTCGCCAACGCCGACCTGCCGGTGGAGGAGGCGCAGTTGACGGCGGCTCTGCACGAGCGCGGGTGGGGGCGCACGACGCAGGTGCTCAACGACACCTTCGCCGTTCTGCGCGCCGGGGTCGACGAGCCGCGGGGCGTCGCCGTGGTGTGCGGCGCGGGCATCAACTGCGTGGGAATGCTGCCGGACGGCCGCACCGCGCGCTTCCCGGCCGTCGGGAAGCTCTCGGGTGACTGGGGCGGCGGGGCCGGACTCGCCGACGAGGCACTGTGGTTCGCGGCACGCGCCGAGGACGGGCGCGGCGAGCCGACGGCGCTGGCCCGCACGCTTCCCGCGCACTTCGGTCTCGACTCGATGTACGCGCTGATCGAGGCGCTGCACCTGGGCCGTATCGCGGCCGTGCGCAAACACGAGCTGACTCCGCTGCTGTTCGCCGCCGGGGCGGACGGTGACCCGGTGGCGCGCGGTCTGGTGCGCCGGCTCGCGGAGGAGGTGGTCGCCATGGCCGCGGTGGCACTGGGACGGCTGGACCTTCTGGAGGAGGAGGTGCCGCTGGTGCTGGGCGGCAGCGTGCTCGCGGCGCGGCACCCCCGGCTCGACGCGGACCTCGCCGAACTGCTGGCCCTCAAGGCCCCCAGGGCGGTGGTGCGCGTGGTGACGGCGGCGCCGGTGCTGGGCGCGGCGCTGCTCGGACTTGACCACGTCGCCGCAGCGCCCGAGGCTCACCGCACGCTGCGGGCCCGGTACGGGGGTTGAGGCCCAGGGTGGCCGCGCGCGCCGTCCCGCTCCCTGGGGCGGGGCGGGCGGCGCGCGCGTATTCGGCCAGGGGCCCGGTCCGGCGCGGCGCACGTTCACCCGTTCGGTGGGAACCGGGCCGGGCCGGGAAGCGTATTCACTGTGGGGACAAGGGTGGGGGGACGGGCCTGGCACGACGCCGACGGGGGCCCGGGACGCGAAGAGTTGCACAAGATCCAGTCAATTGTGGTGTGAAGCAGTCCCCTGCGGCCATACTGCTGGCCGGGAGTTGTCCCAGGACCCGCCGGGGGGCGGGCCGTCGGCGACCGAGGGGGAGGTCACGTGACACACCCGCCGAATGCGCGCACCGCGCCCCGGCCGGCCGCGCCCGTGCCCGTGCCCGCACGGCCTCCGGCAGGACCGGCGCCCCGCGGCGCCTGGGCCGAGGGGAAGCGACGGCTGCGGGCGGCGGCGACGACCGAACCGGGGCGGCTGCAGATCATCGGGGCCGTGCTCGCGGGGCTGGTGGTGCTGTTCGGCGCGGTGACGGCGTGGGAGGTCGCCGACCGGGCCGCCTCCGCCGACGACGTGGTGAGCCGGAGCCAGCCGCTCAGCGCGGACGCCGCCTCCATCTACCGCTCGCTGGCCGACGCGGACACGGCGGCGTCCAGCGGCTTCCTGGCCGGCGCCGAGGAGCCCCGCGACGTCCACCAGAGGTACGAGAAAGACATCGCGCTCGCGTCACGGCTGCTGGTCAAGGCCGCGACGAACACCGACAGTTCGAGCGAGTCGGGCCGTCAGATCGCCGAGCTGAACGAGCAGCTTCCGCGGTACACGGGCCTGATAGAGACCGCCCGCGCGAACAACAGGCTCGGCCGGCCGCTCGGCGGCGCGTATCTGCGCTTCGCCAACGAGCTGATGACCAAGCAGCTCCTGCCCGCCGCCCAGCGGCTGTACGACGCGGAGACGGCGCGGCTGGAGCAGGACGACGAGGACGCGCGCTTCTGGCCGGTGCTCTCGCTGGCGGCCGGCGTGGTCGCCCTCGCCGTGCTGGTGTGGGCCCAGCGGCGCAACTACCGCCGCACGAACCGGGTCTTCAACCAGGGGCTCCTCGCCGCCACCGCGGCGTCCACCGTGCTGCTGCTGTGGCTGGCGGTCGGGCACACAGTGGCCCGCGCCCAGCTGAACGACGCCAAGGCGCACGGCCAGCAGTCCCTCAAGGTCCTGGGCGACGCCCGCATCAACTCGCTGAAGGCCCGGGCCAACGAGAACCTGACGCTGGTCGCCCGGGGCGCGGTGCTGACCGACGACGGCAAGAGCGACAAGTACGAGACGGAGTACGCCGGCGGCATGGCGCGGCTCGGCGAGCAGCTGGGCCGGGCGCAGCGGCTGGCCGACGACGCCGAGGGGCGCGGTCCGGTCGAGGACGCCGTGCGGAGCGTGTCGCAGTGGCAGACGCGCCACAAGGACGTGACCGCCACCGACAGGGCGGGCGACTACGACGGTGCGGTGCACAAGGTCATCGGTGGCAAGGGCTCCACGGACGAGTCGTTCGACCAGGTGGACAAGGCGCTGGAGAAGGCGCTGGCGCACGAGCAGCGGGAGTTCACCGAGGCTGCGGAGGACGGGCGCGGAGCGCTCGGCGGTCTGCCGGCCGGGGCGGCGCTGCTGGCCCTGCTCGGGGCCGTGGCGGCGATCCTGGGCATCAACCGCAGGCTTTCGGAGTACCGGTGAGAGGGGGAGAGATGACGGACACCAGGTCGGACTCGCGTCCGAGGCGCCCTCGGCGGCCGAGCAGCCTGCGCGGCTGGGGCGGTGTCGCGGGGATGGCCGCCGCGTGCGCGCTGACCGCGGCCGTCACACTGCTGCCGCTGGCCCACGGCGGCGCGGACGCCCTCAGCCCGCACCCCGCCGGTCAGGGCATCGCGGTTTCCGGCACGGCGGACGACTGCGAGGACCCGGAGGCGTCACTGCGCCCGTCCTCGGCCGGCGGACCGAACATCGACGCGATCAAGGAGCGGGGCAAGCTGATCGTCGGCGTCGACCAGAACAGCTACCGCTGGGGCTACCGGAATCCGGGCGGCGGCCAGAAGGGCGCGGACGGTCCGGCGGGCGGCGGCACTGCGGGGCCGGGGGGACCGGGCGGTCGGACCGGCGGCGTCCTCGAGGGCTTCGACATCGACCTCGCCCGCGCCATCGCCGAGAACATCGTCGGCAGCAAGGACGCCGTCATCTTCCGCGCGATACCGACCAACCAGCGCATCGCCGCGCTCGACAGCGGCGCGGTGGACATCGTGGTGCGCACCATGACGATCAACTGCGCCCGGATCGAGCAGGTCGCGTTCTCCACGGCGTACTTCCAGGCGGGACAGCAGGTCCTCGCGCCGAAGAGCTCGCCGATCACCGGGTACGACACGTCCCTGGCCGGCAAGCGGGTGTGTTCGGCCGAGGGATCGACGGCGTACGAGGCGCTGGAGAAGAACAGCTTCGGCGCCACGTTCCGGGACGAGCACGACGGGCAGCCGGCCGACGAGGACCTGTACACCGTGCCGAACCAGCTGGACTGCCTCGTCAGGCTCCAGCAGGGCCTGGTCGACGCGATCGTCACGGACAACGCCCTGGCGGCGGGCCAGGCCGCCCAGGACCCGGCGATCGAGCTCAAGGGCGGCAAGCCGTTCACCACCGAGTACTACGGCGTGGCCACCAAGCTGGGCAAGGACGACCTCGTGCGCCGGGTGAACCAGGTGCTCGTCGACTACCGCAAGGGGCCCTGGATGCAGTCGTACAGCAAGTGGCTGGCCGCCGATCTGCCCGGCATAACGGCGCCGCCGGAGCCGAAGTACCGGGCGGAGTAGGCCGGCGCCGGTGAGGCTCGCCGGGCGGCTGCCCCGGTGGACGGCCCGGGGCACGAGCGGCAGGACGGGCACGGCCTGGACGGGTCCCGGCCCGGTCCGCAACAGTTCGGACCAGTTCGGAACGGTTCGACAAACGAGACGAACGGAGAGGTGATCGATGGGCGTCGCGGGACCCTTCCCCGGCTCGGCGGGGACGCCGCACGGGCCGGTGATGGACCGGGACGAGGTGGACCGTGCGCTGGCGCGGCTCGGCGCGGAGCACGAGGCGGTCGAGACCTCGCTCCTCGCCCTCCAGGACCACGCCGGGCGACGGCTCCTCGAAGGAGCCGAGCTGACCGGCGTCACCAAGGAGCGCTGGGCGACCGCCGAGCAGTCGATCACGCTGCTGTGGAACTACTTCGACGCGTACACCGCCGCGCTGACGGACATCCGTGAACTGCGCGCGCGCCGCCGCTGGTCCAGCCGCGAGGACCTGGCCGAGCTGACCGAGCGGCTGCGCGGCCGCAGCGTGACGGTGGCCGGCCAGGCCGCGGCTCCGGCTCCGTCGCTCACCGGCCCCGCCCGGCTCTCCGAGCAGTTCACGCTCGAGGAGCTGGTCGCCCGGATGAACGAGCTGTACGCGGCCGCGCTCGACATGGTCGTCGCCGCGGACGCGGTGTGGTCGGCGCTGCCCGCCCGCATCGACCTGCTCTCCGCCGAGCTGCAGCGCACCCGTTCGCTCGCCCGTTCCGTGGGTGTCCGGCCCGGGGAGCACCCGTCCGGGGACGACCTGGAGGACATCACCGACGAGCTGTCCACGCTGCGTGCCCAGGTGGTGTCCGACCCGCTCGCCTTCTGGCGGCCCGCGCCCGGCAGTTCGGCGCCGGGCGGCGGCCGCCCGGACACCGACCGCTACGACCGCGCCGCGCGCGCCCTGGAGGACGTGCGGCGGGAGATCGAGGCCGTCCTCCGGGTCCGGCAGGACTCGGAGGAGCGGCTGCTGAGGCTGCGCGACGTGCTCTCGCGCGCCGACCGGACGCTGACCGAGGCCCGCTCGGCGCGCGGTGAGGTGCTGGCGAAGATCGCCGCGTCCGAGGTGCCCGCGGTCAGCGGGCCGCCCACGGCCCTCCAGGAGCGGCTGGCCACGGCCGCCGAGTACCGGCGGCACTCCCAGTGGCACCGGCTGTCGCCGCTGCTGGAGTCGCTGGAGCGGGAGGCCGAGGACGAACTGCACCGCGCCAGGGAGTCGTTGACGGCCGTGACCGCGCCGCTGGCCGTGCGCGCCGAGCTGCGCGGCCGGCTCGACGCCTACAAGGCCAAGGTCGCCCGGCACGGCATGGCGGAGGACCCGCTGCTGATCGAGCGGTACGACGCGGCCCGGCGGATGCTGTGGAGCGCGCCGTGCGATCTGCGGGCCGCCGAGCAGGCGGTGCTGCGCTACCAGCAGGCCGCCGCCGAGGTGCTGGTGCCCAGACAGGGCGGAGCGGAGCCCGAGGACCGCAGGGGGGATTCATGAGCGGGACGACGAACTGCCAGCGGCCCGGCTGCGAGGGCTCGTACGAGGACATGGGCGGCGGTGAGATGTATTGCGGCACGTGCGGTCTCGCGCCCGTCGTGTCCTCCACCGGCATGGTCGGCTCGCAGCCCACCGGCATCGCGGGCGGCGGCCGGGACTCGTCGTCGGCGCGCGGCGGTTCGCGCTCCTCCCGGACGTCGTCCCGGTCGTCGTCCTCGCACCGTTCGGTGTCGGGCAGGCTGTCGCGGTCGCTGACCGGCAGCAGCACGTCCTCGCGCTCCGTCTCGGTGCGCAGCTCCGGTTCGTCCTCCGCCTCCTCGGGACGCGGCAGGCTGGGCGCCGGCCTGGTCACCGTGCCGGAGGTGCCGCGGCCGGACCCGCGTACGGCGGTGATGGCCGACCCCGAGGTGCCGGAGCGGAAGCGGTTCTGCTCGCGCTCCGACTGCGGGGCGCCGGTGGGCCGCGCACGCGGAGACCGCCCCGGGCGCACGGAGGGCTTCTGCACCAAGTGCGGTCACCCGTACTCCTTCGTGCCCAAGCTCAAGGGCGGCGACATCGTGCACGGCCAGTACGAGGTCGTGGGCTGCCTGGCGCACGGCGGTCTCGGCTGGGTGTACCTGGCGGTGGACCGCGCGGTGTCCGACCGGTGGGTGGTCCTGAAGGGCCTGCTGGACACGGGGGACCAGGACGCGATGGCCGCGGCGATCTCGGAGCGCCGCTTCCTCGCCGAGATCGAGCACTCCAACATCGTCCGCATCTACAACTTCGTGGAGCACCTCGACCAGCGCACCGGCTCCCTGGACGGCTACATCGTCATGGAGTACGTGGGCGGCAAGTCGCTGAAGGAGATCGCCAACGAGCGCCGCGGCCCGGACGGACGGCGCGACCCGCTGCCGGTCGAGCAGGCGTGCGCGTACGGCATCGAGGCGCTGGAGGCACTCGGCCACCTGCACAGCAGGAACCTGCTCTACTGCGACTTCAAGGTCGACAACGCCATCCAGCAGCAGGACCAGCTCAAGCTGATCGACATGGGCGCGGTCCGCAGGATGGACGACGACGAGTCCGCCATCTACGGGACCGTCGGCTACCAGGCTCCCGAGGTCGCGGAGGTCGGCCCGTCCGTGGCCTCCGACCTGTACACGGTCGCGCGCACGCTCGCGGTGCTGACCTTCGACTTCCAGGGCTACACGAACATGTTCGTGGACTCCCTGCCCGACCCGGAGCACATCCAGGTCTTCCGCACGTACGAGTCGTTCTACCGGCTGCTGGTGCGCGCCACCGACCCGGATCCGGGGCGCCGGTTCGCCTCGGCCCAGGAGATGGCCGAGCAGCTGACGGGAGTGCTGCGGGAGGTCGTCGCGATGCAGACGGGCCGGCCCCGCCCGGCGCTGTCGACGCTGTTCGGGCCCGAAGTCCGCGTCACCGACACCCAGTTGTTCGCGGAGCTCGACGAGGACGTCTCGGTGCTCGGCGCCCGTCCGGCCGCGGGCGCGCGCCGCCCGAGGGCCCAGGCGTCCGGGAGCTCCCCGGCAGCCGCCGCGGTGGGGCCCGGGGCGCCACCGTCGCCGTCGCTGCCGAGCGCGCCCCCGCCGCCGGCCGGCCTCCCCGGCCCCTCCGCCCCTGCCCCCGTGCCCGCCCAGCGCACACCGGACGGCGCGACCGCCCTTCCGGCGCTCGCCCCGCACCTCGCCGCGCTCGACACGCGCGGGACGGCCCTCGCCCTGCCGGTCCCCCGGGTCGACCCCAACGATCCGAACGCGGGCTTCCTCGCCGGTCTGATGGCCTCGGCCCCCGCCGAGCTGATCGCCGCGCTGCACGCGGCCGCGGCGAGTTCGCCGGAGACACTGCTGCGGGAGCTGCGCGCCCGGCTGGAGACGGGCGATGTCGCGTCGGCGGCCGAGACGCTCGCCACACTGGAGAGTTCGCGGCCGGACGACTGGCGCGTCGTCTGGTACCGGGGCGTCACCTCGCTGGTGACGGGCGACCACGAGGCGGCGGCGCTGTCGTTCGACGCGGTCTACGACGCGTTCCCTGGCGAGAGCGCGCCCAAGCTCGCGCTCGGCCTGTGCGCCGAGGTGCTCGGCCAGCTCGACAACGCCGCGGAGTACTACCGCCTGGTGTGGACGACCGACCCGAGCTTCGTCAGCGCCGCGTTCGGGCTCGCCCGCGTGCAGATCGCCGCGGGCGACCGTGCCGGGGCCGTACGGACGCTGGAGTCGGTGCCCGAGGTGTCCATCCACTACACGGCGGCGCGGGTGGCCGCCGTGCGGGCGAGACTTCGTCGGCGCGCCGCGCACGAGCCTCTTCTGGGCGACCTGTCGGCGGCCGCCGCGCAGGTGGACGCCCTGGGCGGCTTCGGTCTCGACCCGGTGCGACGCGAGAAGCTGACGACCGAGGTGCTGGGGACGGCGCTCGACTGGGTACTCTCCGGAAGTCCCGGAGCCCTGCCGTCCGTTCCGACCGCATCCCCCGCGCCGAGCGCGAGCACACCGACCGTGCTGCTCGGCAGCGAACTGGACGAGCGCGGCCTGCGCTTCGGCCTGGAGCGCTCCTACCGGGTCCTGGCCCGGCTCGCCCAGCGCGGTGAGGAGCGGATAGAGCTGGTGGAGCGGGCCAACCGCTACCGCCCCCGGACGTGGGTGTGATTGATGGCGCAGATGCACCAGCCGGCCAAGGGCACGGCCTGCCCCAGCTGCGAGGAGCCGGTGGAGCCCGGCGACCGGTTCTGCGGAGCCTGCGGGTACGACCTGTCGGCCCTGCCCGCACCGTCGCCGGACCGGCCCACCCTGGCCATCGGGACACCCGTGGAGTGGCCGGCCGCCGCCGGCGCCGACACGTCGGGCATGTCGCCGCGCACACAGCAGCCCGGGGACCTGCCGGGCACCGACTCCGACGGCGGTGAGCTGTCGGGCCCCGGCGTGCGCTACGACACCCCGCCCTCGGGCGACTTCGAGCTGGCCGCCCCGGATCCCGCCAGGGCCGCGCCGGCCGACCCGCGCGCCGCCGGGCTCCCGCCGGCGCCGGAGGCCTCAAAGGCGCCGGACGGCAAGCTGTGCGTGGCCTGCCGGTCGGGCCACGTCGATCCCGACGGCTACTGCGAGCACTGCGGCCACGCCCAGCCGCGCGAACGCGACCACATGGAGCAGGAGCTCGAGTCGGTCGCCGCCGTCAGCGACCGCGGCCTGCGCCACCACCGCAACGAGGACGCGTTCGCGGTCTCCGCCACCTCCCTGCCGGACGGTTCGCCCGCCGTCGTCGCGGTCGTCTGCGACGGCGTCTCGTCGGCGACCCGCCCGGACGAGGCGTCCGCGGCGGCCGCCCGCGCGGCCAGCGAGCAGCTGCTCGACTCGCTGCCGCGCGGCACCCACCCGCAGCAGGCCATGCACGAGGCGATCGTCGCCGCCGCCACGGCGGTCAACTCCCTTGCCCAGGACACCGGAAGCGAGGACCCCGACCAGGGCGGCCGGCAGAACGCGCCGGCGTGCACGATCGTCAGTGCCGTCGCCGCGGGCGAACTGCTGGTCGTCGGCTGGGTCGGCGACAGCCGTGCCTACTGGGTGCCCGACGACCGCAGCGGCCCGCCCGCGCGGCTCACCGAGGACGACTCGTGGGCGGCACAGATGGTCGCCGCCGGCCTGATGAACGAGGCCGAGGCGTACGCGGACGAGCGCGCGCACGCGATCACGGGCTGGCTGGGCGCCGACGCGTACGAACTGGACCCGCACACCGCGTCGTTCAAGCCGGACCGCTCCGGCGTCGTCGTGGTCTGCACGGACGGCCTGTGGAACTACGCGGAGGGCGCGGACGAGATGGCCCGGGCCGTCCCCGCCGACGCGGCCGAACGGCCGTTGCGCAGCGCCCAGGTACTGGTCGGCCACGCCCTCGACGGCGGCGGCCACGACAACGTCACCGTGGCGGTGCTGCCGTTCACGGTCCCGGCCGAAGGGGCGGCACCCGCCTGACGGTGGCCGCCCCGGGGGCCTGCCCGCTCCTTCCTCGACCACGCCCCGACCGTTCCGACCGACCGCCTCACGACCACGCCGCAACGGTCCACCGGGCCGCGCCCCGCCCCGCGGCCCCCGGGACCTCCCGCCCCGCGTCCCGTCCCGACCGTCCTGACCTGTCCTGAGCTGTCCCGACTCTCTGCCCAGGTGGAGCCCCGAGGAGCCGATGCAGATGGCCGTTTTCTCCAAGTCCCAGGTGCCGCAGTTCTCGGTCGACGTCTACCAGAACGAATACCTTCCGGAGGGCGGCCGCGAGGTCAACGCGATCGTCACGGTGACGGCGACCGGTGGCGGCACCACCGGCGGCGTTCCGCTGCCGAGGGCGACGCCGACGCCCTCGGCCGTACCGGACCCGGCGGCGCCGGCCGCCGGGGTCGTGATCATGGTCGACTGCTCCGGCTCCATGGACCATCCGCCGACGAAGATGCGCAACGCCCGCGACGCCACCGCCGCCGCCGTCGACACCCTGCGCGACGGTGTCGCGTTCGCCGTGGTCGCGGGCACCCACAAGGCGGAGGAGGTCTACCCGGGCGGCGGGCGGCTCGCCGTCGCCGATCCGGCCACCCGTGCCCAGGCCAAGGAGGCGCTGCGCCGGCTGCGCGGGGGCGGCGGCACCGCGATCGGCGCCTGGCTGCGGCTGACCGACCGGCTGCTCTCCTCCGCGGACCTGGCCATCCGCCACGGCATCCTGCTCACCGACGGCCGCAACGAGCACGAGTCGCCCGCGGACCTGCGCGCCGCGCTGGACGAGTGCGCGGGACGGTTCACCTGCGACGCCCGCGGCGTCGGCACGGACTGGGAGGTCAAGGAGGTCACCGGCATCGCCTCCGCGCTGCTCGGCACGGCCGACATCGTCGCCGATCCCAGCGGCCTGGCCGCCGACTTCACGCGGATGATGGAGCACGCGATGGGCAAGGGGGTCGCGGACGTGGCGCTGCGGCTGTGGACGCCCGTCGGCGTGGAGATCGCGTTCGTCAAGCAGGTCGCGCCGACCGTCGAGGACCTCACCGGGCGGCGTACCGAGGCCGGCCCCCGGGCCGGCGACTATCCGACCGGCTCCTGGGGCGACGAGTCGCGCGACTACCACATATGCGTCAGGGTCCCGGAGGCGGGAATCGGCCAGGAGATGCTGGCGGCGCGGGTCTCACTGATCGTCCCGGCGGCGGACGGCGGTGCTCCCGAGGTCCTGTCCCAGGGGCTCGTCAGGGCGGTCTGGACGGACGACATGGCGGCCTCGACCTCGATCAACCCGCAGGTCGCGCACTACACCGGCCAGGCGGAACTGGCCCAGGTCATCCAGCAGGGTCTGGACGCCCGCAAGGCGGGCGACATCGACGGCGCGACCGCGAAACTGGGGCGCGCCGTGCAGCTCGCGGCGCATTCGGGAAACGAGGACACTGCGAAACTGCTTTCGAAGGTGGTGGACGTCGTCGATGCGGCGACGGGTACTGTGCGACTGAAGGCGAAGGTCGCGGAGGCGGACGAGATGACTCTCGAGACGCGCTCCACCAAGACGGTTCGCGTGAAGAAGTAGACACGAACAGTACGCACGAGCGGACGTGATCGGCCCTGGGGCCGGAGAAGGAGAGGGGGACGCGCCGACATGCCGACCTGCCCGAACGGACACCAGTCGGGTTCCGACGACTGGTGCGAGGTCTGTGGCCACCGCATGGCCGGTCCTGGCGCTCCCACGGGAGCCGTTCCGCCACCGCCTCCCCCTCCGCCGTCCTACGGCTACCCGGGCCCGGGCGGCGATCCGAACGCCACCGCCCAGGCCGAGCTCTGCCCGCAGTGCCGTACGCCCCGTGAGGCCATGGCCCCCTTCTGCGAGGAGTGCCGGTACAACTTCCTCACGCACACGGCGACGTCGTACACGCCGCTGGCGCCGCCTCAGCAGCCCGGCCTGAACCTCCCGCCGGGCTTCCAGTCGCAGCCGGGGCCGCCCGGGCCGCCCCCGCACCAGGGCCCGCCGCCCCCGCCGCCCCACCAGGGGCCGCCCCCCGGCCCGCCCCCGCACCAGGGACCGCCGCCCGGCCCCCAGCAGCGTGACCCGTTCGAGTACCAGGGCTCGCGGCCGTCGCAGATGAACCGGCCCGCCGAGCCGCTCAGCCAGGAGCCGCCCGGGCCTCAGCAGCCTCCGCAGGCGTTCCAGCAGGGCGGTCCGCCGCCCCCGCCGCCCGCGTTCCAGCAGTCGGGGCCCGCCGCTCCGCCCGCACCGCCCGCACCGCAGCACACGGGCGGAGGCGACGACTGGATGCTGCCACCGCCGTCGCGTACCCAGTCGCCCCCGCCGCCGGCGACCCAGGGCCCCCCGGCGTCCCAAAGGGCGCAGAGTCCGCAGGGGCCCCAGGGACCCGCGCCGTTCCAGCAGCAGGGCGGGCAGTCCGCGCAGTTCCCGGGCGCGCGGGCCCCGATGGGCTGGACGGCCGTGATCGGGCCCGACCGCGAGTACTTCATGGCGATGATGCAGCGCAGCGGCCCGGAGGCCACGGGGCTCAACCTGCCCGCGTACTCCCCCGAGCAGCGACTGCCGCTCACCGGCACGCAGGTGACCATCGGCCGCCGCAGGCACTCGACGGGCGAGTCCCCGGACATCGACCTGTCCGTGCCGCCGGAGGATCCCGGCGTCTCGCACCAGCACGCGGTGCTGGTCCAGCAGCCGGACGGCTCGTGGGCGGTCGTCGACCAGAACTCGACGAACGGCACGACGCTCAACGGCGCCGAGGACCCGATCCAGCCCTATGTCCCGGTCCCGCTCAACGACGGCGACCGGGTCCACGTCGGCGCCTGGACGACGATCACGGTCCGCCGCGGCTGAAGCCCCCTCCCCCGGACCGGGCCACCGGTCCGGGGCTGGCCACGCCCGAGGCGGACAGGTACAGAGTCCAGCCCGAGCCTCTGGCCACCGTCATCCAGGGCGAGCCCGGCGAGAGCGGGGAGGGCAGCCAGGCGCCAGGCGCGTCGAAGCCCAAAGACGAGGGGCGTTCTGGACCACCTCGACGACCTCATCGACTTCTTCCGTCCGACCAGCTTCTCCTTCGCTCCCACGCGTTCGACTACCCAACGTGCCCCGATTCATGGACCCCGAGCCGACCGCCCCCACGCCCGCCCCCTCCGCGCAGCCCAGCGACCTCCGCCTACCCTGAGCCTCAAACGCTCGACGCGTAACCACAGGTCAGCCGAGCGGGCAGCTGAGATAGGGATGGTGCCGGTTGGGGCAGCACACCACGTTCAGCGAGACGATGCTGCCCGACCGGTTGTAGTACACCCAGCTCACGTCGACGCCGACCGGCAGGACTTCGAGCGCATACTCCCGCCTCGTCTCCAGACTCGCGTACGCCCGCCGCCCGTCCTCGCGCTCCATCGGCGGGTTGTCGAGGAAGTGCTTCGTCATCCAGTCGAGGGGCGCGGTGGTGTCAGTCCACGTCCGCTCATGCGACGCCTGCTTGCGCTTCAAAAGCCAGTAACCCGACATCATGGGCGGCAGGTTCGAGGCCGGGAACTCGGCTGCGACCTCGCGATACCGCTGAAGGATGCGGATGGCCGTCTTGTCCTCGTCGGAAGCAGGAGGCGCGGGAGGGTCAGGATGCGGAGGCCGCCGGTCACCTTCCCGGTGGTAGCTGTCGGGCGATCCGATCCACGGGCCGTAGGCGTGGAAGTGTCCTGTCCAGGTCATGCGCGCCTTCCTGGGAGAGAAGGCGGGCCGCCCTCGCCAGTGCGAGGACGACCCACCGGGGTTGAGATGTGTAGCAGGGTCAGGCGGTAAGGCCCCGCCGCTTCACCCAGCCGAGGGCGAAGTCGTCCAGCTCGGACCCGGTGTAGCGCAGCTCCTTGCCAGCGCCCTCGGGCTTGGAGTCGCGGACGATGAACGAGTCGGCCGCGCCGGGGATGGCGACGAAGTCGACGCAGCCCTCGGTGCAGGGGCCGCCGCAGAAGTTCGTCGTCGTCACGTCGCCGCTGACGGGCAGTTCGTAGATGTTCTCCATGGGGTATTCCTCCCTGGTGCAACTGCGCTGCGGAGATGCGGTCTCCGCGCCGTCGTGCACTTGCCGACCCACCCCGGCCCGACCTGTCCTAGGGGGCGGCCGGGGTGGGCGCTGGGTTCCGCCCCCGAAGGGGGTGAGCCGAGGGGGAATCGACCGGGGCCTCACCTCGGGGGCGGAAGATCATGTGGTCAGCTCCCAGTAGGCGGTCATGAGCACCACGGAGGTGAGGATCATGAGCCCTTGGAAGATCCACTGACGCCAGCCGGGCGGGCGTCTGTGCCGACCTCCCGGCCGGTGAGGAGGCCGACCGCCAGAGCAACGATGAGGCCGAGCAGGGTGAGTACGTAAACCACCTGTTGCGCTCTGGGGCTCACGCTGCACCCGTCCCGCTCCTCTGGGTGTAGATCCACAGCAGCCGGCGCGTCAGGTCGGCGACCTCGCGCATGAAGAAGTAGGCCGTGAAGGTCGGCGCGTTCTCGGTGGGACGGTTCTTCAGGTCGAGCACCCTGTACGCCTTGCGGCGCTGCTGCCTGACCATCTCGTCCTGGTCAGAGCCCAGTTCTTCGGCAAGGAGCAGTTGCAGGTGCCCGACCAAGACCGGCGTCTTGGCGTCGATGTGCTCGCGGGTCGAAGTGCCCAGCCCCATGGCGAGCGCTGCGTTGGTGCTGTCAGTGATCAGCTCGACATCGATCGTTCCGTCACCGTCTTCGGCCCTCGTCACGTCGAATCTGCTCGTCTCGGTCTTCACGGCGTTTCCCTCGCTGACTGACGGCGGTTTCACCGGATGGAGACAAGCGTTCCGCTCGAAACGCGTGTGGGCCACGGCGTTCATGGGTCAGTGTTGGGACAGCTCTGGGACATGCGACACACCATGGTTGAGAGCGGCACGATCAGGGGAAGGGGGGCCTGTATGAGCATCGCCGAGAGGCGCAGGGCTCTGGGCTTCACCCAAGAGGGGTTCGCCTTCGCGGTGGGCGTCGACCGGCGCACCGTCGGCCGTTGGGAGCGGGGTACATCCAGACCCCAGCCTCCCCAGCGGCCGAGAGTTGCCGAGGTGCTACAGATGGACCTAGAAGGACTCGACGCCTTGCTCGCCGCGGCCCAGGTGCCGCTGAAGCCCGAGCAGTTAGGGTCGAGCGCCGACTGCGGCCCAGGAGACACAGACGAGATGATCCGACGCGAGTTTCTGCGCCTGATGGCGGTCGCCGGCGCGCTCGCCGCCGTCCCGATAGACGAGGCGGACGCCCAGGGAGGCCCCGATGACTTCGGGCGCATGAACAGCCACCTGTGGCAGGTCTACCAGCTCTCGCGGGCCAAGCACTCGGTGTATCCCGTGGTCCAGTCTCAGCTCACCGCGCTGAACGATGCGCTGCGCGACGGGCGAGCCCAGACCAGCGCGCTGTGCATCGCAGTCGGCGACCTGTTCCAGCTCGCGGGCGAGCTGGCCTTCGACGCCAACCGGTACGACGATGCCGCCGCTTCGTACTCGCTGGCGGCCAGCGCGAGCAAGGAGGCCGGCGCGTACGACCTGTGGGCCTGCGCCCTGATCCGCAGTGCCTATGTGGACCTCTCGGAGCATCGCTACAAGCAGGCCGCGGACACCCTCGGAGCGGCTCGCCGCGTCGCGCTGCGCGGGGATGGCAGCCTTGCGACGAAGCACTGGGCTGCCGCTGTCCAGGCCGAGGCGTACGCGTGGCTCGGCGACTTCGATGCCTGCGAAGAGGCGCTCGACGAGGCCGAGAAGGTGGCCGACCTCGGGGGGCAGGTGTCCAACGGCGGCTGGCTGCGCTTCGACGGCTCACGTCTGGCGGAGGAGCGCGGGGCCCGGTACTTGCAGCTCGACCGGCTGGACCTTGCAGAGGCTGCTCTGAAGGATGCGTTGACGCTTGCCCGGCTCGCTCCTGGACACTCCTTCCGGCGTCGTGGCGCTGTGCTAGCCGACCTGGCGGCCATCGGTGCCAAGCGGAAGGACGCCGAGCAGGTCATGCACTACGGGGGCGAAGCCATCCGTCTGGCGCGGGCCTCCGGGTCCGGCTACGTCGCCCGTAGACTCCAGACCCTGACTGCCGAGCTGGGCTCCTTCGGGCGCGACCGGCGTGTAGCCGAGTTGAGGGCCGAGGTCGGCACCCTGACGGCATGACGAGAGGGGATGGCATGACCACCGAGGGCGCACGAGTCTTCCGCGAGGCGTGGATCGCGGGAGTGCACAAGCACTTCCCCGGCGAGCCGAAGCCGAGCTACGTGACCCCGTGGGAAGAGACGCCCGACTGGGAGCGTGCGGCGGCAGGCGCGGTGTACGAGCAGGTGCGCCAGTTCCTCGAACTGAGCGGCGGTCACGCTTCCCGCCTGACGCGCGAGCAGAAGGGCCGCTTCGTCGCGACGAGCTGGACGGCGCAGATGTTCAAGCACTTCGAGGACCCGAAGCCGGGGTACGTGGCGGACTGGCCAGACCTGCCGGACTGGCAGAAGGAGACCGACTCGGACATCTTCGAGGCCGTCGAGGACAGCCTGAAGTAGGCCGTAACGCACGAAAGACCCCCAGAACGCTGGCCTGGGCGTTCTTTTCTTCCGCCGAGTCCGCTTCTCCATGCCGGCCCCGTGGCCTGCTGGGCGTCGTTCACGTCACCACAGGTGGCCCGGATCAGGAAGCGTGTCATCAGCTCGTGCGCGCGGTGCAGCCCCCCGCCCCGGGCCACCGGTCCGGGGCGGCGCGGGTCGCCGGTCGCCCGCGCCCCTGCCGTCAGGCGGACGGGCCGAGCGGCCAGACGTACGGGCCTTCGGGGTCGTCCAGCCAGGCCCACTGGTGGTCGGCGGTGACGGTGATCCCGAAGCGGTTGCGCTCGGGGCGGCGTTCCCGCTCCCACAGCGACATGGCCTCGCGTGGGTCCAGGCTGTTCGCGGTCAGGCTCAGCAGGAAGCGGAACAGGTCGTTCTCGATCGCGCGCCGGGGCAGTCCGCCCGCTCGCGTCTCCGGCGGCGCCGCCCCGCCGCGCAGCGGTACGAAGAAGGCCGACGTGCGCAGGAAGCGCCCCTCGGCGCTGCGCCCCTCCGGGCCTTCGCGCACCCGCAGCCTGATGACCCCGGTCGACAGCGGAGCGACGATCCGGGCGCCCGGGTTGCACTGCGGCAGCCACTCGCGCGGCACCGACGGCAGCGTGCAGGTCGCGATGACGCAGTCGAAGGGCGCGCGCTCCGGGCAGCCCCGCGCTCCGTCACCCGTGACCACGGTGGGCCGGTAGCCGGCCGCGGCCAGGTGCTTGCGGGCGGCCTCGGTGATCTCGGGGTCCAGGTCGACGGTGGTGACCGCCTCGTCGCCGAGGCGGTGCGCGAGCAGGGCCGCGTTGTAGCCGGTGCCCGCGCCGATCTCCAGGGCCCTGTCCCCGTCGCGTACGCCGAGGGCCTGGAGCATCTCGGCCATCAGCGAGGGCTGGCTGGAGGAGGAGACCAGTTCGCCGTCCCTGACCCGGGTGGCCAGCGGCTGGTCCGCGTAGGCCCCGCGGAGCCAGCGGGCCTGCTGCTCGGGGTCGGGGTCCTCGCACCACAGGCGTTCGTACGTGCCCGTCCGGCCGATGAAGTAGTACGGCACGAACAGATGCCGCGGCACCTCCTCGAACGCGGTCCGCCAGGCGGGGTCGGTCAGCTCGCCGGCGGCCACGATGCGGCGCACGAGCGCGGAGCGCGCCTCGGCGCCCGGCTCGGCGAATCGGTCCGCGTGTGCAGCCATGCCTCCACTGTCCTGCGCCCGTGGCGGTGAGGCGAGCGTCCCGGCCGCGCGGGGTCGCCGATCGCCGCGGTCGCCCGGCCCGGCAGGACACCGGCCCCCGCCGCGCCACCGGCACGGGAGAGCCACCGCGGACGCCGGGAAAAGCCGGGAGGACCACTGCGGGCGCCGGGAGGCCGGGCGGGCCGCTGCCGGGCCGCGAGGCCGGGCGGGCCGCTGCGGGGCCGGGCGGCGCGGAAGGCCGGACCTAGGCCCTCCGTCCTCCGCCGTGCGTCTGAGAGCATGGACGGTGCCGCATTCTCCGGGGGACGGCCCCCCGGCCGACTCCACTCGGTGCGTGCCAGAGACACATTGCGAGGCTCATCAAGGTGAACGAGATTCCGCGCGGGACCCTTCAGGAGCAGACCTTCTACGAGCAGGTCGGCGGCGAGGAGACCTTTCGGCGCCTCGTCCACAGGTTCTACCAGGGCGTCGCCGAGGACCCGCTGCTGCGCCCGATGTACCCGGAGGAGGACCTCGGTCCCGCCGAGGAACGGCTCGCGCTCTTCCTGATGCAGTACTGGGGCGGGCCGCGCACCTACAGCGACAACCGCGGCCACCCCCGGCTGCGGATGCGGCACGCCCCCTTCACCGTCGACCGGGCGGCGCACGACGCGTGGCTGCGGCACATGCGGGTGGCGGTCGACGAGCTCGGCCTGCCCGAGGAGCAGGAGCAGCAGCTCTGGAACTACCTCGCCTATGCCGCGGCCTCCATGGTCAACACGCCGGACCAGTGACTCACCGAGCCGCCGGGGCGCCCTGCCCGCGCGGAATCCGATCATCCGTCGCCGGATAACGGTCACGATCAGATCAAGGTCGGGCTGCAAGCGGTTTCCACCGGCCGGTGTCCTCTGAAAGCATTTCGCCAAGGGTGCTTCGGGGAATCCGGCTGGGTGGGGGACGTGTGACGGGGTTCGTACTACTGCGCGTCGGAGCACACCGCCTCCTTCTCGCCGCGGCCCTGCTCGCGGTCGTCCTGACGACCTGCGTCCTCGCCGCGCTCACCGCGTTCTCCGGTTCGGTCGGGGACGCCGCGCTGCGCCACACGCTCGGCGGCCGGGAAGCGGCGAACTCCTCTCTGGTCGTCACCGCCCAAGTCCCCGGCGAACGTCGCGCGTCCGCCCACGAGGCCGTCGTCCGCGGCGCGCGGACGTCGTTCGGCGGGCTGCCGGTGACGGTACGGAAGCTGGAGCGTTCGGGGCCGTACGCGCTGCCGCGCTCGCTCCAGGCACCCGAGGCCCGCAAGGGCGAACCGGACCTGACGCACTTCGCCGCCCTCGACGCCACCCGCGTCGAGACGGTGGCGGGTGCGCTGCCCGGCCCCGCCGCCGACGGCCCCGTCCCGGTGGCGCTGCCCGAGACGGCCGCCGAGCTGCTGGGCGTACGGCCGGGGACGCTGCTCACCCTCAGCGACCGGCTCACGGAGAAGCCGCTGAGGGTCAGGGTCACCGGCGTGTACCGGGCAACGGACCCGGCCGATCCGTACTGGCAGCTCGACTCGCTCGGCGGGCGCGGCGTGCGCACCGTCGCGTTCACCACGTACGGGCCCCTCCTCGCCGACCCCTCGGTGCTCGCCTCCGGCCGCGCCACCGCCGGGGAGACGGCGTGGCTGGCCACCGCGGACTTCCGCAGGGTCACCACCGACCGGATCGGCGCGCTCCGCTCGGCGGCCGGGCACGGGCCCGAACAGCTCGCCGCCGACCGGGCGTTCGGGGGCGCGCCGACCGTGCGGACGGCGCTGCCGACCGTCCTGGCACAGAGCGAGCGGGCGCTGCTGGTGGCGCGTGCCACCCTGCTGATCGTCGCCGTGCAGCTGGTGGTGCTCGCCGCCTGCACGCTGCTGCTGGTGGCCCGGATGCTGAGCAGCGAACGCGCGGGCGAGACCAGTCTGTTGCGCGCCCGGGGCGCGTCCCGGGGCCGGATCGCGGCGCTCGCCGCGATCGAGGCGGCGCTGCTGGCGCTGCCCGCCGCGGTCTGCGCGCCGCTGCTGGCGGGCCCCCTGACGCGGCTGCTGGCCGAGCACTCGGCGCTGACCCGGGCCGGACTGCGCCTCGGCGAGGCGCCGACCGCGCAGGTCTGGCTGGTGGCCGGTGCGGTCGCGGTGTGCTGTGCCGCGGCGGTGGTGGCCCCCGCTCTGGCCGCGACGGGTGACGGGCCGCGGCGCGGGCGTGGCCGCGCCCTGCCGGCACCGGTCAGGGCCGGAGCCGATGTGGCGCTGCTGGCCATCGCGGTGGTGGCGTACTGGCAGCTCGACCGCCGGACCGGCGCCACCGGCGAAGGCGCGCTCAGCGGCGACCGTGAGGGCGACCTCGGCGTCGACCCGCTGCTCGTGGCGGCGCCCGCCCTCGCGCTCCTCGCGGGCACGCTACTGACGCTGCGTCTGCTGCCGCCCGTGGCGAAGTTCGCCGAACGCCGGGCGGCCGGCGTCCGGGGTCTGTCCGTGGCGCTCGCGGGCTGGCAGTTCAGCCGCAGGCCGCTGCGCGGCGCGGGCCCTGTCCTGCTGCTGGTGCTGGCGGTCGCGATGGGCATGCTGGCGGTCGGGCAGAGCGCGTCGTGGGACCGTTCGCAGCGCGACCAGGCCGACTTCCGGGCGGGCGCGTCGGTCCGTGTGACGGACGACGGGACGGGCGGGCCGGGGGACGCCGGCCTGTACCGGGCGCCGGCCGGTGTGCGTACGGCCGCTCCGGCGCACCGCGCGACGCTCCCGCTGTCCGGCGACCGCACGGCCACCCTGCTCGCGCTGGACACGGCCGACGCGGACGAAGCGCTGTTGATGCGCGGCGACCTGGCGGACGAGGAACCGGCCGCGCTGCTGGCCGCCCTCGCCCCGGTGAAGAGCGCCAGGCCGGGCCTGCTCCTGCCCGACGACACCCGCCGCGTCACGCTGGACCTGCGTCTCACGAACGAGGACACACCCTCCGGCACGTCGCCCGACGGCCTCTCGGTCAGGGCTGTCGCGGTCTTCGAGGAGCGTCACGGGACGGCCTACCGGACGTCCGCCGGCGAACTGCCCGCCGACGGGCGTGACCACACGGTGACGCTGGACCTGGACTGGACCGCCTCGGGCGGGCGGGCCGCTCCCGCCGGACCGCTCGCGCTGACCGGCCTGCGGCTGCTCGACGCCCCGGTCCCCGCGCAGGCCGAGCGGCATCGCCTGAGCGTCGAACGGGTCCTGGCGGCGGGCCCCGGAGGTGACTTCCGGCCCGTCGCGGTCCCCTCGGGACTGCGCTGGGCGGGCACGTACACCGAGACCCGGGGCAGCGAGGCGCACAAGCCGGTCGCGGTGCGCGCCGACGAGCCGGGGGCGCAGCCGCTGAGCGTGGTGTACGGGGCCGGCCCGGCGCCGGTGACCGACGACCGGTGGAGTCCGGCGGCCGAATTCGCCGTCCAGGTCGGCGCGGTGCGCCCGGCGGCGCCGCCGCGGATCCCGGCGGTGGCGACGGACACCTTCCTCGACGCGTCGGGGGCGAAACCCGGCGACAGCGTCGACGTCACCCTGGGCGGCGAGGAAGTCCGCGTGACGATTGTGCGGGCCGTGCGGCAGCTGCCGACCACCGGGCCGGCGGCAGTGACGACCGGCGGCCGGGTCCCGTCCGGGCAGGACGGTGACCAGGCCGCGGACGGCGGCGGGCTGCTGCTCGATCTCCGGACGGTCAACGAGGCCCTCGCCCGGCTCTCCGGCACGTCCCTGCGGCCCACCGAGTGGTGGCTGAGCACCGCCGCGGGCAAGGCCGCCCCGGTGGCCGAAGAGCTGCGGGCCCGCCCCGACGTGGAGCCGGGCCAGGTGCTGGTACGCGACGAGACGGCCGGTGAACTGCTGGGCGACCCGCTGGGGGCCGGGCCGCGCTCGGCGCTGCTCGCGGTCGCCGTGGTGGCGGTGGCGCTCGCCGCGGTCGGCTTCGCGGTGAGCGCGGCGGGGTCGCTGCGCGAGCGGGCGGCGGAGTTCGCCGTGCTCCGCGCGCTCGGCACGCCGCGACGCGGGCCGGCCCGGCTGGTGGCCGCCGAGCAGAGCGTGCTGATCGGCATCGCGCTGCTGGTGGGCCTGGCCCTCGGCACGGTGCTGACCCGGGCGGTGGTGCCCCTTCTGGTCCTGACCGCGCAGGCCACGCAGCCCGTTCCGCGGGTTCTGGTGCACCTGCCGGCAGAGCGGGTCGGTCTGCTGCTCGCCGCCGTCGCCGCACTGCCGCTGGCGACCGTCGCCGTCATCGCCCTGCGCCGCGCCGATCCCGCGGTGACGCTGCGCCATCAGGGGGGCAACTGACATGACCACGAACCCCGCCGGCCGGCGGCCCGGGACGCAGCCGAAGGAGACACCCCCTGTGGGCCCGCACCGCCGCTTCGTCGCCCCCTGGGTCAGGACCCGGCTGCGCACGGCGCCCGGGGCGGCCCTCGCCTTCGGCCTCCTCGTGCTGCTCACGTCGTTCCTGGCCGCCGCGTTCCCCCGTGCCGTGGACTCCTACGAGAACCGCGGGCTGCGCCATGACGTCACCACGGCCGCGCCGTCCCGGAGCGGACTGGAACTGACCACGCCCCCTCCTCGCATCGAACTGCCCGAGGCCGCGCGGGAGGCGTCCCTGCTGCCCGCGCGGCTCGGCCCCCTCCACCGCAAGGTGCTCGGTCTGCTCCCCGAGCCGCTGCGCGCCGATCCCGGCCAGTCGGCGTACGGGGTGCGGACCGCGAAGACCCTGGTGGCCCGCGACCGGTGGCTGCCGCGGCCCGACACCAAGGACCCCGAGTTCACGCTGGCCGCGCACAGCGGCCTCGCCGAGCACGCCACCGTGCGCGAGGGCCGCCTGCCGCAGGTCACGGGGAAGGTGACGGCCGGGACGAGGGAGGTCGAGGCGGCCGTCACCGTGCAGACGGCGAAGACGCTGAACATCAGGACCGGTTCGGTCGTCCACCTCGGCGACCCGGCCGGGACGGTCCTGTCCGCACGGGTGACCGGAATCCTCGAACCCCGTGATCCCGGGGGCGGCTACTGGTCCCACGACTCGCTGCTGCGCACCCCCGGACTCGACTCCACGCCGACCACCCTGCCCCAGGTCTACTGGAAGGGCGCGCTCCTGATCGCCCCCGAGGCGGCGCCCGCGCTGCTCGGCACCACCGGCGATCCGCAGCCCTACTGGCGGATCGCGCCGGCCACCGCGCATCTGACCGCCGCCGACGTGCCCCGGCTGACCAGCCGTGTCGCCTCCCTGGAGGACGGCCCGGACCTGCTGAGACTCAAGGAGGCCGTGGACGAGAACGCCGAGCTGACGACGGACCTGGACGGCATCCTCGCCTCCTACCGCTCGATGCGGTCCGCCATCGCGCCGGTGGTGGCCGTCGCCGCGTTCGGTGTCGGCGCCGTCGCCACGGTCGTGGTGCTCATGACGGGCGGGCTGTTCGCCGCCCGCCGCCGCGGCGAGATCGCCCTGCTGCGCTCACGCGGCGGATCGCTGCGGGGCATCGGCGGCCGGCTGCTCGCCGAGACCTCCGTCGTCACCGTGCCCGCCGCGGCCGCCGGACTCCTGGCCGCGGTCCTCGCCGTCGACGACGCCCGACTGCCGTACGCCGCGCTCGGCTCCGGGGCCGTCGCCCTGGTCGCCTGCGCCGCCCTCCCCGTGCGCGCGATGGCACGGCACCGGGTGGCGCGCGCCCACGGGGGACGCGACGACCTGGTGCTCGCGCGGCCCTCCGGCCGCCGCAAGGTCGCCGAGATGACCCTGCTCGTCCTGGCGGTGGGGGCGGTCGTCGCGCTGCGCCGCCGCGGCACCTCGGACGCGGGCGACCATCTCGTCAGCGCCGCGCCGGTCCTGGTCGCCCTGATCGCCGCGCTCGTCCTCGTACGGCTGTACCCGCTGCCGCTGCGCTGGGCCGCGCGGCCCGCCGCACGGCTGCGCGGCGCGGTCGGGTTCCTGTCGCTGGCCCGTGCGGGACGTTCGTCGGCGATCGGCGCGCTTCCGCTGCTCGCGCTGCTGGTGGCACTGACGACGGCGGGCTTCGGCGGTTCGGTGCTCGCGGGTGTCGACGACGCGCGGGCGCAGGCGGCGCTGCTGGCCACCGGCGCGGACGCCCGGATCTCCGGGGACAACGACGCCGTGGCCCTGCCGGCGGGCGCGGGGCTGGCCGTGCGCGCCGTGTCCGGCGTACGGACGGTGACATCCGTGCAGATCGAGCACGCGCTCAGGATGCCGGCCGACGACGACGCCCCGACCGGGCCGCCCGCGGCGTCGCTGGTCGGCGTGGAGCCGAAGGCGTACGCGGCGCTCTCCCGCGGGCTGGACCTCGGCCCGTTCTCCGCGGACACGCTGCGCGCCACCGGCGGCGCGTCGCCCGTGCTGCGGGCGGTCGCGTCCCCGGGCGTCGCCGAGTGGCTGGGCAGGGGACCGCACCGGATCAGTTCGCTGGCGGGCGAGTTCACGGTGGAGGTCGCGGCCGTACGGGAGCGCACGCCCGCCGTGTCGTCGGCGGACTTCCTGATCGTCGACGGCTCCCGGCTGACCCACCGCGCGCCCACCGCCCTGCTCGCCACCGGCGACGCGGTGGACGGGCGTGCACTGCGGGCCGCCGTACGCGACCTGGACGAGGACCTCACCGTACGGCTGCGCGCCGAGGCTCGGGCCTCTTTCACGGACTCGCCCCTGCAGTCGGGCGCGGAGCGCATCTACGCAGCCGCGATCGGCGCGGGCGCGGGGTACGCCGTCCTCGCTCTGCTGCTGTCGCTGCTGCAGTCGGCACCGGAGCGCACCATGCTCCTCGCCAGGCTCCGGACCATGGGCCTGACCACCCGGCAGGGGCGACAGCTGCTGGGCCTCGAAGCGCTTCCCCCGGCGCTGCTCGCCGCGTCCGGCGGCGTACTCGTCGGCCTGGCCACGATCCGGCTGCTCGCTCCCGGCGTCGACCTGGTCCGGCTGGCGCTGGCCGCCGCGCCGGGCGTCGCGCCGGTGGACGGCGCCACACTGCGGGCCGACGCGTGGTCGCTGCTGCTGCCCGCGGCCGCTGTGGTGCTGCTGACCGCGGCGGTCGCCGGGGCGCAGGCCTGGTGGACGGGGCGCCGCGGATCCGTCAACGAACTCAGGGCAGGAGACATGCGATGACCGACACGACCCTGGAGGAACTCGAACGGCGGGTCGCGGCCCGGCGCGAGAAGCCCTCGTACGGGCACGACGCGCTGATCACCTGCGACCGGCTGGTCCGGGTGTTCTCCACGGACGGCGTCGAGGTGCAGGCCCTCCAGGGGCTCGACCTCCTGGTGAAGGAGGGCGAGTTGATGGCTCTGGTCGGCGCGTCGGGCAGCGGCAAGTCGACCCTGATGAACATCCTCGCCGGTCTCGACGTGCCCACCGCGGGCGCGGCGCGCGTCGCGGGCTGCGACCTGCTCGCGATGGACGCCAAGGCCCGGCTGCGCTACCGCCGCGAGGTGGTGGGCTTCGTGTGGCAGCAGACGGCCCGCAACCTGCTGCCGTACCTGACGGCGGCACAGAACGTGGCGCTGCCGATGCAGTTGCGGGGCGGGAGCAGGCGCAAGGCGGAGCGCGTCCAGGAGCTGCTGACCATGCTGGGCGTCGCCGCGTGCGCGGACCGGCGTCCACAGCAGCTCTCCGGCGGCCAGCAGCAGCGTGTCGCGATCGCCGTCGCACTCGCCAATTCCCCCTCGGTCCTGCTCGCGGACGAGCCCACGGGTGAGCTCGACTCGGCGACGGGCGAACAGGTCTTCGCCGCGTTCCGCCGCGCGAACGAGGAGCTGGGCACGACGATCGTGATCGTCACCCACGACCAGGCGGTCGCGACGGAGGTCCGCCGCACGGTCGCCATACGCGACGGCCGCACCTCCTCCGAGGTGCTGCGCCGCACGGAGGTCGACGCGGCGACGGGCCAGGAATCGGTGGTGGCCCGCGAATACGCCATGCTGGACCGCGCCGGCCGCCTCCAGCTCCCCGCCGAGTACACCTCGGCCCTGGGCATGTCGGACCGCGTGGCCCTGGAACTGGAACCGGACCACATCTCCGTCTGGCCGGACGACAACACGCCGCCGCCCTGACGCCCCTCACGCGCCGCGCGCGCCGCAAAGCGGACTGGGGGCCATGTGCAGCAGGGGTGTCCAGTCGCGCCGCGAAGCGGCTGCGGCCAGGGGTCACGGCGCGAAGCCGGGTCCGTCGAAGACGCCCCGTCGTCAGGCCGTCGGCCGCACCGGCGTCACGCTCAGCCCGCCCAGCCCGTTCGTCCGCACCGCCACCGACCCGAACGGGGTACGCAGCCTCAGCCACGTACCCGCCGACAGCAGCGCCACCGGCACTCCCGGGCGCAGGAAGCCGAGCGCCTGCGCCGCGTGGACGGCGCGCAGCGTCAGGCCCGTGCCGCCCACCGTCCGCGACCAGATCTCGCGGCCGATGCGGTCCCGCTCGGCGCGCGTGCGCCGCTCCGCAGGCAGCGCCTCGTCCCGCGCGCGGAACTCCGCGACGGCCGCCGCCACCGCGCCCCGCATCGCCTGCACGTCCGGCAGCCCCGCCAGCTCGCGCCAGCCGCCGCGCGGCGGCAGCACGCCGGCCCAGGGCGGCCCGGTCACGGCGCCGGGCACCGTGAACTGCGCACCGCCCAGCGACTCCAGCAGCTCCCCCGCCGACACGGTGACGTCGAGCTCGACCGGCTCGGCCAGCCGCGCCGTACGGATCGCGAGCACCTCGAAGGAGGGCGGGCGTCCGAACACGGCGAGCGCACCGCTGCCGGCCTGCAGTCTGACCGCGGCGGCGCGGTCGTAGTGGATCAGCCGGGCGAGGAAGGCGGCGAGATCGTCCGCCTCCCTCGCGTCGGCGAGGTGCAGGCTCTGCACGGGTACGGACATGGGCACGGTCATGCGACGAGGGCGTCCTCGGGCTTCTCGTCCCGAGCGTCCCCGGCGGCGTCGCTCCGGGCGCCGTCGTCGAGGTACTTCTGCAGGAACGACTTCTCCTCCGCGCTGATCCGGCGCGGCCGGCCCTCGGCCAGGTTGTAGGGGACGACGACGGTCGAGGCCCGCACGTACACCTGCGCGGGGTCGTCCGCCTCCTTCACCTCGTAGGCGATGGTCAGCGACGCCGCCGCGATCCGGGTCACCCACGACTCGATGACCACCGGTTCGTGCCGGTGGACCAGCGGCCGCAGGTAGTCGATCTCGTGGCGGGCGACCACCGATCCGCCGGAGAAGGACGGCGAACCGTCCCCCGGCGCCAGCCGGAACATGAAGTCGATCCGCGCCTCTTCCAGATACCGCAGGAAGACGACGTTGTTGACGTGCCCGAAGGCGTCCATGTCCGACCAGCGCAGGGGGCAGCGGTAGATGTGGCGAGCCATGCGCTGCCTCAGCCCCGGGTGAGCTTCTTGTAGGTGGCACGGTGCGGACGAGCCGCGTCCGGGCCGAGACGCTCGATCTTGTTCTTCTCGTACGACTCGAAGTTGCCCTCGAACCAGAACCACTTGGAGTCGCCCTCGTACGCCAGGATGTGCGTGGCGACGCGGTCGAGGAACCAGCGGTCGTGGGAGACGACCACGGCCGCGCCGGGGAATTCCAGCAGCGCGTTCTCCAGGGAGGACAGCGTCTCCACGTCGAGGTCGTTGGTCGGCTCGTCGAGGAGGAGCAGGTTGCCGCCCTGCTTCAGGGTGAGCGCGAGGTTCAGGCGGTTGCGCTCACCGCCGGACAGGACCCCGGCCGGCTTCTGCTGGTCCGGTCCCTTGAAGCCGAAGGCGCTGACGTACGCGCGGGACGGCATCTCGACCTGGCCGACGTTGATGTAGTCCAGCTCGTCGGAGACGACGGCCCACAGCGTCTTCTTGGCGTCGATGTTGGCGCGGCTCTGGTCGACGTACGAGATCTTGACGGTCTCGCCGACCTTGATCGTGCCCGAGTCCGGCTTCTCCAGGCCCTGGATCATCTTGAACAGGGTCGTCTTGCCGGCGCCGTTCGGGCCGATGACGCCGACGATGCCGTTGCGCGGGAGCGTGAAGGACAGGTCGTCGATGAGGACCTTGTCGCCGAACGCCTTGTTCAGGTTCTCGACCTCGACGACGACGGAGCCCAGACGCGGGCCCGGCGGGATCTGGATCTCCTCGAAGTCCAGCTTCCGCATCTTGTCGGCCTCGGCGGCCATCTCCTCGTAACGCGCGAGACGGGCCTTGGACTTGGCCTGCCGCCCCTTCGCGTTGGAGCGGACCCACTCCAGCTCTTCCTTGAGGCGCTTCTGCCGCTTGGCGTCCTTCTGGCCCTCGACCTTGAGGCGGGCGGCCTTGTTCTCCAGGTACGTGGAGTAGTTGCCCTCGTACGGGTGGGCGCGGCCGCGGTCGAGCTCGAGGATCCACTCGGCGACGTTGTCCAGGAAGTAGCGGTCGTGGGTGATGGCGACGACGGTGCCGGCGTACTTGGCGAGGTGCGCCTCCAGCCACTGCACCGACTCGGCGTCGAGGTGGTTGGTGGGCTCGTCGAGGAGCAGCAGGTCGGGGGCCTCGAGGAGCAGCTTGCACAGCGCGACGCGGCGCTTCTCACCACCGGAGAGGTTGGTGACGGGCCAGTCGGCGGGCGGGCAGCCGAGGGCGTCCATGGCCTGCTCGAGCTGGGCGTCGAGGTCCCACGCGTTGGCGTGGTCCAGCTCCTCCTGGAGCTTGCCCATCTCCTCCATCAGCTCGTCCGTGTACTCGGTCGCCATCTGCTCGGCGATCTCGTTGAAGCGGTCGAGCTTGCCCTTGACCTCGGCGACGCCCTGCTGGACGTTCTCCAGGACGGTCTTGGACTCGTCGAGCGGCGGCTCCTGGAGGAGGATGCCGACGGAGTAGCCGGGCGAGAGGAAGGCGTCACCGTTGGACGGCTGCTCCAGACCCGCCATGATCTTCAGCACGGTGGACTTACCGGCGCCGTTGGGGCCGACCACACCGATCTTCGCACCGGGCAGGAAGCTCAGCGTCACGTCATCGAGGATGACCTTGTCGCCGTGCGCCTTGCGCGTCTTGCGCATCGTGTAGATGTACTCAGCCAAGAGAAACCGTCCGGCAAGCAGTGGGTGGGCAGATACACCCATCTTGCCGTACGCCGCCCCCCGGACGGAAACCGTGGCCCGGCCGACGCGGAAGGCCCCGCACGCGCGGCCACCGCCCACGACGCGCGAGGGGCCCGGCACGCCTCCCGTGCCGGGCCCCTCTCTCAGCGCTGTGTCACACCGCGCGGTCGTTCACTCACTCGCCGGCTGCGGACTTCTTGCGGAGGAAGAACACCGCGCCGCCGCCGATCAGCACCAGCACGATCGCGATGCCCGCGATCATCGGCGTGGCGCTGGAACCGCCGGTCTCGGCGAGGTCGCCCTCGGAGCCACCGGACGTGCCGCCCGCCGACGCCGGGCTGGGCTGGGACGACGGGGTCTCGGTGCCCGGCTGCGGCGTGCCCGCGGTCTTGCAGTCCAGGACACCCTTGAAGTTCTTCTCGAAGCCACCGGGACCGGTGATCGTGAAGTCGTACGCCTGGTCCTCGGCGACCGGCACGGTCACGGTCCGGGACTCCCCGGCCGGGATGGTGTGCTTGATGCCGGCCAGCTCGAAGGTGAAGGGGGAGTCGCCCTTGTTGCCCGCCGTGATGTCCACGCCGCCCTTGGCGCAGTTCTTCTCAGCGGTCACGGACGGGATCGCGCCCGTCTTCGCCCACGTCGCGGTCGCGGTCGCGGAGACCGTGGACTGGCTGGACCCGGCCAGGATCTGCGTCTGGCTCTTGCTCGCGCTGGCGAACGCGCGTCCCACCGGAACCGACATGGTCGCCTGGGCGGTCAGCGAGGCCGTCCCGTCGGCCGCGCCCGCCGGGACGTCGAAGTACAGCTTGCTGCCGTCGACCGCGGAGGTCAGCGGCTTGCCCGCCTCGTCCGTGATCTTGACGCCACTGGCGGCGGCGTCGGCCGGCGGCGTGACGGTGACCTGGCCGGCGTCGGTGCGCACCGTCACCGGACCGAGCCGGCTGCCCGCCTTGCCGGAGACCGCGTTCGGCTCGAGGCTCAGCGAGGCCGTGGGCTCGGCGAGGTCCTGGGCGGACTTCTCCAGCCAGTCCGCCAGCTTCTCGGCCGCGGGGTCGACCGCCGTGACATCGGCGCCGTCCGAGAAGCGCCAGATGGCGACCTGGGTGCCGGCCGCCGCGGTCTCGGCGGTCAGCGACCCGGCCTTCGCGCCCTTGGCCAGCTCGGCCAGGTCGTCGACCTGCGGGTAGGAGTGCTGGAGGATCCAGCGGATCTTGCCCGCGTCCTTGTTGGTGCGCAGCGACGTCTGGTCCCAGGGGGTCTCCAGGTACTTGGCCTGGGACTGGGTCGGGTTGTGGATGTCGATGCAGTACGTCTTCAGCTGACCGCCGCCGTCGACGGTCATCTCGAAGAGCCCGGCGGCGATCTCCTTGCTCTCGCCGTCGTTGTGCAGCAGAGCCTTGTCGAACGTCTTCAGCCCGTCGAGGGTGGCGACGGCGCCCCCCTGGTGCTGAGTGCCGTCGTCGGCGGCGGCCATGCCCGCGCCGGCGAGGGACCCTGTGGCGATCAGGCCCGATACGAGGGCCGCCGCGGCAAGACGCGCGGCACGCCGCCTGCGTACGGCAGACGCAGAGAACAGAGCAAACACAGCAGAATTCCCCTCTGGGCGAGAACTTCGCGTGTGACGCGTGGGGGAAGTGTCTCGCCAGCTAACTCAAGTGCCCCGTGAGTACGCGGGAATCCTATGGACGGCGCCCAGCCCGGTCCCCCGTCATGTCATCAGATAACCATTCCGACTCGTAATCGTTATCACGGTCGGTCAATTCACCCCCCGATCACCCGTTTTACCGGCCCGCGCCCGCTGCGCGGTGTAGTAGCTCCGGCCCCAACTGCTCCTCAACTCCCCCTCAAGGGACGGGAGCCGGCTCCTTCGCCCGTCGGCCCACCCCCGGCTCCTCCAGGTCGCCCGGCCCTCCGCGCCGGGCCGCCGGCACCGACTCGCCCCTCGCCACCCGCCGGAACGCCGCCGTCCCGCGCGTCAGGTCGTGCCCCGCCGCCAGCGCGTCGATGTCCACGAACGTCCGCCGCCTGCCGTCCCCGTCCTCCTCGCGCACCTTCAACCGGCCGTGCACCACCAGCGGTTCGCCCACCGACACGGAACCGGCCAGATTCGCCGCGAGCGACCGCCAGGCGAAGACGGTGTAGAAGCTCGTCGGTCCGTCCGTCCATGTGCCGCTCTGCCGGTCCCACCGCCGCGATGGCACCGCGAAGCGGAATCGCGCCATCCCTCCCGTGGCCGTTTCCCGGTACTCCACATGCGTGGCCACATTCCCGACCACCGTCACCGTCGTGTCGTTCATGACGGTCACCTCCCCGTCCGGTCGCATTGCCCGATCGCTGTCTTCCGGGCTCCATGCTGGACCGGACGGAGAAGACCCGCGGACGCCTGTGGACAGGCGTCCCGTTGTGGAAAACCCCGTCACCCGATCCGGGCACGCACCCGCCCCGCGCCCGGCCGTGTCGTCCCCGACACCGTCGCGTACTGCTCCCGCACCTCGCGGTAGCGCATGAGCTCCGCCGCGATCGGATCGAGCACCTTGGCCCTGCCGCAGCCCGCGGCCGCCTCCTGCAGCCCGCGTCTGACGTCCTGGCCGTATCTCCGGGCCGGCCCCTTGGCGGCCGCCGCGCACGCCCACTCCACCAGCGGGCCGCCCACGATGCCCGCGAGCATCACCAGCACCGGCGGGATCAGCCCCGGCTCCAGCACGCCGACGATCTGGCCCACCAGCCACAGGCCGCCGAAGATCTGAAGCAGCGTCATCGACGCCTGGGCCAGCACCGCGGCCGGCCACCACGCCGGGCGCTGGGGCCGCCCGCTCGTCGCCGCGGCCTCGCGCGCCGCCAGTTCGTCCAGCGCCTCGGGCAACCCGTGCGCGCCCCGCACCGCCGCCTCCCGCACCGCCTGCGCCCACGGAGCGGGCAGCCCGCGCGACGCCTCGCCGGCGACCGTGCGGACCGCCTGCTCGACCCGCTGACGGGCGGTCAGTTCCTCCTCCACCGGAACGGCGGGAGGCTCCAGGGCCGCCCCCGGCATGCGCTTGTGCTCGTACCAGCGCCACAGCCGCAGCCAGGGCGTCCCGCACGCCCGTGACGCGTTCCTGCGCCACTCGCGCTCCGCGGCCTCCCCGGCCGCCGTCGCGCCGATCGCGTCCGCGAGCCGGGCCGAGAAGTCGTCGCGGGCGCGCTCGTCCAGACCCGTCCTGCCGTCGGCGACGTACACGGGGCGCAGCTTCGCCGCCGCCGCGTCCACGTCCGCGGACAGCCGCAGCGCCGCCGCCTCCTGCCCCTGCACGAACTCGCCGACCATTTCCCGCAGTTCACCCACGCCCTCGCCCGTCAGCGCGGACAGTGCCAGGACCGTGGCGCCCGGTTCGCCGTGCTCGCCCAGCGCCATGCCGTCCTCGTCGAGGAGCCGCCGCAGGTCGTCGAGGACCTGGTCGGCGGCCTCGCCGGGGAGCCGGTCGATCTGGTTGAGCACCACGAACGTGATCTCGGCGTGCCCGGCGAGCGGCCTCAGGTAGCGCTCGTGCAGGGCGGCGTCCGCGTATTTCTCGGGGTCGACGACCCAGATCACGGCGTCGACGAGCGCGAGCACCCGGTCGACCTGCTCTCGGTGGTGCACCAGGGCCGAGTCGTGGTCGGGCAGGTCGACCAGCACCAGCCCCTGCAACTGCTCGTCGCCGTCGCCGCCCGCGAGCGGCCTGCGGCACAGCCGGCCGGGGATGGCGAGCCGTTCCAGCAGCCCGGCGGCGCCGTCCGACCAGGTGCAGGCCATGGGCGCCGACGTGGTCGGCCTGCGCAGCCCGGTCTCGGCGAGGCGCACTCCGGCGAGCGCGTTGAAGAGGGTCGACTTGCCGCTGCCCGTCGCGCCGGCGATCGCGACCACCGTGTGGCGGGAGGAGAGCCGCTGGCGGGCGGCGGCCTCGTCGAGGACCCGGCCGGCCTCCGCGAGGGTGCGGCCGTCCAGGCGGGTCTGGGAGAGCCCCAGCAGTTCACGCAGCGCGTTGAGGCGGTCGCGCAGCGGCCCGGCGCAGGCGCCGCCGATCGGCACCTCGTGAGGGTCCTGCGAGGCGGCGCCGCGGCGGTGACCGGTCTCCTCGTCGCCGGCTTCCTCCTCCCCTTCCGGGTCGGGGGAGCCGCCCGCGGACCTCGGCTCGGCGCGGCGCGCGATGAGACCGTCGTCCCAGCGGTCAGCGGCCTCCCCTGCCACGGCCGTCTCCACGCCGCCCGCTTTCTCGCGCACTGCCCCGTTCGGGGTTCCAGCGACGGCCTCGTTCCCCGTCTCGTTGTGGTCGTCGGTGACGGCGGTCACCCGCGCTCACCTCTCCTTCTGCAGTAGGGACAGCGCGGCGATCAGCTCGGCCTGCGGCTCGGGGGTCAGTTCCAGGGCGTCCAGGGGCGCCAGGCGGCGGTCCCGTTCGCCGTGCAGTACGGCGTCGATGGAGGACGAGACAAGTTCGCCGCCCTTGTCGCGCAGCCTCAGCGCGCCCTGGGCGCCCATCCGTTCGGCCAGCCGCTCCCCCGCGCCGCGGGCGCGCCGGCCGCCGAGCAGAGCGGTGGCGAGCAGCGCGGCGACGGTCTCGGCGTCTGGGGCGGCGTTGCGCTCCATCCCCCGTACCTCCTCCTCGGCGATCTCCTCCAGCACCCGCCGCCAGCGGCGCACGGCCATCCCGATCCGCTCGCTCGTCTCCAGGTCGACGCGGTGGTGGGGGGTGACGGCCGCCGCGGCGGGCTCACGCCGCCAGGCGCTCTGCACCTGCTCGTCGGCGGCGGCCACGGCGCACTGCAGGAGCGCGGACAGGCTGGCGACGAGCGCGTCGAGCAGTTCGGCCGCCGTGCTGTCGCGGGGGTAGCCGCGCCAGCGGGTGCGCGCGTCCCCGGCGAGCACGGCACCGGCACGCAGCTGCTCCCGCACGCGCTCGCGCTGCTTCTCGTACGCCTCCTCCACGGCGCCCGTGAGCCGTACGGCCGCCGCGTACTGGGCCGCGACCGCGCTCGCGAGCTCCGGCATCCGCGCGTCCAGAGAGGCGAGAACGCCGCCCGCGGTGCGCCCGAGCGCCTGCTGGCGCGCGGCCGGGTCCTGCGCCCGGTGGGCGAGCCAGGACAGCAGGGGCGCGACGGCGGTGGTGGGCAGCAGCCCGTTGCCGGCGCCCGCGGACTCGGGCAGCTCGGGGATGGTGAACCGCGGCACATGGCCGAGCCCCGCCTTGGTCAGCAGCGCCGCGTACTGGCGCGAGACCTCGTCGACGACCTGGTGCGGCACCCGGTCCAGCACGGTGACCAGCGTGGCGTCGTACTCCTTCGCCGTACGCAGCAGATGCCACGGCACGGCGTCCGCGTAGCGCGAGGCGGTGGTCACCATGACCCAGACGTCGGCGGCGCAGATCAACTCGGCGGCCAGCAGGCGGTTCTCCACGACGAGCGAGTCGACGTCGGGCGCGTCGAGGAGGGCGAGGCCGCGCGGGAGGGTGGACGCGGTCTCGATCCGCAGCGCCTTCTCGTCCGGGTTCTGCTTCCCGGTCTTGCGGGGCCGCCCGGCCCCGTCCCGCTCCCCCTCCTCATCGGCGGGAGGCATCCAGACGCGGGGAAGTTCCGGGAGCACCCGCATACCGGCGAACCAGTGGTGGTCGTCGGGGTGGCAGACGAGGACGGGGGTCCGCGTGGTGGGCCGCAGCACCCCGGCCTCACTGACCTTCCTGCCCGCAAGGGAGTTGACGAGTGTGGACTTCCCGGCGCCGGTGGATCCGCCGATCACGGCGAGCAGCGGGGCCTCGGGGTCCTTGAGGCGGGGCACCAGATAGTCGTCGAGCTGCGCGAGCAGTTCGACACGCGTCTGCCGGGCGCGGGGCGCGCCGGGGAGCGGGAGTGGCAGACGCACGGCGGCGACACGGTCGCGCAGGGCGGAAAGTGCGTCGATCAGCTGAGGCCGTGCATCCAAGGTCACCACATGCGAAGAATGCCCAATTTGATCGGCTTTTTGAAGCGTATGGGCCTCTCTGCGCGCCGACAGGACAGACGGTACACATGGGACGAGTGGGACGCAGGCATAACGAGTGCACAACACCCGCGTCGCGAGGCGTCAAAAGCGGTGCACGGATCGCACCTGCCTGCGATTATCGGTTCGCTTCACCGAACCTCCACATCGTGCCACGCAGGTGAGGCAACCGGGCCAAGGCGATCGGAGCCCTATCCTTGACCCCGGCAGGCCGGGCGACCCGAGCGGGCTCCTGGCCGCAAGGCCGCTTCCGGCCCCCGTAGCTCAGTGGATAGAGCAGGCGCCTTCTAAGCGCTTGGCCGCAGGTTCGAGTCCTGCCGGGGGCGCACCGTCCGCACCACCGCAAGGCCCTCCCGCCGGGAGGGTCTTTTTGCTGGTCAGGGGCAAGTTAGCGGGCGGGGCGTAGAGGGCGCGTAAGCGCCGGACCGCCCGCGCACCCCGGCGCGCCGCGAGCCTGTGCGCTTGCGTAGCTAACGGCGTTAGCCGTACGATCCGAGTGTCGGCTAACGCCGTTAGCCACGGTCCCTGCAGGGAGGCCCCATGCACGCCGTCCGCACCCACATCGACATCGCCGCCCCTGCGTCCCGCGTGTGGCAGGTGCTCACCGACTTCGACGCGTACCCGCGGTGGAATCCCTTCATCGTCAGCGCCACGGGGGTGGCCGAGGTGGGTGCGGTGTTGGAGAACGTCCTCGTCAACAACGGGTCCACCATGCGTTTCCGCCCCACTGTCCTGGCCGCCGTACCCGGGCGGGAGCTGCGGTGGGTCGGGCGGTTCGGGGTCCGCGGTCTTCTCGACGGGGAGCACTCCTTCGTCATCGACGAGACCGGACCCGGCAGCGTCCGGCTCACCCATGCCGAGACCTTCACCGGTGCCCTGGTGGCCCTGCCCTTCATACGCCGTAAGCTCGACGTTCTCGACGCCTTCCACGCCATGAACACCGCCCTCAAGCAGCGAGCGGAGCAATGACCGACCAGCCCGACCGTTCCCCGCGTACCCCGCGCGCCGCCCAGATCGTCGCCGCCGCACGCGAGTTGCTGGAGGAGCGCGGGCGTGACGAACTCACCATGCGCGCCCTCGCCGAACGTCTGGGCATCCGCGCCCCTTCCCTCTACAAGCACTTCCGCAACAAGGAAGCCGTGGAGGCGGCCCTCGTGGAGGACGGTCTCGCCGAAATGGGCGCCGCCCTGCACGCCGCCCTGCGCGAGGCGGAGCGCGCCGAGCGCGTACCAGCACTCCTGGCCGCGTACCGACGGCACGCGCTCGCTCGCCCCGGTCTCTACCGCCTCAGCACCGCGGGCCCGCTGCCGCGCGCCGCCCTGCCCCCGGGGTTGGAGGAGTGGGCCGGCAGCCCGTTCTTCGTCGCCACCGAGGACTCGCACCTCGCCCAGGCCCTGTGGTCGTACGCGCACGGGATGGTCGTCCTCGAACTCGATCGCCGCTATCCGGGCGGCTCCGACCTCGATCTCACATGGCAGGCCGGGGCGCGTGCCTTCACGGCGCAAGCAGATGTGCGCAGTTCGCGGGACTGAGGACGGAGACCGGGGGCCGGGCGTTCTCGCGGCGGCCGTCCGGCGCTCTCGCGCGATCGGCAGTGCCCGCCACATGGTCGTCCCCGGACCGCATGCATCAACCGGCACGCACCCGGAGGGCGGCAAACGACGGGCACGCGCGACCGGTTGCGCTTGACCAGCATGTCGTCGAAATTCGCTGGACCGCGCCCCGTGACGTTCCTACGGTGGGTGGCCATGGCCAGTCCTGAGGCGTCAAGACTCTAGCCACCGGTCGTCCGGTGGCTTCGCCGCGTACCCGTCGGGCACGTCGTCCGCCGCCGGATCACCACGCAACGGGCTGTGTTCCGCCCGGCTCGTGAGTCCCTTCGCGACTCCGACCCGGGTCCCTTCGCGTGCGGCCCCTCACGTCTTGCGTGCCGGGGCCCTGGAGTCTTGCCATGCCACTTGCTCTGTACCTGCTCGGACTCGCCGTCTTCGCCCAGGGAACGTCCGAGTTCATGCTGTCCGGCCTCGTGCCGGAGATCGCCGCCGACCTGGGGGTGTCCGTCCCGGCGGCGGGGGCGCTGACCTCCGCGTTCGCCGTCGGGATGGTCGTCGGCGCGCCGCTGACGGCCGTCGTCGGTCTGCGGTGGCCCCGGCGCCGGGCGCTGCTGTTCCTCCTCCTGGCCTTCCTGCTCGTCCACGTGCTCGGCGCGGTCACCGGCAGCTTCGGCGTGCTGCTGGCCGCGCGGGTGGCCGGCGCGCTGGCCACCGCGGGCTTCCTGGCCGTGGCGCTGGCGACCGCGACCGCCATGGTCGACGCCGGCTCCAAGGGCCGCGCCACCTCGGTCCTGCTCGGCGGCGTGACGCTCGCGTGCGTCGCCGGTGTGCCCGCCGGGGCGCTGCTCGGTCAGTTGTGGGGCTGGCGCTCGGCTTTCTGGGCCGTCGCCCTCGTCTCCGTGCCCGCCGTCGTGGCGGTCGCCCGCTCGGTGCCGGCCGGCCCGGTGGACGCAGGTGTGCCGCGGGTGCGCGGCGAACTGCGGGCCCTGCGCAGTGCGCGTCTTGCCGTGACCCTGAGCGTGGGGGCGCTGGTGAACGGCGCCACCTTCTGCACGTTCACCTATCTCGCCCCGCTGGTCACCGATGTCGCAGGGCTGAACGCGGTGTGGGTGCCCGTGCTCCTGGCCCTGTTCGGCATCGGGTCGTTCGCCGGCACCACCGTCGCCGGGCGGCTGGCCGACTCCCGGCCGCTCCAGGTCCTCGTGCCTGGCGGGGCGACGCTGCTCGTCGGATGGGCCGTCCTCGCGCTCACCGGCGGCAGCCCGGCCGTCCTGCTCGTCCTCGTCCCCCTCCAAGGGGCGCTGTCGTTCGCCGTCGGCTCGACCCTGATCGTCCGCGTGCTGTACGAGGCGGCCGACGCCCCCGCACTGGGCGGCGCCTGCGCGACCGCGGCCTTCAACGTGGGCGCCGCGCTCGGCCCTTCGCTCGGTGGGGCCGCGATCGGGGCGGGCTTCGGCTACCGCTCACCCCTGTGGGTGAGCGCCCTTCTGGTGGCCGCGGCGTTCGTCACCGCGCTCACCGCCACCGGCGTGGCCCGCGCGGGCCGTGGTGACGGGAGGCAGCGGGCGAGCCTCAGCGGTGGCCGCCCTGGGGCATGTCCGACCAGCCCAGCGGATACAGCTCCGCCTCACGGCCCCCGACGGCAGGTTCCGCGCCCGCCTCGGTGAACGCCCCCAAGGCGCTGACCAGTGCCGCTCGCTGCTCCGGGTCGAGCCGGGACACGATCGCGGCGATCTCCGCTCGGCGGCGGCCGGTGACGTCCTCGACGATGCGCCGGCCGTCGTCCGTCAGCCGCAGCACGGTCTCCCGGCGGTTGTCGGGGTTGACCTGCCGGTCCGCGAGACCGGCGGCGATGAGCCGGTCCATCATCCGCAGCGCGGTCGACGGATTCACCCCGAGCCGCTCGGCCAGGACGACCAGCTTCGCGGGCCCCTCCGTGGAGAGCACGACCAGGAGACGGAACTGGGGCAGTGTGACCCGGTCCTCCACGGCGGCCAGCGAGCGGGCGGAGACCGCGACGAGGAGCCTGGACGCGGTGAGCACCGCGCGGGTCACGGCGTCGACGTCGTCCATGTCCCCTGGGGTCCGCGCTGGTTGGTTCATGACGTCTTTCTATCGCGCGGTGCCTGGCCAGGGGATCGCCGGCCCCGTCGAGCGCCAGATCGCCGGGCCCCGGTCGGCGGCGGGATCCGGGCTCGTCGCCGGCCGGCTTCCGCGGCGGCGGCCGATGCCTACGGGAGCGCGGCGCACACCAGCAGGACGAAGGCCGCCAGTGTCAGGAGCGTCCGGGCCAGGTGCAGCCGGTTCCACCGGGCCTCGAAAGCCGCGCGGACCCGGCTGTCGGGCACGGGCGGCGTGGCGTTCTCGGATGCCGCGAGCGCGTTGTTGAGGGGGATGTTGCCGACGGCGGTGACGAGGTGGTTGAGGACGGCGCAGACGAGCCCGGCGACGATCAGCCACCGCTCGGTGGCGGTGCGGCCGTCGACGGGGACGGCGAGCGCGGCGGCCGGGAGGGCGACGATCGCGACGAAGACGAGAAGGAAGACCGCCCTCGGCACCGTCTCGTTGACGCGGCGCATCGCGGCCACGAACTGCTCGTCGGACAGCCGGGCGAGGCCGGGCATGACGCCGGTCAGGAAGATGAGCATGAAGCCCGCGTACAGACCGGTGGAGACGACGGCGAGGGCGAGCAGGAGGGTCGGCATGGGCCACATCATGGCGTGACGGGGCCGGGGGTGCAGCCGAGTTGACGCTCCCGCGCACCCGTCGGCCCGCGGCCCCGCCACCGACTCGCCGACCCCCTCGGACCGCCGACCCCTCCGACCCCGTCGCCCGTCCCCCTCAGCCCCCCACCCGCTCCGCCGTCAGCCCTTCAGACGCTCCGCCCGGCCGATCGCGTCAGCCAGGTCACGCACCGCCGTGTCCTCCGTCGAATCCGCCAGTGCCCGAGCCCGCTCGCGCAGTTCGGCGAGGCCGGGCGAGCCCGGCACGGAGCCGTCGCGCAGCTCGTCGGCGAAGTACGCGGCCACCGCGGCCACCTGGAGCCGCTTGGACGCCGTGCCCCACAGCGCCCCGTCGATCGCGCCGGTCTCCACCGAGCCCGACCGCTCGTGCGGCGCCCGCGTCGCGGGGTCGAGCCAGCGCACGGTGGCCGTGGCGACATGGCCGCTCGCCCCCTCCCGCAGGCGTACGGCGTACAGCGCGGTCACCGTGTGGCCGGGGCCGACCTCGCCGCCGTCGACGCGGTCGTCGCGGAAGTCCTCGTCCGCGACGGCCCGGTTCTCGTAGCCGATGAGCCGGAACTGCTTGACGGTCTGCGGGTCGAAGGCGACCTGGGCCTTGGCGTCGCGTGCGCGCAGCTCCACGTGCGCGGGCAGCTGGTCGACGAAGACCTTCCTCGCCTCCTCCTCGTCGGAGACGTACGTCGTGTGCCCGTCGCCCTCGTCGGCGAGGCGTTCCATCAGCGCGTCGCCGTAGTCGCTGCCGACGCCGACGCCGAAGAGGGTGATGCCGTGCTCGCGGCGGGCGTCGTCGATGCGGTCGAGGATCGCGTCGGCCCCCGTCCGCCCGGTGTTGGCGAGCGCGTCGGACAGCAGCACGACCCGGTTGGTGGCGCCCTTCCTGCGGCCTTCGACGGCCTCCTCGTAGCCCTTGGTGACCCCGGCCTCCACGTTGGTCGAGTCGGTGGGCTCCAGGTCGTCGACGACGTCGTGGATGCTGTCGCGGTTGCCGTCCAGCCGCGTCATGGGCAGCCGGGTCTCTGCCTCGTCGCTGAAGGTCACGACCGCGATCGAGTCGTCGTCGCGCAGCTGGTCGGTGAGGGTGCCGAGCGACTTCTTGACGAGGTCCAGGCGGCCGGGCTCGGACATCGAGCCGGAGATGTCGATGACGAACGTGAGCGCGGCGGGCGGCCGTTCGCTCGTGCGCGCGGGCGCGGCCGTGGACAGCCCCACGCGGACCAACGACCAGTCCTCGCCGCCGCCGTCCCCGTGCACCTCGCCTTCCGGGGCCTGCGGCCGCGCGCCGTCGACGGTGACGGAGAAGCCGTTGCCCTCGGGGCGTTCGTAGTCCTGGCGGAAGCTGTTGACGAACTCCTCGGGCCGCACCTCGTGCGCCTGCGGCAGCCGCCCCTCCTTCAGGGTGCGGCGGGCGTAGCCGTAGGAGGCGGTGTCGACGTCGAGGGCGAACGTGGACAGGTAGTCCGCGGGCGGTGCGGACTCGCGCGCCTTGTCGGCCTCCCCTTCGGCGGCTCCCTCACCCGGCGCGCCCCGGCCGCCGTCGGGAACGGCCGGGGCGGGCAGCGCGCCGTCCGGCCCGCGGCTGTCGGTCTGATCGGTGGCGATGTTCTCGGAGCCCGAGCAGGCCGACGTCAGCAGCATGCCGCCGGCCAGCGCGGCGACCACCGCCGTCCTCGCCGCTCGTCCGCCCCTTCTCCCCCACACACGGAACGTCATCCGGTTCTCCCCCTCGCATCGAACGGCACTTGTGAATGTGACGTCCGAGACCGCCGCGAGGAGCAGACGAAGGGGTTGCGGAAGGATCTCAATGCGGCAACGGCGCAGCCCGGCCGGTCCTACGACACGATGTCCTTGCGGGAGAAGTTCCGGAAGGCGAGCGCGAACAGCACCAGCGCGTATGTGACCGACACGGACGCCCCCTTCACCATGCCCGTCCACTCCAGCTGCGGCTGGAGCGCGTCGATCCAGGCGAACTGCCAGTGCGCGGGCAGCACTTCGCGCCAGCCGCCCAGCGCCGTGACGGCGTCCAGCACATTGCCGATGATGGTCAGCCCGACCGCGCCGCCGACCGCGCCGAGCGGTGCGTCGGTCTTGGTGGACAGCCAGAACGCCAGCCCCGCTGTGACCAGTTGGGAGACGAAGACGAACGCCACCACGAGCCCCAGCCGCCCCAGTGACTCCCCGGCGCCGAGCGATCCGCCCGTGGGCAGTTCCAGCGGCCCCCAGCCGTAGGCGACCGTGCCCGCCACCAGCGCCACCAGCGGCAGCAGCACCATCGCCGCCGCGCTGAAGCCGAGCGCCACGGCGAGCTTGGACCACAGCAGACGTGTCCGGGGCACCGGGGCGGCGAGCAGGTAGCGCAGCGACGACCAGCTCGCCTCCGAGGCGACGGTGTCGCCGTGGAACAGCGCCACCGGCACCACCAGCAGGAAACCCGCCGAGACGAACAGGCAGGTGGCGGCGAAGTTGGCACCGGACGCGGTCGCCGTGTCCATCAGGGTGATGCGGCCGTTGTCGCGGCCGTCCGGGGTGCCGCCGATCGCGAACGCCGCGATCAGGACGAACGGCAGCGCGGCCAGGATCCCGGCCATCACCAGGGTCCGGCGCCGCCGCAGCTGCCGGACCGCCTCCACCCGCAGGGGCAGGGTGTGTCCGGCCCGGTAGCCGGGGGCCGACCCGACGAGCGTGGCGTCTTGCACGGGCGCGCTCATGCCGAGCCTCCGATCAGGGTGAGGAACGCGTCCTCCAGGCGGCGGTGCGGTCCGACGCCCGTCAAGGGAACGTCCAGACGGACCAGTTCGGTGATCATCGCGGTGGCGCTCGCACCGTCCAGCCGTACGAGCAGACCCTCGTCCGTGCGTACGGCCGAACCGATGCCCGGCAGTGCGGCGATCTTCTCGATGACCGGCTCGGGCACCTCGCCCGCCGTGGTGACGAGAAGGGTGTCGCTCTCGCCGGTGATCTCGGCGACGGGACCGGCCTGTACGAGCCGGCCGCGGTCCATGACGACGAGGTGCGTGCAGGACTGCTCGACCTCCGACAGGAGGTGGCTGGAGACGATGACGGTCCGGCCCCCCGCCGCGTACCGGATCATCACGTCCCGCATCTCGCGGATCTGCGGCGGGTCGAGCCCGTTCGTCGGCTCGTCGAGGATCAGCAGGTCCGGCAGGCCGAGCATGGCCTGGGCGATGGCGAGACGCTGCCGCATGCCCTGGGAGTAGGTGCGTACGGCGCGGGCCAGCGCGTCACCGAGGCCGGCGATCTCCAGCGCCTCCTCGATGTGCGCGTCGGCGACCGGTCGGCCGGTCGCCCGCCAGTACAGTTCCAGGTTCTCGCGGCCCGACAGGTGCGGCAGGAAGCCCGCGCCCTCGACGAACGCGCCGACCCGGGAGAGCACGGGGGCGCCGGGCCTGATCGCGTGGCCGAAGACGCGGATCTCGCCGTCGTCGGGCCGGATCAGGCCCATCAGCATGCGCAGGGTGGTCGTCTTGCCGGCACCGTTGGGGCCGAGCAGTCCGAGCACCTGGCCCTTCTCGACGCGGAAGGAGAGGTCCCGCACGGCGTACCGGTCCGCGGAGTTCGCGTAGCGCTTGGTCAGTCCGGTGATCTCCAGCGGTACGCCGGCGCGCTCCGGGTCGGGCGCCGGTGCGACGGCCCGGCGGCGGGCGGTGAACAGCAGGGCGGCCGCGACAAGGGCTCCGGCGGTCGGCAGCGCCCACACCCACCAGGGCAGGCCGGCGGCCTGGGTGCGCACGGCGGGGGCGGTGGGCACGGTGAGCGCTCCGGCGAGGGAGACGGTGTACGAGGCCGGTTCGGCCGGGGAGGCGTAGCCGAGGTCGGTCGCGGACAGGACGAGACGCAGCCGGTGCCCCGCGTCGACCTGGTGGTCCACGGCGGGCAGCGTGAGGGTCACCTTCTGCGGCTTCGTGGCGTCCTCGACCCGGACGGGGGCGACGAGCTGGGCCGGCAGCACCTGCTGCCTGCCGTCGGGCCCGACGTCGTACACCTTCCCGAACAGCACGGCGTCGCCCCGGTCGGAGGTCACCTCGACGGTGACCTGCGGGGAGCCGGTGATGCGGGTGGCGCGGTCCAGCGGCGCGGAGGTGAAGCCCGCGAACTGGCCGGGGAAGTCGAGGGAGAGGCCGACGCCCAGCGACGACAGCGATCCGGCGCCGCCGCTGAGTCCGGGGACGGCGGAGATGGCGGGCGGGTTGGCGCCCGCGGGATTGGCGATGCGCTGTTCGGGTCCGGTGAGCGGGAAGGTGCGGGGGCCGCTCGCGAGGCCCGGGTAGCGGTCCGCGGTCGCGCCGCGCAGCAGTGCCTGCCCGTCGGTAGAGTCGACGCCTCCGGTGCGGCTGACGCGGAAGGCCGGCCCGGTGTCCGCGCCCTTGTCCTGCCCCAGATACCGGTCGAACCAGGCGGTGATCCGCGCTTCCACCCGGTCCGTCTCGCGGTCCCCGCCGTCGTGTCCGCCGGCCGTCCAGTCGACCGCGACGGGTGCGCCGTTGCCGCTGACGGCTCGGGCCATGGCATCGGCCTGGGAGAGCGTGAAGAGCGAGTCGGACTGGCCCTGGACGATGAGCGCGGGAACCGCGATCCGGTCCGCGACCGCCGCGGGGCTGCGCTCCTCCAAAAGCGCCCGGGCCTCGGCATCGGGCTTTCCGGCGACGGCGACGCGCTCGTACATGGCGCACAGCCGCGGCTCGAAGCGGCCGCAGCCGGCCGGGTTCGCGGGACCGGCGGTGGTGCGGCCGCCGGGGGCGTCCGCCGCGCCCTGCTCGGCGGTCTCGCCCGCGGGGGCCTCACCGGCGGGCGGCGGGGCCACTCGCCGGCCGGGGTCGGGCGCCGACCCGGTGGAGAAGAAGATGCCGGCCCACAGCTTCTTGAACACGTCGTCGGGGAACAGGGCTTCGGCGAGGTTCCAGTACGTGATCCGGGGGGCGATGGCGTCGACGCGCCTGTCGTACCCGGCGCCGAGCAGCGAGATCGCGCCGCCGTACGAGGAGCCGGTCATGCCGACGCGTGGATCGCCGTCCTTGTCGAGCTGCACCTCGGGCCGCCGCGCCAGCCAGTCGATCAGCCGGGAGACGTCCTTGACCTCCCTGTCGGGATCGTTGAGACCGATGCGTCCGGTGGACTGCCCGAAGCCGCGTGCCGACCAGGTCAGGACGGCGTAGCCGTCCTGGGCCAGCTTCTCCGCCTGGGCGCGTACGTCCTCCTTGGTGCCTCCGAAGCCGTGGCCGATGAGCACGGCGGGCCGGCGGCCGTCACCGCCGGCGGTGAAGTACGAGGTGTCGATCCCGGCCCCGGGCATGTCCAGCACCCGGTCCTCGCGGTGCACGGCGGGCGGGCCGTCGTCGGCGACCGCGGTCCAGGTGCCCGCGCCCGCGAGGACGGCGAAGGCCGCGACACCGGCGAGCCATCGGCCGCGTGGTCCGGTCCTGAGCCGGCCGAGGGACCGGGGAAGTCGGATCTCCATGGGAAAACCCTAAGCGGACAACCTGTGCGAGCTCGGCTGCCGTCAGGCGGAACCCATGGACCTTCCCGAGGAGTACGCGGCAGGGTTCCCGTACACCGGACGCGGTATGCCCACCGGACATTCCGGGCACGTGGCAGGGGCACACAAGACCCACACTTACTGACGAGTAGTCAGATGCCTTTGTTCACGCGGATCCCCTCCGCTTCCCGCCCTCTTGTGTCACAGGTCACAGCACACGACTCTGGTGGACGCAACCGCACGTCCTGGCACCATGCACGCCCGTACTTGCCCGTAACCGGTCAACGAAAGGTACAGGTGCACGAGATGGGCCCCACTGCCCGTCGCACGACGGCGCTGATATCAGCAGTCGCCGCAGCGACCGGTCTCCAGTTCGCCATGTCCCCCACCGCGCAGAGCGTGAACCTCGGCGATCTTCGTCTCGCCCCCACTGCAACCGCCGTACACAACAGCTGGATCGTCGTCCTGAAGGACGGCAGCACACGTGCCGCCGATCTCGGTGTCACGACCGAGCACACCTATCGCAGCGTCCTGACCGGCTTCTCCACCACCATGTCCATGGACAGAGCCAAGGAGGTCGCGGCCGACCCGCGGGTGGCGTACGTCGAGCAGAATTCGATCGTCCGCCTCAACGAGACCCAGCCGAACGCCACCTGGGGCATCGACCGCATCGACCAGCGCAGCCTGCCGCTGTCGAAGACGTACACGTACAACACGACCGCGTCGACCGTGAACGCGTACATCATCGACACCGGGATCCGCACCTCCCACAGCGAGTTCGGCGGACGCGCACGCGTTGGCACGGACACGGTGGGCGGCGGCCAGAACGGCCAGGACTGCCAGGGCCACGGCACCCACGTGGCGGGCACGGTCGGCGGCAGGACCTACGGCGTCGCCAAGAACGTCAACCTGATCGCCGTACGCGTCCTGGACTGCAACGGCTCCGGCACCACCGCCGGTGTGATCGCGGGCGTCGACTGGGTGACCGCCAACGCCAGGAAGCCGGCCGTGGCCAACATGAGCCTCGGCGGCTCGGCCAACACCTCGCTCGACAACGCGGTGAAGAAGTCGATCGCCTCCGGCGTCAGCTACTCCATCGCCGCGGGCAACGGCCTTCCCGTCCTGGGCCTGCCGGCCGACGCCTGCAACTACTCGCCCGCGCGCGTCCCCGAGGCGATCACGGTCGGCGCGACGGACAGCGCGGACCGCCGGGCGTCGTTCTCCAACTACGGCACCTGCCTGGACCTGTTCGCCCCGGGCGTGTCCATCACCTCGGCGTGGAAGGACAACGACACCGCCACGAGCACCATCTCGGGCACGTCGATGGCGGCCCCGCACACCGCGGGCGCGGCCGCGCTCTACCTGTCCACCCACCCCACGGCGACCCCGGCCCAGGTCAGGGACGCCCTGGTCGCCAACGCGACCGGCGGCAAGGTCCAGAACGCGCTCACGGGCTCCCCGAACAAGCTGCTGTACTCGCTGTTCTGAGCGCCCGTGCTCACACCGAAGGCGGGCCCGGCGACGGGCCCGCCCTCGGTCATCCGCGTCAGTGGTTGCGCGGGAAGCCCAGGTCCACGCCCGCCGGGGCGTCGGCCGGGTCCGGCCAGCGGGTCGTGACGACCTTGCCGCGGGTGTAGAAGTGCACGCCGTCGTTGCCGTAGATGTGGTGGTCGCCGAAGAGCGAGTCCTTCCAGCCGCCGAAGGAGTGGTAGCCCACCGGCACCGGGATCGGCACGTTCACACCGACCATGCCGGCCTCGATCTCCAGCTGGAAGCGGCGGGCCGCGCCGCCGTCACGGGTGAAGATCGCGGTGCCGTTGCCGAACGGCGAGGCGTTGATCAGCGCCACGCCCTCCTCGTACGTCTCGGCGCGCAGCACGCACAGCACGGGACCGAAGATCTCGTCGCGGTACGCGTCGGAGTCGGTGGAGACCTTGTCGAGCAGGGACAGGCCGATCCAGTGGCCGCCCTCGAAACCGTCCACGCGCAAGCCGGTGCCGTCGAGGACGACGTCAGCTCCCTGGTCGGCGGCGCCCTTGACGTAGGAGGCGACCTTGTCGCGGTGGGCGGCGGTGATGAGCGGGCCCATCTCGGAGGTGGGGTCGTTGCCCGGGCCGATCTTGATCTTCTCGGCGCGCTCGCGGATCTTCTCGACCAGCTCGTCGCCGACCGCGCCGACGGCGACCACCGCGGAGATCGCCATGCAGCGCTCGCCCGCCGAGCCGTACGCGGCGGACACCGCGGCGTCGGCCGCCGCGTCCAGGTCCGCGTCGGGCAGGACCAGCATGTGGTTCTTCGCGCCGCCGAGCGCCTGGACGCGCTTGCCGTTGGCGGAGGCGGTGGTGTGGATGTAGCGGGCGATGGGGGTGGAGCCGACGAAGGAGACCGCGGCCACGTCGGGGTGCGCGAGCAGCGCGTCGACCGCGACCTTGTCGCCGTGGACGACGTTCAGCACGCCGTCGGGCAGGCCGGCCTCGGCGGCGAGCTCCGCGAGCAGGTTCGCGGCTGACGGGTCCTTCTCGCTGGGCTTGAGGACGAAGGTGTTTCCACAGGCGATCGCCAGCGGGAACATCCACATCGGCACCATCGCCGGGAAGTTGAACGGCGTGATGCCGGCGACGACGCCGAGCGGCTGGCGGATGGCGGCGACGTCGACGCGGCTGGAGACCTGGGTCGACAGCTCGCCCTTGAGCTGGGTGGTGATGCCGCAGGCCAGCTCGACGATCTCCAGGCCGCGGGCCACCTCGCCCAGCGCGTCCGAGTGGACCTTGCCGTGCTCGGCGGTGATCAGGGCGGCGATGTCGTCGCGGCGGGCGTCGAGCAGCGCCCGGTAGCGGAACAGCACCGCCGTGCGCTGCGCCAGCGACGACGTGCCCCACGTCGCGAACGCCTCCCTGGCCGCGGAGACGGCCGCGTCGACCTCCTCCACGGAGGCCAGGGCGACCCGGGTCGTGGCCTCTCCCGTCGCCGGGTCGGTCACCGGACCCCAGTTGCCGGACGCACCCTCGACGGTCTTGCCACCGATCCAGTGGTTGACGGTCTTCGTCATGGCGAGAAACTCCTTCAGAGATGGCGGCGTCGGGATGCGACTTGCCGGTCGTACTCCTCCCGGGCCGAGGCCGCCGACGGGCGGGTCGCGGTCTCGGCCACCGGAACATCCCACCACGCCTGTGCCGCGGGCGCGCCCGACACAGTGTCTGCCGTTCCGGTCTCCACGTAGACACATGTGGGGGCGTCCGCCGCCCGTGCCTCGGCCAGTGCTTCGCGCAGGTCACGCACGGTCCCGGCGCGGATCACCCGCATGCCCAGCGACTCGGCGTTCGCCGCCAGGTCGACGGGCAGCGGCGGTCCGGAGTACGTGCGGCCTGGGCCGGTCCGCTGCCGGTAGTCCGTGCCGAAGCGCTCGGCACCGACCGTCTCGGACAGGCCTCCGATGGACGCGTACCCGTGGTTCTGCAGGATCACCATCCGGATCGGGACGCCCTCCTGCACGGCGGTGACGATCTCGGTGGGGTTCATCAGGTACGTGCCGTCGCCGACCAGCGCCCAGACCGGGCGTCCCGGTGCGGCCATCGCCACGCCGATCGCGGCCGGGATCTCGTAGCCCATGCAGGAGTAGCCGTACTCGACGTGGTACTGGTCGGCGGAGCGGGCGCGCCACAGTTTGTGCAGGTCGCCCGGGAGGGAGCCGGCGGCGTTGATCAGGATGTCGTCCCCGGTCACGAGGGCGTCGAGTGCGCCGAGGACCTGGGGCTGGGTGGGCGCCGCGTCCTCGTCACCCACCGCGTAGGCGGCGTCGACCCGCTGCTCCCAGCGCTCCTTGCCCCGCGCGTACTCCTTTTCGTACGCCGCGTCCACGCGATGGCCCGCGAGGGCGGCGGCCAGTTCGCCGAGTGCGGCGCGGGCGTCCGCGACGAGCGCGAGGCCGGACATCTTGTGGGCGTCGAACGCGGCGACGGAGATGTTGACGAAGCGGACGTCCGGGGCGGCGAAGAGGGTCGAGGACGCGGTGGTGAAGTCGGTCCACCGGGTGCCGACGCCGATCACCAGGTCGGCGGTGCGTGCCAGGTCGTCGGCGGTGGCGGTGCCGGTGTGGCCGATGCCGCCGAGGTCGCAGGGATGGTCGTGGGGCAGCGATCCCTTCCCCGCCTGGGTGGAGGCGACGGGAATGCCGGTGGCGTCGGCGAGCGCGCGCAGCGCCTCCTCGGCCTCGCTGTGGCGGACGCCCCCGCCGGCGACGATCAGCGGCCGGCGAGCCCGGCGCACCGCGTCGGCGGCCTGGGCGAGCGCGCCCGCGTCGGGGCGGGGACGGCGCACGTGCCACACCCGGTCGGCGAAGAACTCCTGCGGCCAGTCGTACGCCTCCGCCTGCACGTCCTGCGGCAGCGCGAGCGTGACCGCGCCGGTCTGCGCGGGGTCGCAGAGCACTCGCATCGCCTGCAGCGCGGCCGGGACCAGGGCCTCGGGGCGAGTGATGCGGTCGAACCAGCGGGAGACGGGGCGCAGGCAGTCGTTGACCGACACGTCGCCCGCGTACGGCACTTCGAGCTGCTGGAGCACGGGGTCGGCGGGGCGGGTGGCGAAGACGTCACCGGGCAGCAGGAGGACGGGCAGGTGGTTGACGGTGGCGAGTGCGGCGCCGGTGACCAGGTTCGTGGCCCCGGGGCCGATGGAGGTGGTGACCGCGTGCGCGGACAGCCTGCGGGACTGGCGGGCGTAGCCGACGGCGGCGTGCACCATGGACTGCTCGTTGCGGCCCTGCACGAACGGCATGTCCGCGGAGGACTCGACGAGGGCCTGGCCGATGCCGGCCACATTGCCGTGCCCGAAGATGCCCCAGGTGGCGGCGATCAGCCGCCGGCGGCGGCCGTCGCGCTCGGTGTACTGGTGGGACAGGAAGCGCACCAGAGCCTGGGCCGTGGTCAGCCGCGTCATCGGTAACCCTCCGCGTGGTCGGGGTGGAAGCGGATCAGCCATTCCCTCTCGGCGCCCGGTCCCGCCATCACATTGAGGTAGTACATGGCGTGTCCGGGCTCCGCGACGGACGGCCCGTGCCAGCCGTCCGGGACGAGCACGGCGTCGCCGCTGCGGACCTCGGCGAGCACGTCGGCGCCGCCGGGGCGCGAGGGCGACACGCGCTGGAAGCCGACGCCGCCGCCGTCGATCTCGAAGTAGTAGATCTCCTCGAGCTCGCTCTCCTCGCCGGGGACGCGCTCGTCGTGCTTGTGCGGCGGGTAGGAGGACCAGTGGCCGCCGGGGGTGACCACCTCGACGGCGATCAGCCGGTCGCAGGCGAACGCGCCGGCCGCCGCGAAATTGCGCACCTCGCGGGCCTGGATCCCGCTGCCGCGGGCCTCGACGGGTACCTCCGGCGCGGGGCCGTAGCGAGCGGGGAGTCGGCGCTCGCACCTCGCTCCTGCCAGGGCGAAGCGGCCTCCCGCGCCGGAGGCGATCTGGGCATGGGCGTCTGGCGGCACGTACGCGAAGTCGCTCACTCCGCCGAACACGCCGTCCCGCCCCTGCAGTTCAAAGATCTCGTCTTGCGTCTGCACCGTGCAACCGCCGCTGAGGGGCAGCACGATCCATTCGCTGTCGCCGGTGACGAACGGATGCGAACCGCCCGGTTCCAGCTCCAGCACGCGCAGCTGGGAGTAGCCCCAGCCGGCCTGCTCGGGGGTGACGCTCAGGGCGTACGGTCCGTGGGCGGCGCTGCCCGCGGGGACGTGCAGGCCGGGCAGCGCGCCGGCCGGCCCGCCGCCGCGCGGTGTGCCCTCGTGGGGTGTGCCCCGGTGTGGTTGGTCGTGGCTCATGCCTTCTCCGTACCCCCTACAGCAGGCCCACGGCCGTGTCGACCGCGCCCGTCACGTCGCCGTCGACCGGATAGAGCAGCGCGCGGCCGGCCACGAGCCCCTGGACCGTGGGCAGTTGCAGGGCCGCGCGCCATCTCTCGTACGCCCTGTCCTGGTCCTTGCCCGCGTCGCCGCCGAGCAGCACCGCGGGGAGGGTGGAGGTCTCCATCACGGCTCGCATGTCGTCGGGGTCCTCGGTCACGGGCACCTTGAGCCAGGTGTACGCGGAGGTGCCGGCCAGCCCGGAGGCGATGGCGATGGACCGGGTCACGGCCTCGGCCCCGAGATCGTTGCGCAGCCGGCCGTCGATCCGGTGACATATGAACGGCTCGACGAAGACGGGGAGCTGACGCTCCGCCATCTCGTCGACCGCGCGGGCGGCCGCGGCCAGGGTGTCGAGCGAGGCCGGGTCGTCGTAGTCGATGCGCAGCAACAGCTTTCCGGCGTCGAAGCCCAGCCGGTCCAGATCACGGGCGCGGTAGCCGGTGAACCGGTCGTCGAGTTCGAACGACGCGCCCGCGAGACCGCCGCGGTTCATGGAACCCATGACCACCTTGTCGTCGAGGGCGCCGATGAGCAGCAGGTCGTCGAGGATGTCGGAGGTGGCGAGGACGCCGTCGACCCCGGGACGCGAGAGGGCGAGGCAGAGCCGCTCCAGCAGGTCGAGCCTGTTGGCCATGGCGAGCGGGCGGTCGCCGACGGCGAACGTGCCGCGGGCGGGGTGGTCGGCCGCGATGATCATCAGCCGTCCGCCGTCGCCGACGAGACGCGTGCGTCTGCGACGCCGCGCAGCGGCCTCGGCGACGGCTTCGGGGTGCCGGGTCCGGATCCCCACGAGCTCGCCGATGTCGACGCGGCTCACGACGCCCCCCGCGTCCGGTCGGTGCGGCTGGGGTCCGGGGGGACGGGGCCGCCCGCGAGGACCCGGGCGACCTCCTCCTCGTACGGCATGGCCGTCGAGCAGGCGAGGCGCGCGGCGACCACCGCTCCCGCCGCGTTGGCGAAGCGCATCACGCGCTCCACATCCCAGCCGGCCAGCAGCCCGTGGCACAACGCCCCGCCGAACGCGTCCCCCGCTCCGAGCCCGTTCACCACGTCCACGGGCACGGGCGGCACCTCGGCGCGTGTGCCGTCCCGGTGCACGGCGAGCACCCCCTTGGGGCCCTGCTTGACCACGGCGAGTTCGACGCCGGCGGCCAGCAGCGCCTCGGCGGCCGCGTCCGGCTCGCGCTCGCCGGTCGCGACCGCGCACTCCTCGAGATTGCCCACGGCGACGGTCGCCAGGGCGAGTGCCTTCGCGTACTGCGCGCCGGCCGACCGCGGGTCGGCCCAGAACATCGGCCGCCAGTCGAGGTCGAACACCGTCGTCCCCGACTTCGCCCGGTGCGCGAGCGCGGCCAGCGTCGCCGTCCGGCTGGGTTCCGCGCACAGTCCCGTGCCGGTCATCCAGAAGATCCGCGCCGCCCGGATCGGCTCCGGCTCCAGCTCGCCCTCCCGGATCTCCAGGTCGGGCGCCTTGGGCTGCCGGTAGAAGTAGAGGGGGAAGTCGTCCGGCGGGAACACCTCGCAGAAGGTGACCGGCGTCGGGTACTCCTCGACCGGCGTCACCCACCGGTCGTCCACGCCGAACTCGCGCAGCGCCTGGTGCAGGTACTCGCCGAAGGGGTCCTGTCCGGTCCGGGTGATCACGGCCGTCCGCCGGCCCAGCCGGGCCGCCGCGACCGCGACGTTCGCCGCCGAGCCGCCGAGGAACTTCCCGAACGTGTCGACCTGCGCCAACGGGACCCCGGTACGCAGGGGATAGAGGTCCACCCCGATCCGGCCCATCGTGATCACGTCGTACGGCAAAGACATGCGCGTCCCTTCGGTCAGGGGGTGACCCCAGGTCTAGCCCTCCCCCATGAACCCTGTCAATGTTTTGTCCGGACATTCGGACCAAGCCTTGACACCCTTCTCCGGCGGCCGGAAAGCTGACCGGCATGACCTCCTCCGTCCCCGCCCTGAACCGCATCCGGGTCGGCTCGGCCCCCGACTCCTGGGGGGTGTGGTTCCCCGACGATCCCCAGCAGGTCCCCTGGCAGCGCTTCCTCGACGAGGTCGCCCGGGCCGGCTACGAATGGATCGAGCTCGGCCCCTACGGCTATCTCCCGAGCGACCCCGCGCGGCTCACCGAGGAGACCGCCCGAAGAGGGCTGAAGGTCTCGGCCGGCACCGTCTTCACCGCGCTGCACCACGGCCCCGACGTCTGGGAGAAGACGTGGGCCCACGTCTCGGACATCGCCGCGCTCACCCGCGCCATGGGCGCGGAGCACCTGGTCGTCATCCCCTCCTTCTGGCGCGACGACAAGACGGGCCGGGTGCTGGAGGACCGCACGCTGACCCCGCAGCAGTGGCGCGACCTCACCGCCCAGAGCGAACGCCTCGGCCGCGAGGTGCGCGAACGTCACGGGCTGAAGATCGTCGTCCATCCGCACGCGGACACCCACATCGACACGGAGGAGAACGTCAGCCGCTTCCTCGACGCCACCGACCCGGATCTCGTCTCCCTGTGCCTGGACACCGGCCACTACGCCTACTGCGGCGGTGACAGCGTGAAGCTCATCGAGACGTACGGCGAGCGGATCGGCTACCTCCACCTCAAGCAGGTCGACCCCGCGGTCCTGGCCCAGGTGGTGGCCGACGAGGCGCCTTTCGGCCCGGCGGTCGGCCGCGGTGTCATGTGCGAACCCCCGGCCGGCGTCCCCGCGCTGGAGCCCGTCCTGAACGCGGCCTCGGCCCTCGGTGTCGAACTCTTCGCCATCGTCGAGCAGGACATGTACCCCTGCCCGCCGGACAAACCCTTCCCGATCGCCCAACGCACCCGCGGATTCCTGCGGTCCTGCGGCGTCTGAGCGCCCGCCGCGCACCTGTGGCGGTTGTCGCCGCCTCATCACACATGTCGCCATTGCGCATGCGTTCCGTCACAGGCGGTCGACAGCCCTGCCCCCACCTCCCTCCACCGTCGTTCACGGGACACAGGCTCAGTTTCGCCAACGTCCGCGCGGCAGCTCCCCCTACGGCAACCCGCCCGCCGCTGCCGCGCGCAGGGAGGTGCCCGACACATGACGGACAGAAGGCTCTGGTCCTACAAGGACATCGCCGTGCACATCAAGGTGCAGACGGACACGGTCCGTTCGTACCGGAAGCACGGCCTTCTTCCGCCCCCCGACCACGTGGAGGCCGGCAAGCCGTACTGGTTCGCCGAGACCATCCGCCGCTGGGTGGCCAACAGGCCCGGCAACCGAGGGCGCCGGACGTGAGGCCCCCGGCACGCGACGCGCGGCCCGGAACCGCCGGCTCCTCGGCGAGGCGTCGCCGACGCCGTTGCCTCATACCCCCTAGGGGTATAGGCTGAGGTGTGTCAGGCAGCCTTGGCGTTCCCCCGGGCTCCTGGCGCATCATGCCTTGTACGTCCCGCTCACGAGGAGAACGCGATGACCGCCGAGACGAAGACCGAGATCGAGACCGTCCAGGGCTCCGGTTCCTGCTGTTCGGCCGACGGCTCCTGCCACGACGCCGGGGCGGACGCGCAGGCCGGCGGTCTCACCACCGTCTACCAGGTCTCCGGCATGACCTGCGGCCACTGCGAAGGCGCCGTCAGCGGCGAGATCTCGGAGATCCCCGGGGTCAGCTCGGTGAAGGCCGTCGCGGCCACCGGCACGGTGACCGTGGTCTCCGAGGCGCCGCTCGACGAGGCGGCCGTGCGCGCGGCCGTCGACGAGGCGGGCTACGAGCTGGTCGGCCAGGCCTGACCGCCACCGCAACCGAGCGCGCCGGGATCTGCCGGCGCATCGCACGGCACGTACCGGGGGACCGGGCCCGACCCGATCGGTCCGATACTGGTCGGGTAAGGCCCGGCCTCGGTACGCATGGAGTCCCGACGTGGAAACAGCCCAGGTGGAGCTCACCATCGGCGGGATGACCTGCGCCTCCTGCGCGGCCCGCGTCGAGAAGAAGCTGAACCGCATGGACGGCGTGAGCGCCACGGTCAACTACGCGACCGAGAAGGCCCACATCAGCTACCCGCCGGACATGCCGGTCGCCGCCCTCATCGCCACCGTCGTCAAGACCGGCTACACCGCCGAGGAACCACCGCCTCCGGCCCCCGAACCGGACGACACGGCTCCGGCGGCCGGGACCGGCGGAGGGCACGGGACCGGGACGGATCCCGAGCAGCGCGCCCTGCGGCAGCGTCTCGTCGTCTCCGCCGCCCTCTCCGCGCCCGTGGTCCTCATGTCGATGATCGGCGCTCTGCAGTTCGACAACTGGCAGTGGCTCTCGCTCACCCTCGCCGCTCCCGTCGTCGTCTGGGGCGGACTGCCCTTCCACCGCGCCGCCTGGACGAACCTGCGGCACGGCGCGGCCACCATGGACACGCTGGTGTCCACCGGCACACTGGCCGCGTTCGGCTGGTCCCTGTATGCGCTGTTCTTCGCGCAGGCGGGCATGCCCGGCATGCGTCACGCCTTCGATCCGGCCGTCTCCCGCACGGACGGGGGCTCGGCGATCTATCTCGAAGTGGCCGCCGGGGTGATCACGTTCATCCTGCTCGGCCGCTATATGGAGGCCCGATCCAAGCGCCGGGCGGGGGCGGCCCTGCGCGCGCTGATGGAGCTGGGTGCGAAGGACGTGGCCGTGCTGCGGAACGGCGCCGAGGTACGCGTTGCGGTCGACCGTCTGGCGGTGGGCGACCGTTTCGTCGTACGCCCCGGGGAGAAGATCGCCACCGACGGCACGGTCGTCGAGGGCGCGTCCGCCGTGGACGTCTCGATGCTGACCGGGGAGTCGCTGCCGGTGGACGTGACCGCGGGCGACGAGGTCACCGGCGCCACCCTCAACACCTCCGGCCGGCTCGTGGTCGAGGCCACCCGTGTCGGCGCGGACACCCGCCTCGCCCGTATGGCGAAGCTCGTCGAGGACGCGCAGAACGGCAAGGCCGAGGTCCAGCGTCTCGCGGACCGGGTGTCGGCGGTCTTCGTGCCCGTGGTGCTGCTGATCGCGCTGACGACGCTCGTGGTCTGGCTGATCGCGACCGACGACGCGACCGCCGCGTTCACCGCCGCCGTCGCGGTCCTGATCATCGCGTGCCCCTGCGCGCTCGGCCTCGCCACCCCGACGGCCCTCATGGTGGGCACCGGCCGCGGCGCACAGCTCGGGATCCTCATCAAGGGGCCCGAGGTGCTGGAGTCGACCCGCACGGTCGACACGGTCGTCCTGGACAAGACAGGAACGGTCACCACCGGCCGGATGACCCTTCAGGGCGTGCACCCGGCCGAAACCGCCGACGCGGCGGAGCTGCTGCGATTCGCGGGCGCGCTGGAGCACGCCTCCGAGCACCCGATCGCGCGTGCCGTCGTCGAGGGCGCCGAGGGGCGCGTCGGCCCGCTGCCCGCCGTCGAGAGGTTCGCGAACGTCCCCGGCCTCGGTGTCCGCGGAACGGTCGAGGGCCACGAGGTGCTCGTCGGGCGCGCGGCGCTGTTGCGGGACGCCGGCGTGGAGCTGCCCGAGGCGCTCGTGACGGCCGCGGCCGCCGACCGGGGCCGTACCGCCGTCTACGCCGCCCGGGACGGCAAGGCGCTCGGGGTGCTCACCGTCGCGGACGCGGTGAAGGAGACCAGCGCCGAGGCGGTGCGGCAGCTGCGGGCCCTGGGGCTCACCCCGGTGCTGCTGACCGGCGACGGGCGCGCCGTGGCGGAGGCGGTGGCCGCGGAGGTAGGCGTGGACGAGGTGTACGCGGAGGTCCTGCCCGAGGAAAAGGTGCGGGTCGTCGAGGCGCTGCGGGCCGAGGGCCGTACGGTCGCGATGGTCGGCGACGGCGTGAACGACGCCGCGGCGCTCGCGACCGCCGATCTCGGCCTGGCGATGGGCACCGGAACGGACGCGGCGATCGAGGCCGGGGACCTGACCCTGGTGCGGGGTGACCTGCGGGTCGCCGCGGACGCGATCCGTCTCGCACGTCGGACCCTTGCGACGATCAAAGGGAATCTTTACTGGGCCTTCGGCTACAACGTCGCGGCCCTGCCTCTGGCGGCGTTCGGCCTGCTCAACCCCATGATCGCGGGTTTCGCGATGGCCTTTTCGTCCGTATTTGTCGTCACCAACAGTCTCCGCCTGCGCTCCTTCTCGTGACTACAAACAGGTCACAAGACCTTCACAAGGAGACCTAGATCACAGATATTTGGGGGTAACCATTAAGGCTCCTCGCGAGTCTAAGTGGGCGATGCCGAGAACGTCTTGGGGGACGTTCATGGAATGTCTTGGGGGACGTTCCAGGCAAGCGTTGGCCGGGGCACGTGCCCGGGGAGCTTTGAGCGGCCCTCCCGTGCGTACGTACCCCGGCAGACCGCACGAGGAGCTTCTGCTGCCCAGCAGACGCCCGGCCGGATCCCGTGGGGGGAATCCGCTCGGGGATATGGGAAGCGCCCCGTCGCCGACCCGTGGGGGGATCGGCAGCGGGGCGCTTTCCGCGCCTGCTCGGCTTGTTCGCCTGCCGGCTCGCTCGTCCGGGGACACCCCGGCGAGCCCCTGAGGGGCAGCGGAGACCGAGCAACAGATTCTCGGCGAAAGGTCCTCGTCCGGGGCGCAGCCCACCGGACCGGGCCGGGCCCGGTCCGGGAAGGCCGGCCGTTGAGCGACCGGTCTTCGCGCGCCCTCGGCGCGCCTAGCGGGCTTCGACGGGGACGAAGTCGCGCAGGACCTCGCCGGTGTAGATCTGACGCGGACGGCCGATGCGGGAGCCGGGCTCCTTGATCATCTCGTGCCACTGGGCGATCCAGCCCGGCAGCCGCCCGAGGGCGAAGAGCACGGTGAACATCTCCGTCGGGAAGCCCATCGCGCGGTAGATCAGACCCGTGTAGAAGTCCACGTTCGGGTAGAGGTTGCGCGAGACGAAGTACTCGTCGGAGAGCGCGTGCTCCTCCAGCTTCAGGGCGATGTCCAGCAGCTCGTCGGACTTGCCGAGGGCCGAGAGGACGTCGTGCGCCGCCGCCTTGATGATCTTCGCCCGGGGGTCGAAGCTCTTGTAGACGCGGTGGCCGAAGCCCATCAGGCGGACGCCGTCCTCCTTGTTCTTCACCTTGCGGATGAAGGAGTCCACGTCGCCGCCGTTGGCCTGGATGCCCTCGAGCATCTCCAGGACGGACTGGTTGGCGCCACCGTGCAGGGGGCCCCACAGGGCGCTGATGCCGGCGGAGATCGAGGCGAACATGTTCGCCTGCGAGGAGCCGACGAGGCGCACCGTCGAGGTGGAACAGTTCTGCTCGTGGTCCGCGTGCAGGATCAGCAGCTTGTCGAGCGCGGAGACCACGACCGGGTCCAGCTCGTATTCCTGGGCGGGGACCGAGAAGGTCATGCGCAGGAAGTTCTCGACGTACCCGAGGTCGTTGCGCGGGTAGACGAACGGGTGGCCGATCGACTTCTTGTACGCGTAGGCCGCGATCGTCGGCAGCTTGGCCAGCAGCCGGATCGTGGACAGGTGGCGCTGCTTCTCGTCGAACGGGTTGTGGCTGTCCTGGTAGAACGTCGACAGCGCGCTGACCACGGAGGAGAGCATGGCCATCGGGTGCGCGTCACGCGGGAAGCCGTCGAAAAACCGCTTGACGTCCTCGTGCAGCAGGGTGTGCTGCGTGATCTCGCCCTTGAACCCCGCGAGCTGGTCGACCGTGGGGAGCTCACCGTTGATCAGCAGGTACGCCACCTCGAGGAAGGTGGAGCGCTCGGCCAGCTGCTCGATCGGGTAGCCGCGGTAGCGCAGAATGCCCTGCTCGCCGTCGAGGTAGGTGATCGCGGATTTGTAGGCGGCGGTATTGCCGTATCCACTGTCCAGGGTCACCAGACCGGTCTGGGCTCGGAGCTTCCCGATGTCGAAGCCCTTGTCACCGACGGTGCTCTCGACCACCGGGTAGGTGTATTCACCGTCCGCGTACCGCAGTACTACAGAGTTGTCGCTCACGTCATCCCTCACCGACGTAGTGCCTCTACTTCGAGGTGCCCTGACTGTCTCTACCATCCCCCATTTGGCTCAGGAGAGTGCACTCGGGGTCGACCATTGGGCCCATCGGCGGCACTCAGTGCCGCCAACCTGCTCATCTTGCCCCCTTCGCCCTGGTTCTGAAAGCCGGGACGGGAAGGCGTGGTATTTCCCACCCTTTCCGGCACCTTCCCTCAGGGCGGGCCCACCGAACCGCCGCCGGGCCGCTCAGGCGGTCGGCGGCCCGCCAGCCAGCCGGTGGTCCAGTGCGGTGAAGCGCCTGCCTGCGGAAACCGTGCGCACGGCCTGCCCTATCGCCTTCCGGGAGCCGACCAGCACGACGAGCTTCTTGGCGCGGGTGACGGCCGTGTACAGCAGGTTCCGCTGGAGCATCATCCAGGCGCCGGTGGTGACCGGGATCACGACGGCCGGATACTCGCTGCCCTGCGAGCGATGGATCGTGACCGCGTAGGCGTGGGCCAGTTCGTCCAGCTCGTCGAAGTCGTACGGCACCTCCTCGTCCTCGTCCGTGAGCACCGTCAGGCGCTGGTCGTCGGCGTTGAGCGAGGTGACGACGCCGACGGTCCCGTTGAAGACGCCGTTGCGCCCCTTTTCATAGTTGTTGCGGATCTGGGTCACCTTGTCGCCCACGCGGAACACCCGCCCGCCGAACCGCTTCTCCGGCAGATCGGGCCGGGCCGGGGTGATGGCCTGCTGCAACAGTCCGTTGAGCGTGCCCGCGCCGGCCGGACCGCGGTGCATCGGCGCGAGGACCTGCACATCGCGCCGCGGGTCCAGTCCGAACTTCGCCGGAATCCGCCGTGCCGCCACGTCCACGGTCAGCCTGCCCGCGTCCTCCGTCTCCTCAGCCACGAAGAGGAAGAAGTCCGTCATCCCCGAGGTGACCGGCTGCATCCCGGAGTTGATCCGGTGGGCGTTGGTGACGACGCCGGACTGCTGGGCCTGCCGGAAGATGCGCGTCAGCCGCACGCTGGGCACGGGCCCGCCGTCCGCCAGCAGGTCGCGCAGCACTTCGCCCGCGCCGACGCTCGGCAACTGGTCCACATCCCCCACCAGCAGCAGATGCGCCCCCATCGCCACGGCTTTGATGAGCTTGTTGGCGAGCAGCAGGTCGAGCATCGACGCCTCGTCGACGACCACGAGGTCCGCGTCGAGCGGCCGGTCCCGGTCGTACGCCGCGTCCCCGCCCGGCTTGAGCTCCAGCAGCCGGTGCACCGTCGACGCCTCGGCCCCGGTCAGCTCGGCGAGCCGCTTGGCGGCCCGGCCGGTGGGCGCCGCCAGCATGACCTTCGCCTTCTTGGCGCGGGCGAGCTCGACGATCGAGCGCACGGTGAACGACTTGCCGCAGCCCGGCCCTCCGGTCAGCACCGCGACCCTGCTGGTCAGCGCCAGCTTGACCGCGGCCTCCTGCTCGGGTGCCAGGGCGGCGCCCGTGCGCTGCGCGAGCCAGGCCAGCGCCTTGTCCCAGTCGACATCGCGGAACGCCGGCATGCGGTCCTCGTCCGCCCGGAGCAGCCTGCGCAGCTGACCGGCCAGGGACACCTCGGCGCGGTGGAAGGGCACCAGATACACGGCCGTGACCGGCTCACCGCCGTCGGGACCGGGCACCTGCTCCCGTACGACCCCTTCCTCGTCGGCCGCGAGCTCCGCGAGGCACTCGATGACCAGGCCGGTGTCGACCTGGAGGAGCTTCACCGCGTCCGCGATCAGCTGCTCCTCGGGCAGGAAGCAGTGCCCCTGATCGGTCGACTGGGACAACGCGTACTGCAGGCCGGCCTTCACGCGCTCGGGACTGTCGTGCGGTATGCCGACCGCCTGTGCGATCTTGTCGGCGGTCAGGAAGCCGATGCCCCACACATCGGCCGCCAGCCGGTACGGCTGGTTCTTCACGACCGAGATCGAGGCGTCCTCGTACTTCTTGTAGATGCGCACGGCGATGGACGTGGAGACGCCGACGCCCTGGAGGAAGACCATGACCTCCTTGATGGCCTTCTGCTCCTCCCAGGCGGCCCCGATCAGCTTCGTCCGCTTCGGGCCGAGACCGGGCACCTCGATGAGCCGCTTCGGCTCCTGCTCGATGACGTCCAGCGTGTCCACACCGAAGTGGTCGACGATCCGCTCCGCGATGCGCGGCCCGATCCCCTTGATCAGTCCGGAGCCGAGGTAGCGCCGTATGCCCTGGACGGTGGCGGGCAGCACGGTGGTGTAGTTCTCCACGGTGAACTGCTTGCCGTACTGCGGGTGGGAGCCCCAACGCCCCTCCATCCGCAGCGACTCGCCGACCTGCGCGCCGAGGAGCGACCCGACGACGGTGAGCAGCTCACCGGCGCCCCGGCCGGTGTCGACCCGGGCGACCGTGTAGCCGTTCTCCTCGTTGGCGTACGTGATCCGCTCGAGAACGCCTTCGAGGACGGCGAGGCGGGGCATGACCTGTTGGGACATGCTCCGACGGTATCGCCGGGGTCGGACAGCGCGGGAGGCCTGTGGACAACTGTGCGGGGTCTCCCCCGGGACCGCCCTCAGAACACCTCCGACACAAACCTCCTCGCCGTCTCCCCCAACACCTCCGCCCCGTCCCGCGCCCACAGCCCGTCGTTGAACAGCTCCACCTCGATGTGGCCCGTCCAGCCCGTCGCCTCCACGCGCTCGCGCCACTCGCGCAGGTCGATCACGCCGTCGCCCAGTTGGCCACGGCCGTTGAGGACGCCCGCCGGGAGAGGGGTCGTCCAGTCCGCCAGCTGGAAGGAGTGGATGCGGCCCTGTGCGCCCGCGCGGGCGATCTCGGCGGGCGCCCGGTCGTCCCACCAGATGTGGTACGTGTCCACGACCACGCCCACCTGCGACGCCGGGAAGCGTTCCGCGAGGTCCAGGGCCTGGGTCAGGGTCGAGACCACACAGCGGTCCGCCGCGTACATCGGGTGGAGCGGCTCGATCGCCAGGCGAACGCCGCGTTCGCCGGCGTAGGGGGCCAGAACCGAGAGCGCGTCCGCGATCCGTTCGCGCGCCGCGACCAGGTCGCGGCTGGCCGGCGGAAGGCCGCCCGAGACCAGGACCAGGGTGTCCGTGCCCAGGGCGGCCGCCTCGTCGATCGCCGCGCGGTTGTCGTCCAGCGCGCGAGTGCGTTCGGCCGGGTCCACAGCGGTCAGGAAGCCCCCGCGGCACAGGGACGTGACGGCCAGACCCGCGTCGCGCACCAGCTTCGCCGTCGCCTCCAGACCGTGCGCCGCGACCGGTTCGCGCCACAGGCCGACGGCGGGGACGCCCAGGCGGGTGCAGGCCCCGACGAGCGAGGGCAGCGTCAGCTGCTTCACCGTCATCTGGTTGACGCTGAAGTGCGAGAGGGCGTTCACTGCGGGACTCCGTACACCGTCAGCAGGGACTTCATGCGGGACTCGGCCAGCGCCGGGTCGGGGAACAGGCCGAGACCGTCGGCCAGTTCGTACGCGCGTGCCAGGTGCGGCAGCGAGCGCGCGGACTGCAGACCTCCGACCATCGAGAAGTGCGTCTGGTGGCCGGACAGCCAGGCGAGGAACACGACGCCCGTCTTGTAGAAGCGTGTCGGGGCCTGGAACAGGTGACGGGACAGCTCGACCGTCGGGTCGAGGAGTGTGCGGAAGCCCGCGGTGTCACCTGTGTCCAGCACCCGCACCGCCTCGGCCGCCAGCGGGCCCAGCGGGTCGAAGACGCCGAGCAGCGCGTGGCTGAAGCCGTGTGCGTCGCCCGCGATCAGTTCGGGGTAGTGGAAGTCGTCGCCCGTGTAGCAGCGCACGCCCTGCGGCAGGCGGCGGCGCAGGTCGACCTCGCGCCGGGCGTCCAGCAGCGAGACCTTGATGCCGTCGACCTTGTCGGGGTGTGCGGCGATCACGTCGAGGAAGACGGACGTGGCCACGTCCAGGTCCGCGGATCCCCAGTAGCCCTCCAGCGCCGGGTCGAACATGGGGCCCAGCCAGTGCAGGATCACCGGCTCCGACGCCTGGCGCAGCAGGTGGGCGCAGACGTCCACGTAGTCGTCCGGCGAGGATGCGGCGGCCGCGAGGGCGCGAGACGCCATCAGGATCGCCTGTGCGCCGGTCGACTCGACGAGAGCGAGCTGCTCCTCGTACGCGGCGCGGACGTCGTCGAGCGTCGCCGGTCCGGTCAGCTGGTCCGTGCCCACACCGCACGCGATCGTGCCGCCGACCGCCTTCGCCTCCGCCGCCGAACGGCGGATCAGCTCCGCGGCGCCCGGCCAGTCCAGGCCCATTCCGCGCTGCGCGGTGTCCATCGCCTCCGCGACGCCCAGGCCGTGCGACCACAGGTGGCGGCGGAAGGCGAGGGTGGCGTCCCAGTCGACGGCGGCGGCAGAGTCGGGGGTGGTGTCGGCGTACGGGTCGGCCACCACGTGGGCGGCGGAGAAGACCGTACGGGAGGTGAGGGGCGCGCCCGTGGTGAAGGTCAGCGGCTCCGTGCGGGGTTCGTAGGCGCGGGCCGTGCCGTCGGGGCGCGGGAGTCGGATCGTCACAGCGACAGCTCCGGGACGTCCAGGCGGCGGCCCTCGGCGTGGCTGCGCAGGCCGAGCTCGGCGAGCTGCACGCCCCGCGCTCCGGCCAGCAGGTCCCAGTGGTACGGCTCGTCCAGCACGACATGGCGCAGGAACAGCTCCCACTGGGCCTTGAAGCCGTTGTCGAACTCGGCGTTGTCGGGGATCTCCTGCCATTGGCCGCGGAAGGACTCGGTGACGGGCAGGTCCGGGTTCCACACCGGCTTCGGCGTGGCGGAACGGTGCTGGACGCGGCAGTTGCGCAGGCCCGCGACGGCCGATCCGTGGGTGCCGTCGACCTGGAACTCGACCAGTTCGTCCCGGTTGACGCGGACCGCCCAGGAGGAGTTGATCTGGGCGATCGCGCCGCTCTCCAGCCCGAAGATGCCGTACGCGGCGTCGTCGGCGGTCGCCTCGTACGGCTTGCCGTCCTCGTCCCAGCGCCGCGGGATGTGCGTGGCGACCTGCGCGGTGACGGAGGTGACCCGGCCGAACAGCTCGTGCAGCACGTACTCCCAGTGCGGGAACATGTCGACGACGATGCCGCCGCCGTCCTCCGCGCGGTAGTTCCAGCTCGGGCGCTGGGCCTCCTGCCAGTCGCCCTCGAAGACCCAGTAGCCGAACTCGCCGCGCACGGAGAGGATCTCGCCGAAGAAGCCGCCGTCGATCAGACGCTTCAGCTTCAGCAGGCCCGGCAGGAAGATCTTGTCCTGGACCACGCCGTGCTTCACGCCCGCGGCAGCGGCGAGACGTGCCAGTTCCAGGGCCCCCGTGAGGTCGGTGGCGGTGGGCTTCTCGGTGTAGAGGTGCTTGCCGGCGGCGACGGCCTTCTGCAGCGCCTCGACGCGGGCGGAGGTGACCTGGGCGTCGAAGTAGACGTCGATCGTGTCGTCGGCGAGCACGGCGTCGAGGTCGGTGGAGACCTCCGTCAGTCCGTGCCGCTCGGCGATGGCGCGCAGCGCGTGCTCGCGGCGGCCGACGAGGACCGGCTCGGGCCACAGGAAGGTGCCGTCGCCGAGGTCGAGACCGCCCTGTTCGCGGATCGCGAGGAGGGAACGCACCAGGTGCTGGCGGTAGCCCATTCGCCCGGTGACGCCGTTCACGGCGATCCGCACTGTCCTGCGTGTCACGTAGGTACCTCCATGTTCCCCTCGGTTTTCCCGAGATCCCCGATATGAGCGTAGCAAGCGCTTTCTACGCGGTATGAAGCTAGCCTGCCGACAGCGGCCCGGACAAGGGGGGCCGGTCCATCTCCTGCGGAGGAAGCGATGACAGTCACCCTGGCGGATGTGGCGGCGCGCGCCCGGGTGTCCCCGGCGACCGTCTCCCGCGTGTTGAACGGCAACTACCCGGTCGCGGCATCGACGCGGGAACGGGTCCTGCGCGCGGTCGACGAACTGGACTACGTGCTGAACGGCCCCGCGAGCTCGCTCGCCGCCGCGACCTCCGACCTGGTCGGCATCCTGGTCAACGACATCGCCGACCCCTTCTTCGGGATCATGGCCGGAGCGGCCCAGACCGAGATCGGCGGACAGGAGGGCTCGGGGCGGGCCGGCGGCGAGAAGCTGGCCGTGGTGTGCAACACCGGCGGCTCCCCGGAGCGGGAACTGACCTACCTGACCCTCCTCCAGCGCCAGCGGGCCGCGGCGGTGGTCCTGACCGGCGGGGCGATCGAGGACACCGAGCACATCGCGGCGATGAGCGCCAAGCTGACGAAGCTGGCTGACGCCGGGACGCGCGTGGTGCTCTGCGGGCGGCCCCCGCTGCCCGGGAGCGACGCGGTCCTCGCGGCCCTCGCCTTCGACAACCGCGGCGGCGGGCGGCGCCTCACCGAGCACCTGATCTCGCTGGGGCACCGGCGGATCGGATACGTCGCCGGGCCCGAGGAGCGCACGACGACCCGGCACCGGCTGGAGGGACACCGTGCGGCGATGGCCGCGGCGGGGCTGGCCGGCGAGGAGGCCGAAGGGGACCGGCTGACGGTGCACGGACCGTACGACCGGCGCTCGGGATACGAGGCCACGCTCGAACTGCTGCGGCGAGAGCCCGGGTTGACCGCCGTGGTGGCCGCGAACGACACGGTGGCGCTGGGCGCCTGCGCGGCGCTGCGCGACCAGGGCCTGCGCATCCCCGACGACATCTCGGTGGCCGGTTTCGACGACCTGCCGTTCTCGATCGACGCGGTGCCGGCGCTGACGACGGTGCGGCTGCCGCTGTTCGAGGCGGGGGCGCGGGCGGGGCGGCTGGCGATGGGGAACGAGGCGCCGCCGCCGGGAGGCATCGCGACGATCGCGGCGGAACTGATGGTGCGCGCGTCGACGGCCCGCCCCGGCGAGGGGCCGGGGCGGGCGGCGGGCGAGGACTGACGGCGTCGGGGCCGGCGGCGGGCGCCCAGCGTGCCCCACACCGTTCGGGGCACACGGCTGAGCATGGGCCCTGGGAGCAGGACTCACGCCCACTCAGTCTTCAGGAACGGTGCCCGGACATGGTGTCGTGGACGAACGACGTGCTGCACGCCGCCCGCCGGATGTACCAGCGGACGGGCTTCGCACTCGTCGCGGAGCAAACGCATCGCTCGTACGGGGCGGAGCTGGTCGGCAAGGACTGGCGGCTGCCCCTGCACGAACCGCCCCTGCAGGAAGGACCGACCCCATGAAGTTCGCCTTCTCGACCCTCGGCGTTCCCGGCATGCCCGTCGCGGATGTGGCCGCGCTCGCCGCCGCGACCGGATACCAGGGTGTGGAGCTGCGCACACACCCCGAGGAGCCGGTGCACCTGGACCTCACCACTCCCGAACGGCAGGCGGTGGTGCAGGAGTTCGGGCAGGCGGGCGTCGAGATCCTGACCGTCGCCGGGTACGCGCGGATCGCGGCGGCCGGTGACGACGGCCCCGTCCTGCGGGAGCTGGACCAATTGGTTCGCCTGGCCGGCGACCTGGGGGCCGCGTTCGTCCGGGTGTTCCCCGGCGGCGGCGACCAGGACCCGTCGGAGGCGGACGCGATCGCGGCGCGGCGGCTGGGCACGGCCGCAGAGACCGCGGCGAGCGCGGGTGTGCGGATCCTGCTGGAGACGCACGACTCGCACCGCACGGGCGCCGATGTCTCGCGCGTCCTCGGCACGGTCGGCCACAAGCACGCGGGCGCGCTGTGGGACGTGCTGCACCCCTGGCTCGGCGGCGAGGATCCCCGCACGACGCACGCCGGGCTGAGCCCGTTCCTCGGCTACCTCCAGGTCAAGGACGTGGCCTCGCGCGATGATCTGACGCCGCTCCCGCTCGGCGCCGGCCTGCTTCCGCTCGCCGAGTGCCTGTCCTTGGCGGATCCGGACGGCTGGGTCTGCTGGGAGTACGAGAAGCGCTGGTACGAGGGGGCGGCCGAGCTGCCGGGGCTGCTCGCGGCGGGCCGGGAACATCTGCGGGGCCTGATCTGAGGGGGACGGTTCGGCCGGGGCCGAAGGGACGAGCGCCCAGCATGTGGGGACGGCGTCCCATCGAAGGAACGAGGTCCCATGTACGAGAAGGAACTGGCCGAGCGCTTCCGCCGGATCAACGGCGACCATCCGATGACGCCCGCGGACGACGCGTATGTCACGGTCCAGTTCGCGGTGCTGGAGGAGTTGTGCGCGACCGAGGGCTGCGATCCCGGCGCCGTACGGCTGAGGATGCTCGCGGGGCTGCTGCCGCTGCCCGGCTACCTGCGCTCCGACGGCGCGGAGATGGTCCCCAGGGACCTGTTCGCACTGACGGAGCGGGCCGGAGGGGCTGAGCGGCTGGAGGAGTGGTTCACGGCGCACTGGGAGGACGGGGAGACGGGACGGCGGGAGTGGGAGGCGTATCTGAGCGGGCAGTACGTGTGCCTGCACGAGGTGAGTCCCGCCACGATCCGGCGCAAGGAGCACCTGACGGCGGCCATCACGGCGGCCCCGTCCGCGCCGGACGCGGGCTCGGCCGCATGGACGGCCCGGCTGCACGCGCTCATCGACGAGCTGGACGCCCTGGAGCCGGCGTTCACGGGCTACGACCGCCTGCGCTTCGGCGGCCCCACCTCCCGTGACGTGTGCGTCGACGCGATGCGGGCGCGCTACCCGCGTCCCGTGTCGGCCGTCGCCACGGGAGCGTGAGCCAGGGCTCTCCGGGTCGGAGGTGAGGGCCTCCCGCCACCTCCCGCCACTTGGAGGTGCCGACCGTCCCGCCGTACTGCCGCACGAGGGACTGGCGGACGGACAGGGCGCACCGCGGACCCGGCTGACGTACTCGGCGTTCAGGAGGGACGGCCGGCGGCGACCGGCTCCGACGCCGCCTGCGGGCTCGCCTGCCCGCCTGTCGGGCGGGCCGGCAGCGACGTCAGGGCCACACCGCCCACGAGCAGCGCGGCCGCGCACCAGCGGAGCGGGCTGACCGGCTCGTCGAGGAACAGGGCCGCCGACGACATGCCGAACACCGGCACCAGCAGGGAGAACGGCGCGACCGAGGAGGCCGGGTGGTGGCGCATCAGGTAGCCCCATGCGCCGAAGCCGAAGATCGTGGTGATCCAGGCGACGTAGACCACCACGCCGGCGCCCGTCCAGTCCAGGGATCGCAGGGCCGCCATGTCGCGGTCCACGCCTTCCACGAGCAGGGAGAGCCCGAGCAGCGGGAGGATCGGGACGACGCTCACCCACACCATGAAGTTCAGGGCGTCGGGCGGGGACGCCTTGCGGGTCATGACGTTGGAGACGCCCCAGCAGGCCGCCGCGGCGATGCAGAGCAGGAAGCCGAGCAGCGGGCCCGAGGTCCCTTCGTCGACCGCCGCGACCGCGATGCCGCCGAGGGCGACGGCCATGCCGACGACCCGCACGGGTCCCGGCCGTTCCCCCAGGGCCACGAAGGCGAACAGGGCCGTGAAGACCGCCTGCACCTGCAGGATCAGGGACGACAGGCCGGCCGGCGATCCCTGGTCCATGCCCGTGAAGAGCAGGCCGAACTTGGCCACCCCCAGGACCAGTCCGACCCCGACGATCCACTTCCAGGCGACCTTGGGGCGGCCGACGAAGAAGACCGCGGGCAGGGCCGCCGCGAGGAAGCGCAGGGCGGAGAAGAGGAGCGGCGGGAAGTGGTCGAGGCCGATCTCGATGACGACGAAGTTGACGCCCCAGACGGCGGCGACCAGGGCGGCCAGGGCGATGTGAGCGGGTGGCATGACGCGAGTGGGGCGCATGGCATCGAGCATCACCGCCGGGGACCGTGCAGGACCAGCGCAGATTTCTTCATGGTTGGATGAAGCACTGCTTACGAAAGGATGCGCTGTGCTCGATCTCGGCCGCCTGCGCGCCCTGCACGCCGTCTCCGTCCACGGCACGGTCGGCGCCGCCGCCGCAGCGCTCGGCTACACCCCCTCCGCCGTCTCCCAGCAGATCGCCAAACTGGAGCGGGAGACCCGTACGACGCTGCTGGAGCGGCAGGGCCGCGGCGTGCGGCTGACCGACGAGGCACAGCAACTCGCCGCGACGGCACAGCGGTTGATGGCCATCGTCGAGGAGGCCGAGGTGCGTCTCGAGGAGCGGCGCGGCGTGCCGTCCGGGCGGCTGGCCCTCGCGTGTTTCGCCAGCGCGGCGCGCGGCCTGATGCCCCTCGTACTCGCCGATCTCGCCCGCCGCCACCCCGCCCTGGACGCCCGGCTCCAGGAGATCGATCCGCACCTGTCGATCGACCTCGTCGCCCGCGGGGCGATCGACCTGGCCGTGGCGCACGACTGGGACATCGCCCCGATGCCGGCGCCGCCCGGCGTGGAGCAGGCGGTGATCGGCGACGACCTGTGCGACGTGCTCGTTCCGGCTGATCACCCGATGGCCGCCGAGAAGTCCGTCCGCCGCGAGGACCTGGGCGGCGAACGATGGATCACGCAGCCGCCGGGAACGGTCTGTCACGACTGGCTCATGCGCACTCTCCGTGCGGCGGGCCACGAGCCGTTGATAGCGCACCAGGCCGAGGAGTACCACACGCAGGTGGCCCTGGTCTGCGCCGGACTCGGCATCGCGCTGGTCCCCCGGCTGGGCCGCGGGCCGCTGCCGCCTCAGGTCACGGTCGTCGGACTGGATCCGGCGCCGAGCCGGCGTCTGCGCGCGCTGTGGCGTGCGGGTGCGGCGAGGCGTCCCGCGATCAGGGAGACGGTGCGCACGGTGCAGCGGCTGTGGCCGAAGGTCGCCGCCCCGGTGTGAGCAGCCGGCCCGGCGGCGTGAGCCGGACGATCCGCCGCCGGCGGTGCAGCCGCGACGGGAGGCACCGTTCGTGCCGGTTCTGCGCGGGGCCTTGACCTGGCAGTTACTTTCCGGATATCCGTGGCACCTTGGAAGTTTCCTTCAACCCCCTTGTGCAACTCGCCTGTGCAACTCCCTTGTGCAACTCCCTTGTCGAGCAAGGCCGGAAGGAGCACCAGTGCACGACCGGAACCTCTCCAGACGCACCCTTCTCACCGCGACCGCGGTCGCCGCAGGGGCGGTCGCGACGGCGTCACCCGCCGCCGCGACGTCCGCCGCCCCCGGCACCCGAGACCGCCTCAAGCGCCTCATCTCCCGGATGAGCCTGGAGGAGAAGGTCGGCCAGCTCTTCGTGATGCGCGTCTACGGGCACTCCGCCACCGCGCCCGATCAGGCCGATGTCGACGCGAACCTCAAGGAGATCGGCGTCCGCACGGCGGCCGAGCTCGTCGCCCGGTACCACGTCGGCGGCATCATCTACTTCGCCTGGGCGCACAACACCCGCGACCCGCACCAGATCGCTGACCTGTCGAACGGGATCCAGCGGGCCGGACTCGCCCAGCCCACGCCCGTGCCGCTGCTGATCTCCACCGACCAGGAGCACGGCATCGTCGCCCGCGTCGGCAAGCCGGCCACGCTGATGCCGGGCGCGATGGCGCTGGGGGCCGGTGGTTCGCGGTCCGCCGCCCGTACCGCCGCGCACATCGCCGGCACCGAGCTCGCCGCCATGGGCATCACGCAGAACTACGCGCCCGACGCCGACGTGAACGTGAACCCGGCCAACCCGGTCATCGGGGTGCGGTCCTTCGGCGCCGACCCGGCCGCCGTCGCCCGGATGGCCGCCGCCCAGGTGACGGGCTACCAGGCAGCGGGGATCGCCGCGACGGCCAAGCACTTCCCGGGCCACGGGGACACCACCGTGGACAGCCACACCGGCATCCCGGTCATCACCCACACCCGTGAGGAGTGGGAGCGGATCGACGCACCGCCCTTCCGGGCGGCGATCGACGCCGGGATCGACTCGATCATGACGGCGCACATCCAGTTCCCCGCCCTGGACCCGAGCAACGACCCGGCCACGCTCTCCCGTCCGATCCTCACCGGCATCCTGCGCGAGGAGCTCGGCTACGACGGCGTCGTCGTGACGGACGCGCTCAACATGCAGGGCGTGCGGGAGAAGTACGGCGACCACCGGGTGCCGGTGCTCGCTCTGCTCGCCGGTGTGGACCAGCTGCTCAACCCGCCGGACCTGGCGGTCGCCTGGCACGGCGTGATGGGTGCGGTCCGGAGCGGCGAGCTCAGCGTCGCCCGCATCGAGGAATCGATCCTGCGGATTCTGCTCCTCAAGGAGAAGCTCGGGCTGTTTCGCGACCCGTTCGTCACCCGCCGGGGCGTGGACCTCGCCGTCGGCACGGCCCCGCACCTGGCGGCCGCCGACCGGATCGCCGAGGGCACCACCACCCTGCTGACCAACCCGGAGGGGCTGCTGCCGCTCAGCCGCCGCAGCCGGCCGAACCTGCTGGTCGTCGGCGCCGACCCGGCCTCCCCCAGCGGCACGACGGGCCCGCCGACGTCCGTACTGGCGAACGCCTTCACCGAGCTGGGCTTCCGGGCGAGCGCCCTGTCCACGGGCACGGCACCCAGCAGCGCAAAGATCGCCGAGGCGGTGGCCGCCGCCCAGGGCAAGGACGTCGTCGTCGTGGGCACCTACAACGTCTCGGCGACCAGTTCGCAGCGGACGCTGGTGGACCGGCTGGTCGCCACGGGGGTGCCGGTCGTCGCGCTCGCGATCCGCAATCCGTACGACATCGCCCGGCTCAGCGGGGTGAAGGCGGCGCTCGCGAGCTACTCGTGGACCGACGTCGAACTCCGCGCCGCCGCCCGGGTCGTCGCGGGCGCGGCCGAACCGCAGGGCCGGCTGCCGGTCCCGGTGCAGCGCGCCGACGACCCGTCGCAGGTGCTGTTCCCGATCGGCCACGGGCTGTCGTACAGCTGACGCGCGAAGGGGCTGTGTCCGCCGTACCGCGGACACAGCCCCTCCGGTCGCACAGGGGTCACGGACGCAGGGTGCGCTCCGTGTCCCGCTTGTCGAGCTTGGCGTCCGCCTTGGCGAGCGGCCTGGCCTTCGTCGGGTCCTCCTGGACGGCGGCCGGGGCGACGCCCGCCCATGTCAGGATCGTGGCGGTGGCCTTCGCCTTCTCGTCGGCGGCGAGACGGGCGACGCTGGCGCCGTGGTTGGCGCCCGGCGCCGTGTAGACGTAGCTGTCGCGCGCGCCCGCACCGAGACGGAACGGTTCAGCACTCCACGGGTCGTTCTGGCCGTTGACGAACATCATCCGGGTGGCGTTGTGGCGCACCCAGGTGTCGATGTCCCTCATGACCCACGGCTTGAACCGCATCGGGATGTCACGCGGCACGAAGTTCCGCGGCGGCTGGTAGCCGTAGCGGCTCAGGCCGTCGAGGTGCGGCTGCCTGATGTCGGGGGAGCCGAGTTCGGTGCCCGCCTGGTAGTAGTACGGCGTGTAGGTCGAAAGACCCTGGTCCGCGTAGGCGGAGAAGCCCGAGATCGCGTCGATGCTGTCCCAGATCTCCTGGTCCGAGGCGGTGGCCGCGGCCGGGATGGTGTCGCAGTCCGCGAGCAGGCTGTACTGCCAGAACGCCCACACGTAGTCGAGGACGACGGCCTCGAAAGCGCGGTCCAGGCCGCCGACGGTGTCGAACGTGAGCTTGTTGTCCGCCGCGTACTTCTCGTACACGGCCTCCAGCGGTTCACGGCGCACGAGGGCCTCGCGCTGCACCGCGTTCAGCCTGTCGCGGCACTCCTTGGTGCCGACGTTCTCGAAGAAGCGGTCGTAGGCGCTGTCCTCGTTGTTGACGACGTCGTTGGGCGCGACGTAGGCGACGACACCGTCCATGTCGCGCGGGTAGTGGCGCTCGTAGTACGTGGCGGTCATGCCGCCCTTGGAGCCGCCGGTGGACAGCCACTTCTTGGTGTAGATCTTCTTCAGCTCGGCGAAGACCCGGTGCTGGTCGCTGGCGGCCTGCCAGATGTTCAGCGTGGACCAGTCCGCAGGAGCGGGCCGCGACGGCGTGAAGAAGCGGTACTCCAGGGAGACCTGGTTGCCGTCGATGATGGTCGTCGGCTCACTGCGGCGCGGCGTGGTGGACACGTTGTAGCCGGAGGTGAAGAAGACGGTGGGGCGGTCGGTGTCCTTGTGCAGCAGGGTGATCCGCTGCTTGAAGGTGCCCTTGTCCGGGTGCCGGTGGTCGACCGGCTGTGTGTAGTTGAGGACGAAGAACCGGTAACCCGGGTACGGCTTCTCCTCGATGAGACTCATGCCCGGAATCGCCAGGATCCGGTCCTTGATGTCCGTGCCGGCCGTCGGCTCGGCGGCGGTCGCCGCACCGGCCGTCGCTCCGGCCGCGCTCACGGTGCCTATGAGCACCACCAGCGACAGCAGCCATCTGAGCGCCTTGCGCATTCACCCTCCCCTGAAGATCTCCCCTTGAGATCAAACGGTCGCGGTGAACCTAGCGGTGCCAACACCGGCCCCGCCACCCCAAGTTGGCCATGGTGTGGCCGGGCGAGGAGTGCTCAGCACAGGATCCAGCCGGTCGAGCGGGAGGTGCCGGAGACGGCACCGGTGGCCTTCACGCAGCGGCCGCGCGCCGGCACGGTGACCGGCCCGGCCTGGCGCCTGAAGTTTCCGCTGTCGGTCTCCGCGTGGTCGCCGCGCACCTGGAGGGAGACGGACATGGGCCGCCTGGGGCCGGGGTTCCTGGCGAGGGTGACGGCGCAGACCTGCTGCCTGTTCTGGTAGACCCTCAGCTCACCGGTGGCGAAGGAGAGGGACTTCGCCAGACGTCCGGCGCACGGCGCCGCCGCCTCGGCGCTCTGGAGGCCCGGGCCCGCCAGCGCCATGGCGGACGCGGCCGTCAGCACGGCGAGCACCCGGGCCAGTAGCCGGGCCGCCCGCCGCGCGTGCTTGTTCCCGTTCCCCACCCGATCGGCCACGTCCGCTCCCCCCTGCCACTGCTCCGTACATGCGTACGACGCACGTACGGCGGGATTGGTTGCGAGGCGTCCGCGCGGGCAGCCGATCCGACGCCGCGCGGACTACCGGGTGCGGGCCGCGCGGTGGCGCATCGCGACGCCGAGGCCGGCGCGCGCGGCCACCGCCGCTGCCACGCCGATGGCGACGGCGGCGACGGCGACGGGCCCAACCGGAGCCGGTGGAGGCCGGGTTGCCGCCGCTCGTGGCTGATGCGGTGCTGTCGCCCGTGGAGGATCCGCCCGCGCCGCCGGAGCCGCCCGACGCCGAACCGCCGCCCGACCCGGAGCCGCCCGACGCCGAACCGCCGCCCGACCCGGAGCCGCCCGACGCCGAACCGCCGCCTGCACCGGAGCCGCCGGATCCGCCCGTGGACGAGCCGACACCCGAAGGTGACAGGCAGCTCGAAGCCGCTGCCGGGGCTTCACCCCCTCGACGGGCGCGATCGGTCCCCGGACGAGTCCCGCCCACCCGTCACACGGTCGCGGGCTCGTCCTCCCCTATGAAGGTGCGCCACAGAGCGGCGTAGTGGCCGCCGCGCGCGAGGAGTTCGTCGTGCGTGCCGTCCTCGGCGACCCGCCCGTGGTCCATCACCACGACCCGGTCGGCGCGGGCCGCGGTGGTGAGCCGGTGCGCGACCACCAGCGTGGTGCGGCGGCCGGTCAGCCGGTCGGTGGCCTGGTTGACCTGTGCCTCGGTCGCCAGGTCCAGCGCCGCGGTCGCCTCGTCGAGCAGCAGCACATCGGGGTCGACCAGTTCGGCGCGGGCGAGGGCGATCAGCTGGCGCTGTCCGGCCGACAGATTGCGTCCCCGCTCGGAGACCTCGTGCAGGTAGCCGCCGTCGAGAGTGGCGATCATGTCGTGCGCGCCGACGGCCCGGGCCGCGGCCTCCACCTCGGCGTCGCTCGCGCCGGGCCGGCCGTAGGCGATGGCGTCGCGGACCGTGCCGGAGAAGAGGTACGCCTCCTGGGGGACGACGCCGAGCCGGTGCCGGTAGGCGGTCAGGTCCAGCTCACGCAGGTCGTGGGCGCCCCCGGGACCCTCGCCCCCGTCGTCGCGGGAGGAGTCGTCGAGAGTGACCGTGATCCGGCCGTCGGTCGGGTCGTAGAACCGGGCCACCAGCTTGACCAGCGTGGACTTGCCCGCACCGGTCTCTCCGACGAACGCGACGGTCTGCCCGGCCGGGATGCGCAGGTCGATGCCGGTCAGCGCGTCCTCCTCGTCCCCGCCGGAACCGTAGGCGAACGACACGTTCTCGAAGGCGATGTCGCCGCGCAGCCTGCGCACCTGACGCGGCTGTTCCGCGGCGGCCGTCGACGCCGGCTCCCGCAGCAGCTCCTGCACCCGGCCCAGCGACACGGCGGCCTGCTGGTAGCCGTCGAAGACCTGCGAGAGCTGCTGTACGGGCGCGAAGAAGAGGTCGATGTACAGGAGGTAGGCGACGAGCGCTCCCGTGGTGAGCGTCCCGGCCTCCACGCGTCCCGCGCCGACGATCAGAACGGCCGCGGCCGCCACCGACGACAGCAGCTGGACGAAGGGGAAGTAGACGGAGATCAGCCACTGGCCGCGGACACGGGCCTCGCGGTAGCTGTCGCTGCGCGCCGTGAAGTCGGCCAGGCCGTCGCGCTCGCGCCGGAACGCCTGCACGATCCGCAGCCCGGAGACGGACTCCTGGAGATCGGCGTTGACGACGCTGATGCGCTCACGGGCGAGCTCGTAGGCCTTCACGCTCTTCCTGCGGAAGAAGTACGTGCCGACGATCAGGACGGGCAGGGTGGCGAACACGACGAGCGCCAGCTGCACGTCGATGACGACGAGCGCGACCATGATGCCGAAGAAGGTGACCACCGAGACGAACGCGGTGACCAGCCCCGTCTGCAGGAACGTGGACAGGGCGTCCACGTCCGTCGTCATCCGGGTCATGATCCGGCCGGTGAGCTCCCGCTCGTAGTAGTCGAGGCCGAGCCGCTGGAGCTGGGCGAAGATCTTCAGACGCAGGGCGTACAGGACCCGCTCGCCGGTGCGTCCCGTCATGCGGATCTCACCGGTCTGGGCGGCCCACTGCACGACGACGGTGCCGAGCGCCAGGAGGGACGCCATCCACACCGCGCCGAGCGCGAGCTGTTCGACGCCCTCGTCGATGCCGTGCCGGATCAGCACGGGCAGGAGCAGGCCCATGCCCGCGTCGACGGCGACGAGCAGCAGGCTGACCAGCAGGGGCAGGCCGAAGCCGTGCAGCAGCGCGCGGAGCCGGCCGCCCTCCCCCGCGCGGGCGCCGGCCGGTTCGGCCCGTACGGCCTCGGCCTCGTCGATGTCGGGGGTGTCCGTGGCCGGGGGAAGCGCCTCGACCTGGGCGAGCAGTTCGGGAGTGGCGCTCGCGTCCTCCTTGGCCTCCCTGGCCTCGTCGGCTCGTTCGTCGCGTACCCACAGCCGCCGGGTGATGCCGCGCTCGGCGTCGAACTCCGCGTCCAGTTCGTCCCGTACGGTGCGGTCCTCGTCCGGCTCGGGCGCGGGCTGCGGGAACACGTGGCCGGGCGAGACGCCGCCGAGCTCGTCCGGGTCGGTCAGCAGCCTGCGGTAGAGCGCGGAGCGCTCCTGGAGCTCCTCGTGCGTGCCGATGTCGGCGAGCCGGCCGCCGTCCAGGACGGCGATCCGGTCGGCGAGGCCCAGGGTGGAGCGGCGGTGGGCGATGAGCAGGGTCGTCCGGCCCGCCATGACCTGCCGCAGCGCCTCGTGGATCTCGTGCTCCACGCGGGCGTCGACGGCGGAGGTGGCGTCGTCCAGGAGGAGCAGGCGCGGGTCGGTGAGGATGGCGCGGGCCAGCGCGATGCGCTGGCGCTGGCCGCCCGAGAGGGTCAGTCCGTGCTCGCCCACCTTGGTGTCGTAGCCGTCGGGCAGCTCGGCGATGAACCGGTCGGCCTGGGCGGCGCGGGCGGCCCGGTCGATCTCGTCCTGAGTCGCGTCCGGCTTCCCGTACGCGATGTTCGCGCGGACGGTGTCGGAGAACAGGAAGCTGTCCTCGGGCACGATTCCGATGGCGGCCCGCAGCGAGTCGAAGGTCAGCTCGCGCACGTCGTGGCCGCCGACGAGGACGGCGCCGCGGGTGACGTCGTAGAAGCGCGGCAGCAGGAGCGACACGGTGGACTTGCCGCTGCCGGACGCGCCGACGACCGCGACGGTCTCGCCGGGCCGGATCTCCAGCGAGAAACCGTCCAGGACCGGCCTGCCGTCCGCGTACGCGAAGCTCACGTCGTCGAACTCGACGCTCGCCTCGGCGTCCGCCGGCAGCTCCTTCGTGCCCTCGTCCAGCGACGGCCGGGTGTCGATGAGCTCCAGCACCCGCTCCACACCGGCCCGTGCCTGCTGGCCGACGGTGAGCACCATGGCCAGCATCCGGACCGGTCCGACGAGCTGCGCGAGGTACGTCGAGAAGGCGACGAACGTGCCGAGCGTGATCTCGCCCTTCGTCGCCAGCCAGCCGCCGAGCGCGAGCATGGCCACCTGGCCGAGCGCGGGGACGGCCTGCAGCGCGGGCGTGTACCGCGCGTTGAGCCGGATGGTCCGCAGCCGGCCCGCGAACAGCCTCCGGCTCGCCTCGCGCAGCTTCCCGGTCTCCTGCTCCTCCTGTCCGAACCCCTTGACGACCCGCACGCCCGACACCGCCCCGTCGACGACTCCGGCGACGGCCCCGGCCTGGCTCTGTGCGTACCAAGTGGCCGGGTGGAGCCGGGAGCGGCTGCGCTTGGCGATGATCCACAGGGCGGGGGCGACGGCGAGGGCGATCAGCGTGAGCGGCAGCGACAGCCACGCCATGACGGCCAGGGAGATCGCGAACAGCAGGAAGTTGCCGATGGTCATCGGCAGCATGAAGAGCAGGCCCTGGATGAGCTGGAGGTCACTGGTCGCCCGTCCGACGACCTGGCCGGTCGACAGCTCGTCCTGGCGCCGGCCGTCGAGCCGGGTGATCGTGCCGAACATCTCGGTGCGCAGGTCGTGCTGGACGTCGAGCGCGAGCCGGCCGCCGTAGTACCGGCGGATGTAGGTGAGGACGTACACCGCGACGGCCGCGGCGATCAGCAGGCCGGTCCACATGGTGAGCGAGCGGGTCTTCGCTCCGATGACGTCGTCGATGACGACCTTGGTGATGAGCGGTACGAGCGCCATGACGGCCATGCCGCCGAGCGAGGACCCGAGCGCGAGCACCACGTTGCGCCGGTAACGCCAGGCGTAACCGGCCAGACGCCGCGCCCAGCCGTCCTCTTTTCGAGCCGCCGCAGCCACCTGGGCCTCCCCGTCCGCATCCTCGGATCCCGCTGATCCCGTCGACCTGATCTTCCGGAAGGCACCAACGCGGACCGGAACGGATTTCATCCCTCCGCAACAAATCCCCGCCCCTGGTCCCAGGACCGGCTGGATGGTCCTAGGACCCGTCGGACGGCGCTGGGACCAGGCGGATGGTGCTGGGACCCGTCGGACGGTGCTGGGACCCGTCGGACGGTGGTGGGACCGGCCGAACGGCCGGCGCATCTCGGCGACGGCCCTGCGCGGCGGTGGACCCGAGGGACCCCGCCGCGCCTGCCGGAGGGACTGGGACCGCGGGCAGGCGCCGGTTCGCCGGACGCGGGCACGGGTAGTCACTGACGGCGCCCGGCGGGCAGCCGGGGCTGTGACGAGGGAGGGGACATGCCCGACGCTCCACCGAGCACCGGTCATCTCTGCGGTCAGCTGTACGCGACCCTCCGGGCGCTGGAGGCTCTCGCCGCCGCCCACCGGAAGCTGGAGGATCTGCGACCGAACGACAAGGTGCGGACCAGTCCGCTGAAGTGGCTGCCGGGCATGCTGGGCGAGGCGGGTGGCCACCTGGTCCGGGCCCGGCGGCGGGGCCCCGCGCACGGCGCGGCGGCCGACGAGCTGTTCCGGGCCATACCCGACTGCCTGCCGCCCAGGGGAAACCTTCCCGGCTCCCTCTCGCACGGGGAGCCGGACCGGTTCGACGAGGGCTACCGTCTGCGGATGGCCGAGTACACCGCCGCTCACAGCGCACTGCTGGCGTGATCGGGGTGCGCCTCAGGCGTCCCGCCGCACCAGCCGCCGGCCGCCCGCCCACAGGGCCGCCGCCACCCACAGCACCAGGACGCCCGTGCCGGTCCAGGGACCCAGCGGGCCGTCCGGCTCCTGGAGGAGGATCTGCTGCCCGGCCCTGTCGGGCAGGAAGTCGACCCAGCCGCCGCCCTGGGACACGTCCCCGAGGACGAACGACAGCATCAGCAGGAACGGGATGAGGATGCCCATGACGGCCGGGGCACTGCGCAGCAGGGCGGCGAGCCCGGCGGCGAACAGCGTGATCAGCGCCAGATACAGCCCGCACCCCACGACGGCCCGCAGCGCCCCGGGTGCGCCGATGCCCACGCCGTGGTCACCGAGGAGCGCCTGGCCCAGCGCGAAGCAGGCCGCGCTCGTGGCCAGACCGACCGCGAGCGAGAGCAGCCCGACGACCGCGGTCTTGCCGGCCCAGAAGACGCCCCTGCGCGGCACGGCGGCCAGCGAGACGCGGACGGCTCCGCCGCGGTACTCGCCCGCGACGGCGATCGAGCCGAAGCAGATGGCGGCGATCTGACCGAAATTGAGACCGAAGAACGACGAGCGGACGGGATCGAACCCGGGCTCGGACAGTTCCTCGGCGCCGAGGGTCGCGCACATCAGCGCCGAGAACCCCACGGTCGCCGCGAACACGGCGGCGAGTGTGAGGCACTGGGAGCGCACGGAGCGGATCTTCAGCCACTCGGAGCGCAGGACGGGCAGCACGGCCGAGGCGGAGGGGATGGTCGGGGCGGGAACGACGGACATGGTTCATGCCTCCTGGACGGCCGGGGCGGGGCGGGTGGCGGTGTACTCGGCCTCGCCGGCGGTGAGCGCGAGATAGGCCTGCTCCAACGTGGCTTCCTCTCCGGCGAGTTCGAGGACGGGGACGCTCTCGCGCGCCATGAGCGGCCCGATGTCCTCCACGCGGGCGCCGTCGACGGTCCACCGGCCGTCCTCGCCCTCCACCGCCGTGAACCCCTCGCCCGCGAGGGCGGCGCGCAGCCGCGCGCCCTCGGTGGTGCGCAGCCGCACCCGCGGTGTCGTCCAGGTGTCGATGAACTCCCGCGTGCCGGTGTCGGCGAGCAGCCGGCCCCGGCCGAGGACGACGAGGTGGTCGGCGAACGAGGCCGTCTCGCCCATCAGATGACTGGAGACGAGGACGGCCCTGCCCTCGCGGGCCAGTTCCCGCATCAACTCGCGGATCCAGATGATGCCTTCGGGGTCGAGCCCGTTGGACGGCTCGTCGAGCATCAGGACAGCCGGGTCGCCCAGCAGCGCCGCCGCGATCCCGAGCCGCTGGCGCATGCCGAGCGAGTACGTCCTGATCCGCCGGTCCGCCGCGCTGGCGATCCCGGCCTGCTCCAGCACCTGCTCCACCCGCCGGGCCGGGATCCGGCCGGCGGCGGCGAGGACGCGCAGATGGTCGCGTGCGGTGCGGGACCCTGCCGCGGCCCGTGCGTCGAGCAGGGCGCCGACGTGCCGCAGCGGCTCGTCGAGCGCCGCGTAGGGGCGTCCGCCGACGGTCGCGGTGCCGGAGGTCGGCCGGTCCAGGCCGAGGACGAGCCGCATGGTGGTCGACTTCCCGGCGCCGTTCGGCCCGAGGAAGCCGGTGACCCGGCCGGGCCGCACGCCGAACGTCAGGCCGTCCACGGCGCGCGTCCTGCCGTACTCCTTGGTGAGGTTGGTGACGTCGATGCTGGTCATGGCTTCAGCCTGGCCGGGAAGAGGGGAGCGGGTCCTCCCCCGCCCGTGGAGACCGTCTCCCCCGTGCGGGGGAGCCGCGGTGCGGGGGCCCGCTGGCACGATGGCGGGATGCTCCGCTCGCTGCGCCCGCCGGCCCACCGGGTCGTCCGCAATCGTTGGCTGCGCCCGCTGATCCGCCGGGTCACCTACACCCGCTGGCTCCATCTGCTCATCAGCACCCTCGTCTTCGGCGTGTGGCTCTTCATCTCCGAGGACGCCCTGTACGTCCCGGTGATCGCGCTCGCGCTGCTGGGCTTCCTCCCGGCGATGCGGCTGGTCGAGGGGCTCCAGGCACGGCTGCTGCTGTCGCCGTACGGGTACAAGGACGACGCCTCGGGCATCGCCGTGGCGTCGTCGGCGACCTGGGCGGACCGGTGGCGGACCGTGCTGTGGCTCGAACTGCGGCTCGGCCTCGGCATGGTGACCGGCCGGGCCACGGTCGGGCTGCTCGGGCTCTCGACCGACCTCGCGCTGACGGCCGGCGGCGGCACTCCGGGCACGGGCTCCCTCATCCCGCTGCCGCCCGGCGAGGGCCACTGGTGGTACGCGCTGCTCGTCCCCGTGCCGATCGCGGTGCTTCTCGCCGCGGTCGTCGGGCTGGGCGAGCTGATGGCCTTCCTCGCGCGCCGCCTGCTCGGCCCGTCGGCGGCGGAACGTCTCGCCGCCCTGGAGGAGCGCACCGAACAGCTGCTGGAACGCAACCGCATCGCCCGGGAGCTGCACGACTCGATCGGTCACGCCCTGACGGTGGCGGTGGTGCAGGCGGGTGCGGCACGGGCGGCGGGCAGACCGGAGTTCACCGAACGCGCGCTCACGGCCATCGAGGAGACCGGCCGGGCCGCGCTGGAGGACCTGGAACGCGTACTGCTGGTGCTGCGCGAGTCGGGGCAGCGGCCCGCCGGCGGGCGGCCGACGCTCGCCGACGCGGACCGGCTGCTGGAGTCCGCCCGCGCCTCGGGCGCCGCACTGGACGGGGAGGTGTCGGGACCGCTGGCGCGGGTGCCGGGCCCCGTCTCCCGGGAGGGCTATCGCATCGTGCAGGAGGCGCTGACCAACGTGTTGCGGCACGCGGGCCCGGTGCCGACCCGGGTCAGGATCGCCGTCGCGGCCGGGCGGCTGGAACTGGAGGTGTGCAATCCGCTTGCCGGCGGCGGGAACGGGAACGTCAACGGCAGCGGAACCGGGAACGGCAGCGGCCTGCGCGGCATACGCGAACGGGCGGCGCTGCTGGGCGGGGAGGCGTCGGCCGGTCCGCACGGCGACGAGTGGCGGGTGAGGGTCGGACTGCCGCTGGACGGGCAGCGCTGAGGCCGGACGGGCCCCGCCGAGCCCGGAGTCCGCACTGCCGCCGGACCGCCTGCGCCGAGGCCGGGGGCCGGCCCGCGTCCCGGCCGCCACGACGGCCTACGCTGAGCGGGTGCCGATCACCGTACTGCTTGTCGACGACGAACCACTGGTACGGGCGGGCCTGCGTGCCGTGCTGGAGGCGCAGCCGGACATCGAGGTGACCGGGGAGGCCGCGGACGGGGCGGCCGTGATCCCGCTGGTGCGCAAACTGCGTCCGGACGTCGTGGCGATGGACGTCAGGATGCCGCTGCTCGACGGCATCGAGGCGACCCGCGCGGTACTGCGGACCGTCGACGCCCCGCCCAAGATCCTGGTGGTCACGACCTTCGAGAACGACGAGTACGTGTACGAGGCGCTGCGCGCCGGCGCCGACGGCTTCCTGCTCAAGCGGGCCCGCCCGGCGGAGATCGTGCACGCGGTGCGGCTCGTCGCGGAGGGAGAGTCGCTGCTCTTCCCCGCGGCGGTCCGCTCGCTGGCCGCCGAGTACGGGACCACGGCGGCCCGCGCGGCGATGGACCGGGCCGCCCTGACGGACCGTGAGGCGGCGGTGCTGCGTCTGATGGCGCGGGGCATGTCCAACGCGGAGATCGCCGCGCAGCTGGTCGTCGGCACGGAGACCGTGAAGACGCATGTGAGCGCCGTGCTGGCCAAGCTGGGCGCGAGGGACCGGACGCAGGCGGTCATCGCGGCGTACGAGTCGGGGTTCGTCACCCCCGCGTGAGCGATGGGTTCCGACTCGCGGCGGGGTCCACGCGGGCGAACGCGCCGAGTACACCGAGACCCGGCCGCGGCTCCGCACCGGGCTCCGCGAGGAGCGGGGCGTCGGGTGGTCGCGCACGAGCACGTTCGGTCGCCGGCACGGCCGGCGGGCGCGGCACTGGACGAGTCCGGCCCCGCCCGCCCCCGAACGGCGGGCGGCGGGGCCGGAGCCGCGGGTCACGCCGCGTGCGTCACAGGTGCGTCGGGGCGAACATCCGCAGCAGGGCGGGCAGTACGACCACCGACGGACCGGGCCGGGACAGCGCCTCGGCCAGGTCCTCGGACAGCGTCTCGGGGCTCGTCCGGGTCGCCGGGACGCCGAAGGACTGCGCCAGCGCGACGAAGTCCGGGCGCGCCAGTTCCGTCGCCGTGGCCTTCCCGAACGCGTCCGTCATGTACTCGCGCAGGATGCCGTAGCCGCCGTCGTCCACGATCAGCCAGGTGACCGGCAGGTCGTACTGGCGGGCCGTGGCCAGCTCGGCGATCGAGTACATCGCGCCGCCGTCGCCCGACACGGCGAGGACCGGGCGGGTGGGGTCGGCGGCGGCCGCGCCGAGCGCCGCAGGGAAGCCGTAGCCGAGGCCGCCGGCGCCCTGGGCGGAGTGCATCGTGTTGGGCCGGCGGGCGTCGAAGGCGGACCACGCCCAGTAGGCGAGGATCGTCATGTCCCAGAAGCTGGGCGAGTCGTCCGGCAGGGCCTCGCGCACCGAGACCAGGACCTGCTGCTCCAGGGTGAGTTCCTGGGAGTCGATCCGGGCGCGGACCGCGGCGAGGACCTCGCGCACGGCGTCGGCCGCCGACGGGTCGCGGCGGTCCCCCACCGTCTCCAGCAGGGCCGACAGCGCGAGGCGCGCGTCGGCGTGGATGCCGAGGCCGGCGTGGTTGGACTCCAGCTTGCCGAGGTCGGCCTCGATCTGGATCACGCGGCCGCGCGGGGCGAACGTGTGGTAGTTCGAGGACAGTTCACCGAGGCCCGAGCCGACGACGAGCAGTACGTCGGCCGACTCCAGGAAGTCGGTCGTGTGGCGGTCCTCCAGCCAGGACTGGAGGGACAGCGGGTGCTCCCAGGGGAAGGCGCCCTTGCCGCCGAAGGTGGTGACGACCGGCGCGTCGATCTTCTCGGCGAGCGCGCGCAGCTTGCCCGAGGCGTCGGCGCGCACCACGCCGCCGCCGGCGATGATCACGGGGCGCTCGGCGGTGGACAGCAGGTGGGCGGCCACGGCGGTCAGTTCGGGCCGCGGCACGACCTCCTCGGGCGTGGCGTCCGTCGCCGTGACGACCGGCAGAGCGGTCTCGGCGAGCAGGACGTCCTGCGGGATCTCCACCCACACGGGTCCGTGCGGCGCGGTCAGCGCCGACTTCCACGCCGCCGCGATCGCCGACGGGATCTGCGAGGCGGTGCGCACGGTGTGCACGGACTTCACGATGTCGCGGAACGACGCCTGCTGATCGCGCAGTTCGTGCAGGTAGCCGTGGCGTCCGCCGCCGAGCCCGGCCGTGGGGACCTGGCTGCCGATCGCCAGCACGGGCGACGAGGCCGCGGCGGCCTCCTGGAGCGCGGCGAGCGACATCAGCGCGCCGGGGCCGGTGGACAGCAGCAGCGGCGCGGCCTCGCCGGTGACGCGGCCGTAGGCGTCGGCGGCGAAGCCCGCGTTGTTCTCGACGCGCAGCCCGACGTAGGTCAGGGTCGAGCGGCGCAGCGCGTCGAACATGCCGAGCGCGTGCTGCCCGGGCAGCCCGAAGACGGTCGTCGCCCCGAGGCCCTGAAGGGTCTCGACGACGAGGTCGCCGCCGTTGCGCCCGGCGGGCGGGTTCAGCGCGGCCTCGGTCTGCGCGGCGGTGGGCCGCAGGACGAGGTCGTGGTCGTGGGTCACCGTGGCGTCCTCAGCATCTCGATCGTTCGTACGTCTGCCTCCGGGCGTCTGCGCCCGGAGCCGGGGCCTTCCGGCCTCCCGGCTCGACGTTACGCGCGCCTGCCCGGCCACCGGCCGGTCCCGGTGCCGGTCCCGGTGGCGGGACCGGCGGCGCGGTCACTTCGCGGCTTCGCCCGCGCCCTGGGCGCGGTTCGCGGCGATCTGGCGCGACATGATCGTGGTCAGCTCGTACGCCGTGTGCGAGGCGGCGACCGCGGTGATCTCGGCGTGGTCGTACGCCGGGGCCACCTCCACCACATCGGCCGAGACCAGGTTGCAGGAGGACAGGCCGCGCAGGATCTCCAGCAGCTCGCGGGAGGTCATGCCGCCCGCCTCGGGGGTGCCGGTGCCGGGAGCGTGCGCCGGGTCGAGGCAGTCGATGTCGATGGAGATGTAGAGGGGGCGGTCGCCGATGCGCTGGCGCAGCTGGTCGGCGACCTCGTCGGCGCCACGGCGGTAGATGTCGGACGAGGTGACGATGCCGAAGCCCATCTTCTCGTCGTCGGTCAGGTCCTGCTTGCCGTACAGCGGGCCGCGGGTGCCGACGTGGGACAGCGCCTCGGTGTCGAGGATGCCCTCCTCGACGGCCCGGCGGAACGGCGTGCCGTGGGTGTACTCGGCGCCGAAGTAGGTGTCCCAGGTGTCCAGGTGCGCGTCGAAGTGCAGCAGCGCGACCGGGCCGTGCTTCTTGGCGACCGCGCGCAGCAGCGGCAGCGCGATGGTGTGGTCGCCGCCGAGCGTCATCATCCGGGCGCCGGTGGCGAGCAGGTCGTCGGCCGCCGCCTCGACCGTCTCGACGGCCTCGTTGATGTTGAACGGGTTGGCCGCGATGTCACCGGCGTCGGCGACCTGGGCGAGCGCGAAGGGCGAGGCGTCCTGCGCCGGGTTGTAGGGGCGCAGGAGCCTCGACGCCTCACGGATGGCGTTGCCGCCGAAGCGCGCACCGGGACGGTAGGAGACCCCGGAGTCGAAGGGCACGCCGACCACGGCGACGTCGGCGGTGCCGACCTCGTCGAGCCGCGGCAGCCGGGCGAACGTGGCGGGTCCGGCGTACCGCGGGATGCGGGACGAGTCGATCGGACCGCGCGGCTGCTCGTAGCTGCTCATGTGTGATGCCTTCCTTCTGCGCTTCGTTGCGCATTCATCCAGTAGAGGACATTTGTCCGATTTTAACTGTGGACCGGGGCGGGCTCGGCGGCCGGGGCCTCCGGCTCGGCCTCGTCGCCTGCGCGGCCGGCCAGCCGCTCACGCCAGTTGGCGAGCACGGCGGGGTCGGTGGGCCGGGTGACCAGGCTGCCGACCACGTAGGCGGCGAGCGAGGCCAGCAGGCCGTAGTAGACGGGCTCGTTGGCGAGGATGCCGTAGGTCGCCATCAGGCCGACGACCGACAGACCTCCGACGGCCACGGCGGCGAGCGCGCCCTGCACGGTGCCGCGCTTCCACAGCAGGCCGCCGAGGATGGGCACCAGCAGGCCGCCGACGAGCAGGTTGTACGCGACGGTCAGGGCCTGGACGACGTCGTTGAGGGCGATGGCGATGAGGACGACGGCGACACCCATGATCAGGATGAAGGCGCGGTTGCCCTTGACCTCGTCGTGTTCGCCCTCCGCCTTCTTCGCGGTGAGGCCGCGCAGCCGCGACCAGATGTCGTTGTTGGCGACGGTTGCACAGGCGATGAGCGCGCCGGAGGAGGTGGACATGACGGCGGCGAGCGCGGCGGCCAGCACCAGGCCCCTCACGCCCATCGGCAGCTCGTCCTTGACGATGGTGGCGAAGGCGTCGTCGGCGCTGGGCAGCTTCGGGTAGAGCACCTTGGCGGCGGTGCCGATGACGGCGCCGGCCAGGGCGTACGCGAGACAGTACGTACCGGCGACGGTGCCGCCCCACTTGGCGACCTTGTCGGTGCGGGCCGTGAAGACCCGCTGCCAGATGTCCTGACCGATGAGCATGCCGAAGGTGTAGATCAGGACGTACGTGAAGATCGTCTCGCCGCCGATGCCGAGCGGCTCGAAGTACGCGGTCGGCAGCGCGGCCTTCATCTCGGCGAAGCCGCCCGCCTTGACGACCGCGATGGGCAGGAGCAGAAGCAGCACGCCGATGGTCTTCACCACGAACTGCACCATGTCGGTGATGGTGATGGACCACATGCCGCCGAGCGTCGAGTAGGCGACGACGATCGTGCCGCCGAGGACGATCGCGGCCGTCCGGGGCAGGTCGAAGAGGACGTCGAAGATCGTGGCGTAGGCGATGGTCGAGGTGACCGCCAGCATGAGCGTGTACGCCCACATGACGACGCCGGAGATGACGCCGGCCTTGCCGCCGTAGCGCAGGTCGAGCATCTCGGAGACGGTGTAGACCTTGAGCCGGGCTATCCGCGCGGAGAAGAAGACGGACAGGGCGAGCAGGCCGAGGCCGATGGTGAAGACCATCCAGGCACCCGAGAGTCCGTACTTGTAGCCGAGTCCGACGCCGCCGATGGTGGACGCGCCGCCGAGGACGATGGCGGCCATGGTCCCGGAGTACATCCAGGGCCCGAGGCGGCGGCCCGCGACGAGGAACTCGCTCTTGGACTTGGCGCGGCGCATGCCCCACCAGCCCATCGCCAGCATGCTGGCCAGATACAGGACGATCACTGTGTAGTCGACGGCCATGGGGCCCTCCTCTGCTCACCTCGGTGGCGTGTCGTGCGGGGAAAGGTGCCAGGGCCGTTCGCGGGGACATCCGCCCGTACCCGCTGCCGCTGGATGGCACGACAGTAGGTGGCCGGAAAGCGACGCTGAAGTGTACGTTTCCTCCACTGTTCCTACGATGGATGTACGAAGGGTCCACGGTCATGTCCGCACAGGAGCCCACATCCACCCCACCGGCGCCACCGGTCCCGCTCGCCGCCCTGCTCGCCCGCCGGGACCTCGGGCTGCGCCTGCTCACGGGTCCCGAGGACGCCGCCCTCCACTGGGTGCACACCTCCGAGATGGCCGACCCCTATCCGTACCTCCTGGGCGGTGAGCTGCTGATGACGGCGGGCGTGCAGCTCACCGACCCGGCCCGGTACGTGGAGCGGGTCGTGGAGGCGGGCGCGGCGGCACTCGGCTTCGGCGTGACACCGGTGTACGACACCGTCCCGGCGGAGCTCGTCGAGGCCTGCACCCGGCACGGCCTGCCGCTGATCGAGGTGCCACCGCAGACGCCGTTCACGGCAGTGGCGAGGGCGCTGTGGCGGCTGATGGCCCAGGCCCGCCTCCAGGAACTGCGCCGGGTGACCGAGGCCCAGCAGTCGCTGGCGACGGCGGCGGCCCGGCCGGCCCCTGTGCCGGCGGTGCTCGGCGCGCTGGCCTCGCGGCTCGGCGGACGTGCCGTGCTCTTCGCCCCGGACGGCACGGAGACGGCGGCGGCCGGCCGGCCGGTCCCGGATGCGGCGAGCCGGGCGCTCGCGGATCTGGCCGGCGTGGTGGGACCCCGTCCGGGCGGCCCGGCGACGGCGAGCGGGGACGGCGGCGGACTGCGGCTCGCCGCGTACGCGCTGGGCGGCTCCGACGGCCTCACGCTCGGGGTGGCGTCCGAGACGCACGAGCCCGGGAACCACACGATCGCCGGGGTGGCCGTCGTTCTCCTGTCCCTCCTCACCGCCCCGCGACAGGCCGGGGACTCGGCGGTGCGCGACGCGGCCCTGGTCCGCCTTCTGCTCGGCGAGGCCCCGGCCGACACGGCGCGCACCCTTGATCCGGGCCCCTGGACGGTGGTCCACGCCCGGGGCGGCGACGGTACCCCGTTCGCGGCGGCGGCCCTGGCGGCGGCGCTGGGCACCCCGCTGTTCGAGACGCCGGAGGCCACGGCGGTGCGGCTGCTGCTGCCTGCGAGCACGGCCGTCGTGGCGCAGCCCGACTGGACGCTCGGGGTCAGCGCCCCCGTCGAGGCGCGCGACCTGGCCGCCGCCGACACACAGGCGGCCCGTGCCCTGCGCCGTGCGCTGACGGCACGCAAACCCCTGGTGCGCCACCGCGACGCGGGCCCGTTCTCCGCCGACGCCGCCCGCGCGCGGCTGGCCCCGCTCGCGGACTCCCCCGCGCTCGTCGAGACGCTGCGCACCTGGCTCTCGCTGCACGGCAGCTGGGACCGGACGGCGGCGGCGATGGGGATCCACCGCAACACGGTCCGCCAGCGCATCGCGCGCGTCGCCGCGCTGCTGGACGAGGACCTGGACGATCCGGACGTCCGGATGGAGCTGTGGTTCGCGCTGCGGCAGGGGTGAGAGGCCGGACGTCCACGGATCCGTGGAAAGCCCACCAAGAACGCCTGCCAGGACTGTCATGACAAAGCCAATTCCCTTGCAGGGCAGGTGTGTTGGAATTTCCGCATGACCATCGCCCCTGACGGCACCACCCGGTCCACACCGGACGAACCCGCCCGTCGTCTGCGCGCCGAGATCACGCGGCTGCGCGAGGAAGCGGAGCGGCAGCGCAGGCTCGCCCACCGCAGAGCGGAGTTCTGGACCAAGGTCGACATCGCCCTCGGCTTCCCCGCGGCCCTCCTCGCCGCGACGGCCGGCGCCACGGGCCTGGCCACGGCGAACGCCCGCATCCCGGCGGCGCTGGCGGCCCTGGCCGCGGCCGGGTTCGCGGCGGGCGCGGGCTTCCTCCGCAGCGACAACCGCCGCCGGGCCAACAAGCGCGCCCGCCACGCGTGGGCGGCGACGGAGGGCCGGGCCACGGTGAAGCTGACGCAGGAACACCTGACCCACGAGGACCTGGCCGAACTGCTGGAGTACCGCCAGGCGGCCCTGGCCGCCTACGACGGTGACGAGCCGTCGGGCTGAGCGCCGGGCCGCCGCCGCGGGGTCCTCTGCGTGCGCAGCATCACTATGGACACTTTCAACAACTGCCGGGTAACTTGCTCTGAGCAAGCGCTTAGACATTGTCGTACCCCGCAGTCACGAGGAGGCGTCCGTGCGCCGGACCGTATTCAACGAGGACCACGAGGCGTTCCGGGACACCATCCGGGCCTTCGTCGAGGCCGAGGTCGTCCCCGTCTACGACGACTGGTTCGCAGCGGGCCAGGCGCCGCGCGACTTCTACTACAAGCTCGGCGAGCTGGGCGTCTTCGGCATCAACGTCCCCGAGGAGTTCGGCGGCGCCGGCCTGGACACCCACAAGTTCGAGGCCGTCCTGTACGAGGAGACCTCCCGCGCGGGCGTCAACTTCGGCGGCTCCGGCGTGCACGTCCTGCTCGCCCTGCCCTACATCAAGATGCTCGCCACCGACGAGCAGAAGAAGCGCTACCTGCCGAAGTTCGTCAGCGGCGAGGAGATGTGGGCGCTGGCGATGACCGAGCCGGGCACCGGCTCCGACGTCGCGGGCATGAAGACCACCGCCAAGCTCTCCGAGGACGGCACGCACTACGTCCTCAACGGCGCCAAGACCTTCATCACCGGCGGTGTGCACGCCGACCGCGTCATCGTCTGCGCCCGCACCTCCGCCCCGAGCGAGCAGGACCGCCGCTTCGGCATCTCCCTGTTCGCCGTGGACACCAAGTCCGAGGGCTACTCCATCGGCCGCAAGCTCGACAAGCTGGGCCTGCGCACCTCCGACACCGCCGAGCTGGCGTTCGTCGACGTCAAGGTCCCGGTCGAGGACCTGCTCGGCGAGGAGAACAAGGGCTTCTACTACCTCGGCCAGAACCTGCCCTCCGAGCGCTGGGGCATCGCCTTCGGCGCGTACGCGCAGGCCAAGGCCGCCGTCCGGTTCGCCCAGCAGTACGTGCAGGAGCGCACCGTCTTCGGCAAGCCGGTCGCCACCTTCCAGAACACCAAGTTCGAGCTGGCCGCCTGCCAGGCCGAGGTGGACGCCGCCGAGGCCGTCGCCGACCGCGCCCTGGAGGCCCTGGACGCCGGCGAGCTCACGCCCGCCGAGGCCGCCTCCGCCAAGCTGTTCTGCACCGAGGTCGCCCACCGCGTCATCGACCGCTGCCTCCAGCTGCACGGCGGCTACGGCTACATGAACGAGTACCCGATCGCCCGCCTGTACGCCGACAACCGCGTCAACCGCATCTACGGCGGCACCAGCGAGGTCATGAAGTCGATCATCGCCAAGTCGATGGGCCTGTAGGTCGCGGACGTGACCCAAGCGCTCGACGAACTGCTCGATCTGCTCGACCTGGAGCAGATCGAGCAGAACATCTTCCGGGGCAGCTCGCGTTCCGCCCTGGTCCCGCGTGTCTTCGGCGGGCAGGTCGCGGCCCAGGCGCTCGTCGCCGCGGGCCGCACCGTCCCCGCCGACCGCACGGCGCACTCGCTGCACTCCTACTTCCTGCGCATGGGCGACCCGGGCGCGCCGATCGTCTACACGGTCGACCGCATCCGGGACGGCCGGTCGTTCACGACCCGCCGGGTGGTCGCCGTCCAGCACGGGCAGCCGATCTTCCACCTGTCGGCGTCCTTCCAGGTGCCCGAGGAGGGGCTGGAGCACCAGGCGGACATGCCGGCGGCGCCGGACCCCGAATCGCTGCCGACGGCCGCCGAGATGCTGCCCCGGCACCTGCCTCTCGAGGTCGCCCAGCGGCTGATCGAGGCCCGGGCCGCCGTGGACCTGCGCTACGCGGACACTCCCCCGTGGGGCAGCGTCGGCGAGCCGCGCGAGCCGCGCTCCCAGGTCTGGTTCCGCACAAACGGCAAACTCGCTGACGACCCGTTGCTCCACGTCTGCCTCGCCACGTACGTCTCCGACATGACGCTGCTCGACTCCGTGCTCCTCGCACACGGCCGGGGCGGCTGGGCGGTCGGCGACGTGGTGGGCGCGTCACTGGACCACGCGATGTGGTTCCACCGGCCGTTCCGCGCGGACGAATGGCTGCTGTACGACCAGCAGTCGCCGTCCGCGTCCGGCGGCCGCGGCCTCGGCCAGGCGCGCATCTACACGCAGGACGGCCGGCTCGCGATCTCGGTCATCCAGGAGGGCGTGGTCCGCGTCCCCCGCTGACCGTGACACCCCGGCCGCTCAGGCGGCCGGGGTGTGGGCGGTGAAGGTGACGCGCGAGGTCTCGCCGTCCAGCTCCACGCTGAGCGCCGCGTCGAGAGCGCGTGCGAGGCGGGCGAGCAGGGGCAGCGTCGGCATGGTGCCGCCGAGCTCCAGCTTGGAGATCTGAGGCTGTGTCATCCCGGCGCGCTTGGCCAGCTCGGTCTGGGAGATCCCGACCTCGGTGCGCCGGTCGTGGACCGCCTGCCCGAGGTCATGAGACAGCCGGATCTCTTCACGCATCTTTTCCAGCTCCGGACCTTCACTGATCCCTTTGGCGATCTCCTTGTCGCGGGAGAGTTTCCATCGCGCGTGACCTGTCATCGGAGCTGCTCCTTATTGAAGATGCGGGTGTATTCCTCATGTGCCGGTTCGTGTTGGGCCGCGCAGGTCGCCTGCGCCCGTTTGGCGCGGGCGACTTCGGAGGACTCGCGCAGCTTGCTCTTCCTGAAGACGGTGAGCAGGATGATCCTCCGTCCCGGTGCAAGCCAGTACGGGATCCGTATGGCGTCACGATCGTTTCCAAGGTCGAACCGCAATTCGCGGACAGCGCCTCCGAGATGGCGCGAGTACGGCTCCCCGAGGGTGGTGGGACTGTCGACCAGACGCTCCACAATGTCCTCCACATTGAGATAGTCGCGTGGGGACAGGTTGGCGAGCCACAGCCTGACCTCGCGTTCGATCTCGACGACATAAGGATCTTCCATACAGCCGAACGTATATATCGTCGAGTGTATGGCAGGGCGCAAGCGGCAGGAAGTCCGCCAATCGAGTCACCGGCTTCGTGGTTGACCGCCCACAGGAAGTGGCCCTGTGGGAGTGCCCCGGCCGCTCAGGCGGCCGAGGTGTGGGCGGTGAAGATGACGAGGACGCCTTGTCAGGCGTCCCGGGTCGTCGGGCCGGACGGGCCGGTCAGGGGCAGGAGTGCGTCGAGCACGTAGCCGCCGTCCGGTGTCGGGTACGCGGACAGCGTGCCGCCCAGGGCCGCCGCGCGCGTGCGCAGGCCCGGCAGACCCTCGCCCCCGCTGTCGGGGGCCGGGCGGGGCGGCCCGGCCGGCGGGGTGTTGCGGACGGCGATGCGCAGGCCGTCGTCCGTACGGCGGACCGAGACCGTGGCCTCGGCCCCCGGCGCGTGACGGCGGACGTTCGCCAGCGCCTCCTGCACGATCCGGTACGCGGCGTGCTGGACCTCCGGCGGGCAGTCGGCCGCCTCCAGCCGGTCCAGCTCGGCCCGTACGCCGCCGCCGGCCGCCTCGACGAGCTCCGGCAGCTGCGCGAGACCCTGGCCGGGGCGGCGGATCGTCCGGCGCAGGTCGGCCGCGGCCCGCCGGGCCAGTTCGCCGAGCGTCTCGGCCTCGTCCCGGCAGGCGGGGGACTCCACGGACGCGGCGAGCACCGACGACCGCAGGCTGATCAGGCTCAGGTGGTGGGCCGCGGTGTCGTGCACGTCGCGGGCCAGCCGTTCCCGCTCCCGCAGCGCGGCCTGTTCGGCGGCGTACAGGCGTTCACGCTCCCGCGACAGGGCCAACTCGGCGAGGCGGGCCGCCAGTTCGCGGCGGGCACGGCCGAGGAGGCCCAGGGCTGCGGGCGCGACGGCCAGCAGCCCCGCGAGCAGGACCCCCAGGGTGACGTCGGGGAGGGACCACGGATAGTCACCCATGTTCCGCCACGGCACGAACGACACGACGGCCACGGCCGCCGCCGATGCGACCACCTCGCAGCGGCGCCGCTCGGACGCGGCGACGGCGTGCAGCGCGGCCATCGCCGGAATCCACAGCACGCCGGTGGCCAGGGTCGGCAGGGCGAGGAGCATCAAGGCGCGGGGGAAGCGCCGACGCAGCGGAAGCACGCACGCGACGACCGGCGAGGCCCAGACCGCCCAGTCGGGGAGCCAGTGCCCGGTGGCCAGTGCCTCGGCGAGGGCGGCGGCTACGACCAGGGCCTCGACGGCGACGGTCGCAGGCTCGGGCCGGCGCCGGGGACGGCCCGGTCGCGGAAGGCGGAGCCGCGCTCGCGCGTGCCCCGAACGGCCGTCCCCGGCCCTGCCCGACCCCCGACCGCCGGTCCGGGCACGTCCGGACCGGCGGTCGGGCCCCGGCCGGGTCGCCCCGTCGCGCCCGCGCCCCCGCGCGCCCGCGCTCATGGCGTGGCCGACCGGTGGACCACGGTCGCCAGCGCGACGCGGCTGTCGACCGACAACTTCCGCTTCAGCGCGCCGATGTGGGTCTTGACCGTCGTCACTCCCATGCCGAGATGGGCCGCGATGTCGGCGTTGGACAGTCCGGCCGCGATCAGTGCCAGGACGTCCCGTTCGCGGGCCGTGAGGCGGTCGAGGGCCTCGGGCGCGCGGGGGGCGGCCGCCGGGGCCGCGGCCGCGTACCGGGAGAGCGCCTCGGCGCTGCCGGACGGCGTGCAGACCACCCCGCCCGCCGCGAGGAGCCGCACGGCCTCGGTGAACATCCGCGGCTCGGTGGTCTTGAGCAGGAAGCCCGACGCCCCCTCGCGCAGCGCGCGTTCCACGTCGGCCGCGGTGTCCAGGGCGGTGAGCATCGCGACGGCGGGCGGCCGCGGCAGGGCCTTCAGGGCGCGCAGCACGTCGAAGCCGTGCGCGGACGGCATGTCGATGTCCAGCAGGACCAGGTCGGGCGCGAGGTCGCGCACGGCGTCGACGGCGTACGGGCCGTCGCAGGTGCCGGCGACGGTCACGCCGTCGGCCGAGCCGAGAACCTGCTGGAGCGCGGTGCGTACGAGTTCCTCGTCGTCGACGAGGAGGACCCGCACCGGCCTCAAGTCGTAGGGCAAAGGTCGTCCTGTGGTCTGAGCGATGCGGCGGCGGCTGCTGGGAGTCTGGATGCAGATCCTAGGCAGTACCCGCCGGGCATCCCCGTGCGCCCCACACGCACGGGGCGGCTCGCGGTCACTGCTCGGGGCGCCACAAGCGCCCGTGCGGATCCCCGGGGGCCGACCATCCCCCGGGACCACGCCTGCCCGGGCGGCGCACCGGGACCGTCGAAGGAACCGACACCCGTGAGCGCTCAGCCGCCGGCCGAGGAGGAACCGTCGTACGACGACCCGTCGTCGTACGACGCGGCCGGGACCACCGGGTGGGCGACGGCGTCACCCGCCGCACGGGCGCTGTGGACCGTCGGCGGGGGCGCGCTGATCCTGGGCGCCGTGGTGCTGCTGATGGTCCTGCGTGACTGGTCCGCCGGGCTCCCCGGCGGTGTCCGTCAGGGCCTCGGGCTCGTGGTGCGGGGCGCGCTGATGCTCATGCTGCTGGGCGGCACGTACGGCGTCGTGCGCGGCACCTGGCGCGACTGAGGGCCCGCAGGCCCGGCCTCACGCGGCCGGGCCGAGCCCGGCCGCGTCCAGCAGGTACGCCGTCATCGGGTCGTAGAAGCGCGGGTCGGTCACGTGGTCGTCCAGCGGGACCGTCACCTGGAGGGTGCCCTCGGCCTCGCCGATGAACAGGGCCGGGTCGTTGCAGTCCGCGTAGCCGACGGCGTCGATGCCCCGCTGGCCCGCGCAGCCCGCCCAGCCGTGGTCGGCCACGACCAGGTCGGGCAGCGGCCGGCCCTCGCGCGCGAGACCGTCGAGGATGGCGGCCATCGGCGCGGGCGAGTGGGTGTGCCACAGGGTCGCGCCGCGCTCCAGCACGGCGACGTCGGCGAACTGGAAGACCATGCCCTCGTCGGCCATCAGGCCGCCGGGGATGCGTACGATCTCGCATCCGGCGGCCCGGAGCGCCTCAGCGGTCTGCCGGTGCACGTCCAGCAGGCCGCCGGGGTGCCCGGTCGCGAACAGCACCCGCTCCTGCGCGTCGGCGGCCTTGCGCAGGCGCGCGGCCATGCGCTCCAGGGCGTCGACGGTCAGCTCGGGGTCGATGGTGTCCTGGCCCTGCCGGTGCTCGGGGTCGTCGTCGACGCCGCACCGTTCGGCCATGACGGCCAGCACGTCCTGCTCGTCGCTCCAGCGGTCGCCGAGCTCCAGCCCCAGCCAGTAGTGCCGGTCTCCGTTGGCGAGCCTGCGGTAGTGGGAGAGGTTGTTGTCGCGGGGGGTGGCGACGTTCCCGGCGATACGTGTGCGGACGAGGTGGTCGACCAGAGCGGCGCGGCTGGGTATCGGCATGAGCCCATTGTGCCGTGGGGTGCGCGGAGCGTACGCACCGTCTTGTCCTGCGGACGTGTCGCACGTCCGCGGGACGCGCGGCCGGCGGCCCGTCGGTCAGCCGGTCAGCCGGTCAGCCGGTCAGCCGTCCGGAGAGGGGCCCCTTCAGCCGCTCAGGGACGCGAACGCCCCGTGCGCCAGCCGCCGCAGGAGCGACTCGGTCGCCGCGCGGCCCAGCGGGCCTCCCCCGTTCGCACCGAGGTGCGGGGTCGAGTTGAGCAGGCCGAACACCGCGTGCACGGCGGCCCGCGCCTCCGACTCCGCCACGGCCGGATGCAGCTCGCGCACCACCGTCACCCACAGCTCCACGTACTGGCGCTGCAGCTGGCGGACCAGCTTGCGGTCGCTGTCCCGCAGGCGGTCCAGCTCGCGGTCGTGCAGAGTGATCAGCGGGCGGTCGTCCAGCGCGAAGTCGATGTGCCCGTCGATCAGGGACTCCAGGACCGCGTCCGGGCCCGCCGACGCCTCCTCGACCCGCAGCCGGCCACCGCTCAGGAGCCGTTCGCTGATGCCCACGAGCAGCTCCGCGAGCATCGCGTCCTTGCCGGGGAAGTGGCGGTAGAGACCGGGTCCGCTGATGCCCACCGCGGCCCCTATCTCGTCGACGCCCACGCCGTGGAAGCCGCGCTCGGCGAAGAGGCGCGCGGCCTCCTTGAGGATCTGCTCGCGGCGCGTCGGGGCCGAGGTCCTGGTGCTCATGGGAATTCATTCTAGACAGGGCTGTTAGCGGTCGTTAACCTTGGAGCAACACGTTAACGCTCATTAACCGAGCAAGGGAGCTCGAGCAATGCAGCAGGCACCAGTGCTGGCGAGCGCCGCGGACCCGGCGTCCGAGGCCTGGCAGGCCAACGAGGCGGCACACCAGGAGCTCGCCGACGGTCTGCGCTCACGCCTGGCGGCGGCCCGCCTCGGCGGCGGCGAGAAGGCGCGCGCCCGCCACACCGCGCGCGGGAAGCTGCTTCCGCGCGACCGCGTGGACACCCTCCTCGACCCCGGCTCGCCGTTCCTTGAGCTCGCGCCCCTCGCCGCGGAGGGGATGTACGACGGACAGGCGCCGGCGGCCGGGGTGATCGCCGGGATCGGCCGGGTCAGCGGCCGCGAGGTCGTCGTCGTGGCCAATGACGCCACCGTCAAGGGCGGCACGTACTACCCGATGACGGTGAAGAAGCACCTGCGCGCCCAGGAGGTGGCCCTGGAGAACCGGCTGCCCTGCGTGTACCTGGTCGACTCCGGCGGCGCGTTCCTGCCGATGCAGGACGAGGTCTTCCCCGACCGCGAGCACTTCGGCCGGATCTTCTACAACCAGGCCCGCATGTCCGGCGCGGGCATCCCCCAGATCGCCGCGGTGCTCGGCTCCTGCACCGCCGGCGGGGCGTACGTGCCGGCCATGAGCGACGAGGCCGTGATCGTGCGCAACCAGGGCACGATCTTCCTCGGCGGCCCGCCGCTGGTGAAGGCCGCCACCGGCGAGGTCGTCACCGCCGAGGAGCTCGGCGGCGGCGAGGTCCACTCGCGGATCTCCGGCGTCACCGACCACCTCGCGGAGGACGACGCGCACGCGCTGCGGATCGTGCGGAACATCGTGGCGACCCTGCCGGAGCGCGGGCCGCTCCCGTGGTCCGTCGAGCCGGCCGAGGAGCCCAAGGTGGACCCGGCCGGGCTGTACGGCGCGGTCCCCGTCGACTCGCGCACGCCGTACGACGTGCGCGAGGTGATCGCCCGGATCACCGACGGCTCCCGGTTCGCCGAGTTCAAGTCGGAGTTCGGGCAGACGCTGGTCACCGGCTTCGCCCGGATCCACGGCCACCCGGTCGGCATCGTCGCCAACAACGGCATCCTGTTCGCCGAGTCCGCCCAGAAGGGCGCCCACTTCATCGAGCTGTGCGACCAGCGCGGCATCCCCCTGCTCTTCCTGCAGAACATCTCCGGCTTCATGGTCGGCAAGGACTACGAGGCGGGCGGCATCGCCAAGCACGGCGCCAAGATGGTCACGGCAGTGGCGTGCACGCGCGTGCCCAAGCTGACCGTGGTGGTCGGCGGTTCGTACGGCGCGGGCAACTACTCGATGTGCGGCCGTGCGTACGGCCCCCGGTTCCTGTGGATGTGGCCCAACGCCAAGATCTCGGTGATGGGCGGCGAGCAGGCCGCGTCCGTGCTGGCCACGGTCAAGCGCGACCAGCTGGAGGGACGCGGCGAGGAGTGGTCCGCCGAGGAGGAGGAGTCCTTCAAGGCCCCGATCCGCGCCCAGTACGAACAGCAGGGCAATGCCTACTACGCGACGGCCCGCCTGTGGGACGACGGCGTGATCGACCCGATGGACACCCGCCAGGTGCTGGGTCTGGCCCTGACCGCGTGTGCCAACGCCCCGCTGGGTGAGCCCGGCTTCGGCGTCTTCCGGATGTGAGGGACCTTCCACGATGACGATGTTCGACACCGTTCTGGTCGCCAACCGCGGCGAGATCGCGGTACGCGTGATCCGCACCCTGCGGTCCCTCGGCGTGCGCTCCGTGGCCGTCTTCAGCGACGCGGACGCCGGCGCCCGCCATGTGCGCGAGGCGGACACCGCCGTGCGCATCGGGCCCGCGCCGGCCGCCGAGAGCTATCTCTCGATCGACCGCCTGCTGGACGCGGCCGCACGGACCGGCGCCCAGGCCGTCCACCCCGGCTACGGCTTCCTCGCGGAGAACGCGGGCTTCGCCCAGGCGTGCGCCGAGGCCGGTCTGGTCTTCATCGGCCCGCCCCCGTCCGCGATCTCGCTGATGGGCGACAAGATCCGCGCCAAGGAGACCGTGCGGGCGGCCGGCGTCCCGGTCGTCCCCGGGTCCTCGGGCAGCGGGCTCACCGACGAGGAACTGGCCGCGGCCGCCCGTGAGATCGGCATGCCGGTGCTGCTCAAGCCCTCGGCGGGCGGCGGCGGCAAGGGCATGCGCCTCACCCGCGTCGAGTCGGCGCTGCTCGACGAGATCGCGGCGGCCCGGCGCGAGGCACGCGCGTCGTTCGGCGACGACACCCTGCTCGTCGAGCGCTGGATCGACCGCCCGCGCCACATCGAGATCCAGGTGCTGGCCGACGGCCACGGCAACGTGGTCCACCTCGGCGAGCGCGAGTGCTCGCTCCAGCGCCGCCACCAGAAGATCATCGAAGAGGCCCCGTCCGTCCTGCTGGACGAGGCGACGCGTGCCGCGATGGGCGAGGCGGCCGTGCAGGCGGCCCGTTCCTGCGGTTACCGGGGCGCGGGCACGGTGGAGTTCATCGTCCCGGGCACCGACCCTTCGCAGTACTACTTCATGGAGATGAACACCCGTCTCCAGGTCGAGCACCCGGTCACCGAGCTCGTCACGGGTCTCGACCTGGTGGAGTGGCAGCTGCGGGTCGCGGCGGGTGAGCGACTGCCGTTCGCCCAGGACGACATCACCCTCACGGGCCACGCCGTCGAGGCGCGCGTCTGCGCCGAGGACCCCTCGCGCGGCTTCCTGCCCTCCGGCGGCACGGTGCTGCGTCTGCACGAGCCCCAGGGCGACGGGGTGCGCACCGATTCCGGCCTGACCGAGGGCCTTGAGGTGGGCAGCCTGTACGACCCGATGCTCTCCAAGGTCATCGCGTACGGCCCCGACCGGGCCACCGCGCTGCGCAAGCTGCGCGCGGCCCTGGCCGAGACGGTGACGCTGGGCGTGCCGACCAACGCCGGTTTCCTGCGCCGGCTGCTCGCCCATCCGGCGGTCGTCTCCGGCGAGATGGACACCGGCCTGGTCGAGCGGGAGGCGGAGGCACTCGTTCCGGACGGAGCGCCGGACGAGGTCTACGAGGCGGCGGCGGCCGTGCGGGCCGCCGAGCTGGCGCCGCCGCGGACGACGGGCTGGACGGACCCCTTCTCGGTGCCCAGCGGCTGGCGGATGGGCGGCGAGGCGGCCCCGCTCGCCTTCTCGCTGCGCGTGCCGGGACTCGACCCCGTCACCCACACCGTGGGGCGCCAGGCGGCCGCCCGTGTCGAGGAGGGCACGGTCGCCGTCGAGATGCACGGCGTCACGCACACCTTCCACCGCGCGGGCGACTGGCTCGGCCGGGACGGCGACTCCTGGCACGTGCGGGACCACGACCCCGTCGAGGCGGCCCTCAGCGGCACCGCGCACAGCGGCGTGGACACCCTGGCCGCGCCGATGCCCGGCACCGTCACCGTCGTCAAGGTGGCGGTGGGCGACGTGGTGGCGGCCGGTCAGAGCCTGCTGGTGGTGGAGGCGATGAAGATGGAGCACGTCATCTCCGCACCGCACGCGGGCACGGTCACCGAGCTCGACGTCACCGCGGGCTCGACCGTCGCCATGGACCAGGTGCTCGCCGTGGTCACCCCGGACGAGACCGACGAGGAGGCGGGGGCATGACCGGCACCGAAGGACTGCCCATGACGGTGCGGGCCCACGGCCTGCCGCCGAGGGTGCGCATCCACGAGGTCGGCCCCCGCGACGGCCTGCAGAACGAGAAGTCGGTGGTTCCGGTCGAGGTCAAGGCGGAGTTCATCCGCCGGCTGGCCGCCGCCGGGCTCACCACCGTGGAGGCGACGAGCTTCGTCCACCCCAAGTGGGTGCCCCAACTGGCGGACGCCGAGCAGCTGTTCCCGCTGGTCGCCGACCTCCCCGGGGTGCGGCTGCCCGTCCTCGTGCCGAACGACCGCGGCCTGGACCGGGCCCTGGGCCTCGGCGCCCGCGAGATCGCCGTGTTCGCCAGCGCCACGGAGTCTTTCGCCAAGGCCAATCTCAACCGCACGGTCGACGAGGCGCTCGCCATGTTCGAGCCGGTCGTCACCAGGGCCGTCGAGCACGGTCTGCGGGTGCGCGGCTATCTGTCGATGTGCTTCGGCGACCCGTGGGAGGGCCCGGTCCCGGTCGACCAGGTCGTCGCGGTCTCCCGCCGCCTGCTCGACATGGGCTGCGACGAGCTCAGCCTCGGCGACACGATCGGCGTGGCGACGGCCGGCCACGTGCGCGCGCTGCTGACCGCGCTGAACGACAGGGGCGTGCCGAGCACCGCGATCGCGGTGCACTTCCACGACACCTACGGCCAGGCCCTCGCCAACACCCTCTCCGCGCTCGAGTGCGGAGTGACCACGGTGGACGCCTCCGCGGGCGGCCTCGGCGGCTGCCCGTACGCGAAGAGCGCCACCGGAAACCTCGCCACCGAAGACCTCGTGTGGATGCTCGACGGCCTCGGCATCGAGACCGGGGTCGACCTCGGCCGGCTCACCGCCACCAGCGTGTGGATGGCCGAACAGCTGGGCCGTCCCAGCCCCTCCCGTACCGTCCGCGCCCTCTCCCACAAGGAGTGACTCCCTGATGTCCCTGGACCACCGGCTCTCCGCCGAGCACGAGGAACTCCGCCGTACGGTCGAGGAGTTCGCGCACGACGTGATCGCGCCCAAGATCGGCGACTTCTACGAGCGCCACGAGTTCCCCTACGAGATCGTCCGCGAGATGGGCCGCATGGGCCTGTTCGGGCTGCCGTTCCCCGAGGAGTACGGCGGCATGGGCGGTGACTACCTCGCCCTCGGCATCGCCCTGGAGGAGCTGGCCCGCGTCGACTCCTCGGTGGCCATCACCCTGGAGGCCGGCGTCTCGCTGGGCGCCATGCCCGTCTACCGGTTCGGCACCGAGGAGCAGAAGCGCGAGTGGCTGCCGCGGCTGTGCTCGGGCGAGCTGCTGGGCGCGTTCGGCCTGACCGAGCCGGAGTGCGGCTCGGACGCGGGCGGCACCCGGACGACGGCCGTGCGCGACGGCGACGAGTGGGTCGTCAACGGCTCCAAGTGCTTCATCACCAACTCCGGCACCGACATCACGGGCCTGGTGACGGTGACGGCCGTGACGGGCCGCAAGCCCGACGGCCGTCCGGAGATCTCGTCCATCATCGTCCCGTCGGGCACGCCGGGCTTCACGGTCGCCGCCCCCTACTCCAAGGTCGGGTGGAACGCGTCGGACACCCGCGAGCTGTCGTTCTCCGACGTCCGCGTCCCGCTCTCCAACCTGCTGGGCGAGGAGGGCCGGGGCTACGCCCAGTTCCTGCGCATCCTCGACGAGGGCCGCATCGCCATCTCGGCGCTGGCGACGGGGCTCGCGCAGGGCTGTGTCGACGAGTCGGTCAAGTACGCGAAGGAACGTCACGCCTTCGGACGGCCGATCGGCGACAACCAGGCCATCCAGTTCAAGATCGCCGACATGGAGATGCGCGCGCACATGGCGCGCGTCGGCTGGCGCGACGCGGCATCCCGGCTGGTGCGGGGCGAGCCGTTCAAGAAGGAGGCGGCGCTCGCCAAGCTGTACTCGTCGACGGTGGCGGTGGACAACGCCCGTGAGGCGACCCAGATCCACGGCGGCTACGGCTTCATGAACGAGTACCCCGTCGCCCGGATGTGGCGCGACTCCAAGATCCTGGAGATCGGCGAGGGCACGAGCGAGGTCCAGCGGATGCTGATCGCACGGGAGTTGGGCCTCGGCGGCTGACCCACCGCGTCGAGCGCGCGCGACCTGCCGGACGGCGGGCCGCGCGCGTTCGCGTATCGGCGGCCGGCCCGCCCGATGTCCGGGATCACGCTCTCGCCCGGAGCCGGGCGAGCAGGCCACGCTGGACACTTTCTGAGGTTAGGCTAACCTATCTTCGGATCTGGCCAGTGGCCGAAGCAGCACGCACGAAAGCGGACATCATCATGCCCAACGCCCGCGCATCCCACCTCACTCGCCGCGGCCTCCTCGCCGCCGGCGGCGCCCTCGGGCTCGGCGCGGCACTCGCCGGCTGCGGCCAGGACGAGGGAGGGAGCAGCGGCTCGGGCAAGGACTCCGCGAAGAACGCGGGCCCCTGGTCCTTCAAGGACGACCGCGGCACCACCGCCGAGTCGAAGGCCGTCCCGAAGAACATCGTCGCCTTCACCGGCACCGCGGCCGCGCTGTACGACTACGGGATCCAGGTCAAGGGTGTTTTCGGCCCGACCAGGACACCGGAGGGCAAGCCCGACGTGCAGGCCGGCGACCTGGACATCAGCAAGGTCGAGATCCTGGGCAACGTCTGGGGCGAGTTCAACGTCGAGAAGTACGCCGCACTCGCGCCCGAACTGCTCGTCACCGACATGTGGGACAAGAACGCCCTCTGGTACGTACCGGACCAGTCGAAGGACAAGATCCTCAAGCTGGCCCCGAGCGCCGCGCTGTGGGCCGCCGGGGTCGACATGCCCACCGCGCTGGCCCGCCGCGCCCAGCTGGCCGAGTCCCTCGGCGCGGACCTGACGTCGCAGAAGGTCACCGACGCCAAGGCCCGCTTCGAGAAGGCCGCCGAGCGGCTGCGCCGGGCGGCGAAGGCCAACCCCGGCATCAAGGTGCTCATCGGCTCCGGCAGCGCCGACCTGTTCTATGTCTCGACGCCGGACCGCCCCACCGACCTGAAGTACTTCAAGCAGCTCGGCGTCGACATCATCACGCCGTCGAAGCTCGACGCGACCGGCTGGTTCGAGGAACTCAGCTGGGAGAACGCCGACAAGTACGACGCGGACATCATCATGCTCGACAACCGCACCGGCACACTGCAGCCCGCGGACCTCGACAAGTCCAAGCCGACCTGGGCGAAGCTCCCGGCCGTCAGGGCCGGTCAGGTCATCCCGCGCGTCACCGAGCCCGTCTACTCGTACGCCAAGTGCGCGCCGGTCCTCGAGGACCTGGCCAAGGCCGTCGAGAACGCCAGGAAGGTCTCCTGACGACTCCGGCTCACCTTCACCGGAGCCGACGGCGGTCTCGACGGTTTCGCGACCGGAGGCCGCGGCCAGTCCCTGTCGCTCTTCCTCCCGTCCGCTACCGCGCCGGCCAGGGAACCTGCGCCGAGCGGTAGTAGTCGATCCCCAGCGCCTCCATCCGCGGCCCCTGCGCCGCGAGACGGAGCCGGTAGTCGTCCCAGTCGTGCGTCGCCGCGGGCGACCAGCCGAGCTCGGCCACCCCGGGCAGGCGCGGGAACGCCATGTGGTCGATGTGCGCGTTCGTGGAGATCGTCTCCGTCCACAGCGGCGCCTCGACGCCCGCGATCGCGCTCTCGGGGACGCCCCGAAGATAGGCGCCCGGGTCCCAGTCGTACGAGCGCCGGACCTCGACGTAGCCGGCCCAGGACAGGCCCAGCTCGGTGTCCTTGTCGTACTTCATGTCGAGGTAGATCCGGTCGGCGGGCGACAGGATCAGCCGGGTGCCGTTCTGCGCGGCCCTGGCGACCTGCGCCTTCTCCGCCGCACTGGTGCCGTCCAGGCCCCAGTACTGGGCGAGCGCGCCCTCGGCCGGGGTGGCGCCGGTCAATTGGTGCCAGCCGATGACGGTCTTGCCGTACTTCGCGACGACCGGCTGCACCCGGTTCATGAACGTCACGTAGTCCGCGTGGCTCGTGGAGTGGGCCTCGTCGCCGCCGATGTGGAGGTACTTCCCGGGCGTGATCGCGGCGAGCTCCCGGATGACGTCGTCCACGAAGTCGTACGTCACGGCCTTGGGCACGCACAGGGAGCTGAACCCGACGGCCGTGCCCGTGTAGAGCGGCGGCGCGACGCCGTCGCAGGTGAGCTCGGCGTACGAGGCGAGAGCGGCGTTCGTGTGGCCGGGCATGTCGATCTCCGGCACGACCTCGATGTAGCGGTCCGCCGCGTACCGCAGGATCTCCTTGTACTGGGCCTTGGTGTAGTAGCCGCCCGGCCCGCCGCCGATCTGGGTGGAGCCGCCGTAGGTGGCCAGGCGGGGCCAGGAGTCGACGGCGATGCGCCAGCCCTGGTCGTCGGAGAGGTGCAGGTGCAGCTTGTTGATCTTGTAGAGGGAGATGTTGTCGATGTAGCGCTTGACCTGGTCGACGGAGAGGAAGTGCCGGGAGACGTCGAGCATGGCGCCGCGGTGGGCGAAGCGCGGGCTGTCGGTGATGGTGCCGCCCGCGACCTGCCAGGGGCCCGGCTGGCGTGTGTCCTTCTCCACCCGGGAGGGCAGCAGCTGGCGCAGGGTCTGCACACCGCGGAAGAGGCCCGCGGGCCGGTGGGCGGTGAGGGTGAGCGCGCCGTGCGAGGACTGGAGCCGGTAGCCCTCCTCGCCGAGCGCGGCCTCCGCGCCGCTCAGCCGCAGCCGGATGGCGCCGGCCGAGGGACGGTCGGTGACCGGCAGGGCGTAGCCGGTGGAGGGGCGCAGCACCTCGGCGAGCCGGGCGCCCACGGCGCGTGCCGCGGCGGAGCCGTCGGTGCGGATACGGGTCCGGGCGGTGAGCGTGAACGGCGCTCCGCCCGGCTCCACGGAGGCGGGGACGGGGACGGTCCGGCCGAGCGGGCGGACGTCGGGCTCGGCGGCCTCGGCGGGCGTGGCCGCGAGCCCGGAGGCCGCGGCGCCCGACAAGGCGGCCGCCACCAGAAGCAACAGCGAACCGAGCAGTCGCGGAATCGGTCTGGGCTGACTCACAGGGGTCCCTTCGACGGGGGTCTCGACTGTGCGCAGAGCAACCGAACTGTCACCATGCGTACCTCGCGCCTCAACCGCGGTCAAGGTGTAGACCACTCGCTCACCCGCACGACGGCGGGAATCCGCCCCCGCCGGAAGTCGCCAGAAGGCGGTGCCTGGCGTTCGACGCCGAGGCGACCCGTATCGCACCCGCGAAGGGGCATGCTGCCCGGAATCGGGCAGGATTCTTGCAAAGCCGCTCCTCCACCCCTCAATATCTACGAGTGCTCGAACACCGCCCGTCGTCCCACGACGACCTCGTCGACCATCTGGTGCGCAGCACCGCGCTCCAGCGCGGTGAGGCGGTCCGGGTGGTCCTCGACGTGCTGGCGTACTTCGACGAGACGACCGAGGAATTCGTTCGCCGCCGCCACCGTGAGCTTCAGTCCGGGGGCGCCGTGAACGCCGAGATCTTCGAGCGCATCGCGGCAGAACTGCCGCGCCGCGCCGTGGCGCCGCCGGAGCTCTCGCTCCGCCAGCTGCGCCGCATGGTCTACGGCTGACCGGCCGGTCGTTCCACACCGGGCACACATCTGATCTACGGAGGGGCAAGACTTCTATGTGCGGAATTGTCGGTTACATCGGCAGGCGCGACGTGGCTCCGCTGCTGCTGGAGGGTCTGCAGCGGCTGGAGTACCGGGGGTACGACTCGGCGGGCGTGGTGATCAACAGCCCCAAGGCCGCCGCCCTGAAGATGGTGAAGGCCAAGGGCCGTGTCCGCGACCTGGAGGCCCGCGTCCCCAAGCGCTTCGCCGGCACCACCGGCATCGCCCACACCCGCTGGGCCACGCACGGCGCGCCCAGCGACGTCAACTCGCACCCGCACCTGGACCCGGAGAACAAGGTCGCCGTCGTCCACAACGGCATCGTGGACAACGCCGCCGAGCTGCGCGCCAAGCTGGAGGCCGACGGCGTCGTCTTCGCCTCGGAGACCGACACCGAGGTCATCACCCACCTGATCGCCCGCTCCCAGGCCACCACCCTGGAGGAGAAGGTCCGCGAGGCCGTCAAGGTGATCGAGGGCACGTACGGCATCGCCGTCATGCACTCCGACTTCGCCGACCGCATCGTCGTCGCCCGCAACGGCTCCCCCGTCGTCCTCGGCATCGGCGAGAAGGAGATGTTCGTCGCCTCCGACGTCGCCGCCCTGGTCGCCCACACCCGCCAGATCGTCACCCTCGACGACGGCGAGATGGCCACCCTCAAGGCCGACGACTTCCGTACGTACACCACCTCCGGCGCGTCCACCACCGCCACCCCGGAGACCGTGGAGTGGGAGGCCGCCTCCTACGACATGGGTGGCCACGACACGTACATGCACAAGGAGATCTGCGAGCAGCCCGACGCGGTCGACCGCGTGCTGCGCGGCCGGATCGACGACCGGTTCAACACCGTGCACCTGGGCGGCCTGAACCTGGACGCCCGCGAGGCCCGCGGCATCCGCCGCGTCAAGATCCTCGGCTGCGGCACCTCGTACCACGCGGGCCTGATCGGCGCCGGGCTGATCGAGTCCCTGGCGCGCATCCCCGCGGATTCCGAGCCGGCCTCCGAGTTCCGCTACCGCAACCCGGTCGTCGACCCCGACACCCTCTACATCGCCGTCTCGCAGTCCGGCGAGACCTACGACGTGCTCGCGGCCGTCCAGGAGCTCAAGCGCAAGGGCGCCCGCGTCCTCGGTGTGGTGAACGTCGTCGGCTCGGCGATCGCCCGCGAGGCCGACGGCGGCACGTACGTCCACGCCGGCCCCGAGGTCTGCGTCGTCTCCACGAAGTGCTTCACCAACACGGTCGTCGCCTTCGCCCTGCTCGCCCTGCACCTGGGCCGCATCCGTGACCTGTCGGTCGCCGAGGGCAAGCGGATCATCGAGGGCCTGCGCAAGCTGCCCGCGCAGATCAGCGAGATCCTCGAGTCCGAGGACGAGATCAAGAAGCTGGCCGAGCAGTACGCGGACGCCAAGTCGATGATGTTCATCGGCCGGGTGCGCGGTTACCCGGTCGCGCTGGAGGCCTCCCTGAAGCTCAAGGAGATCTCCTACATCCACGCCGAGGCGTACCCCGCCTCCGAGCTCAAGCACGGCCCGCTCGCGCTCATCGAGCCCGCGCTGCCGACGGTCGCGATCGTCCCGGACGACGAGCTCCTGGAGAAGAACCGCGCCGCGCTGGAGGAGATCAAGGCCCGCTCCGGCCGCATCCTGGCCGTCGCCCACCGCGAGCAGGAGAAGGCCGACCACACGATCGTCGTGCCGAAGAACGAGGACGAGCTGGACCCGATCCTGATGGGCATCCCGCTGCAACTCCTCGCCTACCACACGGCCCTGGCCCTCGGCCGGGACATCGACAAGCCGCGCAACCTGGCGAAGTCCGTCACCGTCGAGTAGGTCCGGCCGGCGCCCCTCGAGGGCGAACCGAGCCTGAACAACAATGGAGAACGCCCCCTGTGCGTGCCACCAGCGCACAGGGGGCGTTCCCTTGGTGCCGGCCGGCGCGCAACCCGTCACGCCGGCCTCGGAGGGGGGTGCCTGACGCCTCCCGCGGGACACCCCCGGCCGCTCAGCCGGTGGCCGTCACTCCCCGGCCGGCAGCGCGTCCGCTGAACGTGGGCCACTTGGCGAGTGCCGCCGTCGCCCCGTACCACGCGACGAGGCCCGCGACCGCGCCGACCCAGCCGCCCGCCTTGGCGAGACCCGCGTTGCCCGCGAAGGCGGCTATGGCGCCGAGCAGCAGGGACAGGCACAGCAGGCCGTACACGCCCTGACCGAGGATGCCGCTGCCGGAGGACGCGGCGGTCAGCGTCAGCGCGAGCAGGGCCCACAGCAGCATGAACATGCCCGCCGCCTCGGCCGACACCTCACTGCCCACGCCGGTGCCCCAGGTGAACCAGAACGCGCCGAGCCCGGCGAACGCCGTGCCCGAAGCTCCGTCGCCTGCCCGGTACTCGAGCAGACCGACGACGAACAGTGCGACGCCGCCGACCCAGGTCGCGAGGGCCGCGGCGTCGGCCGCGGTGACGTTGTCGATCACTTGGGTGTTGCCGACGCCGAACGCCAGCAGGGTCAGTCCGAGCGCGAGACGGCCGAGGGTGTTGGTCGATCCGGCGCTTCCCGCAGAGACTCCGTTGTCCACGGCGGGCTCCCTTCCTGTCTGTGCAGTTGTGCTGCAGTGGTGCTGCCCAGTGCTGCGGACCCAGCGACCGGTATGTACCCTTCACAAGCGCACAATCCACCTGCTACGGATGGGTAGATTTCCGTATGTGCGAGGCGAGTTGACGATGTCTCACCTGCTGAGACGGAGGGAAGTGGAGTGACGTGTGGGGCGCGCCCCGGGGGTCACGGGATGACGATCACCGGGCGCTGGGCGCGCCGCGCGAGCCGGCCGGCGACCGAGCCGAAGATCCGGCCGACGATGCCGTGCGTGGAGCCGACCACGATGGCGTCGGCCGAGTACTCGCGGCCGACCTCCTCCAGCTCGTGACAGATGTCGCCGCCGCGCTCGACCAGGATCCAGGGGACCTCGGTCAGGTAGTCCGCACAGGCCAGCTCCAGGCCCAGGACCTCGGTGCGGTGGTCGGGGACGTCCACGAAGACGGGGGGCTCACAGCCGGCCCAGACGGTGGTCGGCAGCCGGTTGGCGACATGGACGATGATCAGGCCCGAACCGGACCTGCGGGCCATGCCGATGGCATAGGCGAGCGCCCGCTCGCTGGAGGTCGACCCGTCGAATCCGACGACGACTCCGTGCCGGAAGGCGGGATCGCAGGAGTGGCATGACTCTTCGGCCGCCCGCAGGTCCGACAGGGGATCGGCTACCTGCTTGCGGTCCGCGGGATCGGGGAATTCGTGACCGGCCATCGATGTCTCGGCGAAGAAGATCCTCTTGGGAAGGGTCTGCGAAGGTGCGTCGGTTGGGACGGGTGCGGAGCCATGTCCGGGAATCATCTTCCCAAGCCCATACCCCCAAGGGTACGGCGGCACTCCTCTCCTGCCCAGGCCTCGCCGTGCCATGCGCGGCGTTCCAGGGAGCATGCCCCAGCCCGCCCCGTATGGCAATGCCACATGGCCACTACAGCCGTCTGTCGACGCGCACAGTGACCGGACGGCTACAGCGCTCGTTGGGCCCGGCGGCCGGCATGATCCGCCGGACAGGCACGGGCGGATCCGCCGGTCCGACCCAGACCTCCCGCCGCGCCCCAGGAGTTCCGAGTGCCCGCATGTCCGCCCGCCTCCGACCCCGTGCGATCCTCGACCCCGCGCCGCGGACGGCGCCGGATCCCGAATCCGGCAGCCACCCCGGGCCGGACCGCCCCGTCGCACGTCCCCGGGCTGCGCCCGGCGGCCGGCGCGGCGAGCGACGTCGTGCGCTGGGCGGTCTTCACCTGCCTGCTGGTACCGGTCGTCCTCGTGATGTACGGAACGTCCGTCGGCGGGGCGGCGGCGGCCGCGCTGGGGCTCGCGGCCATGACGGCCGCGTGCCGGGTGCTGCTGCGCCACTCGGAACGGGAGGCCGCCCACGCGCGCGTCCGGAGCGGCGCACCGCGGACAGGCCGGCGCGCCCGGGGCGCCGAGGGCGCGCGCCGGGACGCTCACCACGGTCCGGTAAGTGGGCCCGCCGACTGACGAGTTCGCATCTCACACCATCGGTTTTCAGCCAACTTCACACAGCGGGCCGGACCTTGTCGAAAGTGCCCGCCAACCCGCTTCTCACCAGGCAAGAAAGGACCGCAGACGGCGCTCGCACCCTACGGGGACGGGCCATGCCCGGAACGCGGACTTCCCTGCGGGGCCCCTCGAGTGGAACGCTTCGTGATCGACAGCATCGCGCCAAGTTGCCAAGTCGACATAGCGGGGCATGCCGAACGTGTCACGGCGGCGGCGCGGGACGCAGTAGATTCGATCATGAGTATCGATGGCCGGGGGACTCGTGCGGAACCGAGGGGAAACGTGCAGGAGCGAAAGGCCCGAAAAGAACGGGGAGACGCGCACTTCGAGGGGGGCTTAGCGTCATGAGTCAGGACTCCGCTGCACCGGAGGCAGCACGGAAACTTTCCGGCCGCCGGCGCCGGGAAGTCGTCGCGGTGCTGCTGTTCAGCGGCGGCCCCATTTTCGAGAGTTCCATCCCGCTCTCGGTGTTCGGAATTGACCGTCAGGACGCCGGAGTTCCCCGCTACCGCCTGCTGGTGTGCGGTGGTGAGGAGGGGCCGCTGCGGACCACCGGCGGCCTGGAACTGACCGCGCCGTACGGCCTGGAGGCGATCAGCAGGGCAGGCACCGTCGTGGTGCCCGCCTGGCGCTCGATCACCTCGCCGCCGCCGCCCGAGGCGGTGGAGGCGCTGCGCCGGGCTCACGAGGAGGGCGCCCGCATCGTCGGGCTGTGCACCGGGGCGTTCGTCCTCGCCGCGGCCGGCCTGCTCGACGGCCGCCCGGCGACGACCCACTGGATGTACGCGCCGACGCTGGCCAAGCGCTATCCGTCCGTGCACGTGGATCCGCGGGAGCTGTTCGTCGACGACGGCGACGTCCTCACCTCGGCGGGCACTGCGGCCGGCATCGATCTGTGCCTGCACATAGTGCGCACCGACCACGGCGCCGAGGCGGCCGGGGCGCTCGCCCGCAGGCTGGTCGTGCCGCCGCGCCGCAGCGGTGGGCAGGAGCGCTACCTCGACAGGTCTTTACCCGAGGAAATCGGCTCCGACCCGCTGGCCGAGGTCGTCTCCTGGGCTCTGGAGCACCTCCACGAGCAGTTCGACGTGGAGACGCTGGCCGCTCGGGCGTACATGAGCCGCCGGACGTTCGACCGCCGCTTCCGTTCGCTGACGGGCTCGGCTCCGCTCCAGTGGCTGATCACCCAGCGGGTGCTGCAGGCGCAGCGGCTGCTGGAGACCTCCGACTACTCGGTCGACGAGGTCGCGGGCCGCTGCGGCTTCCGGTCGCCGGTGGCGCTGCGCGGCCACTTCCGGCGGCAGCTGGGGTCCTCCCCCGCGGCCTACCGGGCCGCCTACCGGGCACGCCGGCCCCAGAGCGAGCCGGGCCAGCCGTCGATGGTGGACGCGGTCGTGCCGGCCCAGACCGCGGCGGGCATGCGCCGCGCCGCCGCGGCGGCCGCGGGCCTGCCGGGAGCGACGGCCACCGCCGCCGCCCCGCCCGAGGCGGTCCGGGGCGCGGCCGAGATGTACGGCCGCGCGGGCCTGCCGGGGCAGCGGAGCATGGGCTAGCACGGCATCGTTCGTGAGCACCGGGCCGGGCGCGTGAGCGCCCGGCCCGGCGGTGTGTGGCCCGGGCCGGATGACGTCTGCGCCCGGCCCGGTGGCGTGTGCGCAGGGCCGTACGGCATGAGCGCCCGACCCGGTGCGTGTTGGCCCGACATGGTGGCGTGTGCCGGCCCCGTGAGGTCTGCGCCCGGCCCGGTGGCGTGTGGCCCGGCCCGGGGGCATGTGCGCACGCCCGGGGCCCCGTCGTCACGCGCCCCATAAGGTAGGGCGCATGAACGATCGCATGGTGTGGATCGACTGCGAGATGACCGGGCTCTCGCTGACGGACGACGCACTCATCGAGGTGGCCGCGCTGGTCACCGACTCGGAACTGAACGTGCTCGGCGACGGCGTGGACATCGTGATCCGCCCGCCGGAGGCGGCGCTGGAGACGATGCCCGAGGTCGTGCGCCAGATGCACACCGCCTCGGGCCTCCTCGACGAGCTCGCCGGCGGCACCACGCTGGAGGACGCCGAGGAGCAGGTCCTCGCGTACATCCGCAAGCATGTCAAGGAGCCCGGGAAGGCCCCGCTGTGCGGGAACTCGGTCGGCACCGACCGCGGCTTCCTGTCCCGTGACATGCCGACGCTGGAGGGCTACCTCCACTACCGGATCGTCGATGTCTCCTCGATCAAGGAACTGGCGCGCCGCTGGTACCCGAGGGCGTACTTCAACAGTCCGGAGAAGAGCGGCAACCACCGGGCGCTCGCCGACATCCGCGAGTCGATCGCCGAGCTGCGCTACTACCGCGAGGCGGTCTTCGTCCCGCAGCCCGGGCCGGACTCGGACACGGCGCGGGCGATCGCGGCGAAGCACGTGCTGCCGGCGGAGCCCGCGACATAGCCGCATCATCCCTGTGGGCGGCCCCGCGAAACCCTGGCGCGAGCACCCTCCGGGACCCTGTACACTTTTTCTCGGCCGGTCGGGAAAAGGACCGGTCGTGGTGGGTGTAGCTCAGCTGGTAGAGCACCTGGTTGTGGTCCAGGATGTCGCGGGTTCGAGTCCCGTCACTCACCCTGAATGATCAAGGGCCCGGCCTGCGAAGACAGGCCGGGCCTTCGTCATGCCCCGAACTTCGGGAACACAACGGGAACACGACTGTCTGCGCCCGGTCGTCTCGTCAGATCATGGCGAGCATCGTGGAACGGCCGAAGAAGGACGGCAGTCTTCGGCCTCCCGGCGCTCTTGAGGCTCACCACCAGGGCCCCGACCGACACGACAAGGGCGCCATCAGCCGGACGCGTCTCCCCATTCCATGGCGTGAGGCTACGGTGTGGCACCGACAGCTGTCGTCACTACGCCGCGCCCCACTGGTGGGCGCGGCCGCCGCGCCACTCCACCCAGATCGGATCGTCAAGGAGCGGCTCCGGGTCCAAGATCCCCGCGTTCTCCAAGAACACGATGAGGTCGAAGTCCGAGTGCGCCAGCCCGAGGATCTCGTCCCGCCCCCCGCGGCGTATGGTCACCCGCCGGCCGCCCGTCGCGGACGGCCGATGTACGACGATCGGCGCACCCATCTCTCCAGGGTGCTTCGCACCGCAGCTCACAGCATCCCCAGCGGAATCGGGTCGGCAGCCTCGATCCCGCCCAGCCCGCCCGAAGCACGTCGCCCGCCGCACGGTCACGCTCGTGGCTTCGAACACATGGACCCTGCACAAGATGATCACTTAGGCTGCCCCGCGCGCAGGAGCAACTCCTGCGCCAGAAAGGACAGATCCGTGACCAAGATCCGCCGCGCCCTCACCGCGGCCGCCGCTGCCGCGAGTGCTGTTGTCCTCGCTTCCACCCCCGCTTCGGCGTACCCGACCTGGCAGGCGTGGAACCCCCCGGCGTCCTACGACTGCGGCGACACCACACACAGCACGCCGTCCACCAAGGTCATCCACCAGGTTTGCATCGGCTTCAACCAGACCAATGCCAGCGCTCAGGCCGTTCTCCTCGTTCGCAACAACTCAACCGTGAACATCAAAATCGATTCGGCCACAGTCTGGTGGAAGAACGCGGCCGGCTACGGCATCGGCGCCCAGGCCCACTGCGAGAGCACAATCGTCGTGCCCGGCGAACTGACCGCCTGCTACGGGATGACCATCTTCCCCGGCACTGATTACACGGCCCACGCCAATTACTGGTACAACGGCAAGCTGAGCACCGCGGTGCCCGAGAAGATCTAGAACCTGCCCTGACCAGGCTTACCGTGGCGGCTCGGGCCACACGTCCGGGCCGCCACCCCGCCACTCGATCAGCTCCGTGCTCTCGATGTCGAGCGTGTCCGGGTCCAGGCCGGCACGGCGCAGGAACTCCTCAAGATCCTTCAGGCTGCGCGCCATGCCCATGATCTGGCTATCGATGTGCACGCGCCGACCGCCGCTCTTCGATGGCTTCGACACGACGACCGGCGGGTGGATGGCCATGCCCTCAGCGTGCCCCCGCCAGCCGGTCAGAGCATCCCGAGTTCGGAGTCGGGGCGGCAGAACTGGCACACCTCCACGCCGTCGGCCAGCAGTCGGCGGGCCTCGGCCGCTGGTAAGGGTTCGGTCCTCTTCGCCATGTGGCAGTCGCCAAGGTGAACCTCGAACGGCTTGCGCTCGGCGCTGATGCCGTGAGAGATCACGAAGCCCGGATCCTTCGGGGCAGCCTCTGCTCGGCGCCGGCCGCGGCGGCACGCTGCTCCTCCTGCTCGATCCAGCGGTCGGTCTGGGGCGAGCTGCTGCTCCTGGACGCGACGCAGGAACGGAGGAGATCAGGCGCGGATTGGGGACACATGTTTGAGTGCAGGCGGGCGTACCCGGTACCACAGCGGGAATGATCAGCCCTCCCGGGCGGCCCTCTTCACAGCTTTCTCCAGCTCGGACCTGTTCGCGCCTACCGCCGCCGCGTGCTCGCTGATCGCGTTCTCCACCACAGCCGCCGCCTCCACCCAGGGCCGCCAGGCTTCCGGACTGTCGCCGGCCGCCGTCGCCGCATCGCGCGCCCGATCCGCCTCGCGCTGAAGTTCGATCAGGGATTCGGGGAGTTCATCAGCCACGGCCGGATCCTACGACCGCACCCGGCGCTGCTACGCAGGAGGAGCGGAGACGCGCTGCGCGAGTCGCACGATCAGCTCGTCCGCAGCGCCGGCCTCGGCCCCGTTCCCGTCAGCCAGGGCCGGAGGAGTCTCAGCCCCGACCCGCCGCCAGTACCCATGCGCCACCACACCCCCTGTCCCGACTTCGGCCGGGGCAGCGGGCGCATTCGTGTCTCTGCGGTCAGCCCAGCCGGGCTCTGAGTGCCGTGCCCCGCACGGTCGGCGCCGTACGGCGCTTCGCGCGGTGTCCGCCGACTCCCCCACGGGGGCCACATCCCGTGAACGGGCTCCGCCCCGGGAGTCCCGCCGGCGCTCGAGGCGCCAGACCCCCGGGGCAGGCCGCGGAGTCACTTGTAGGCGGCGAACGCCTTCGTGAACGCCAGCGGGTCCTGGAGGATCGAGCTGCACGTCGCGTCCGCCGCCGGCTTCTCCCCGCCCGCGCACTGCTTGTCGCGCGTCGAGGACCACATCGACAGCCATCCCAGGTTCTTCGACTCGGCGAACCGCACCAGTTGGGTCGCGTCCTCCACCCGGAAGATCTCCGTGACGACGTCGTTGACGCCGATCATCGGCGTCACGGCGACGGTCCGCCACGCGTCGGCGTCCGACAGCCCGAGCACGCCCTTGATCTGCGCCTGCGTGGCCGTGGCTGCCTGGATCGCGTACTCGCCCATGTCGCCGCTGTACGCCGGCCCGTAGTCCATCGCCATGATGTTGACCGCGTCGATGCGCACACCGTTCTTCTTCGCGTCGGCGATGAGGTCCACGCCGGGCTGGGTCAGCCCCTCCGGCATGACCGGCAGGGTGAAGGAGACGTCCAGGTCCGGGTGCGACTTCTGGAGCTGCGCGATGGCCTGCGCACGGCGAGAGTTGGCGGCGGTGTCCGGAAGTGCGGCGCCCTCCACGTCGAAGTCGACCTTGGTCAGCCTGTACGTGTCGACGACCTTGCCGTACGCCTTCGCCAGCTCGTCCGCCGTCGCGCAGTTCAGCGCCAGTTCCCGGCCGGCGGCGCCGCCGAAGGAGACGCGGACGTCGCCGCCCTTGGCGCGCAGGTCGCCGATCTGTGCCGCGACCTTGTCGTCGCCGAGTCCGGTCACACCGCCCCACAGCGGGACGCAGCCGCCGCCCGCGGTGATGAAGGCGAGGTGGAACTCCTTGACGCCCGTCCTGGCGGCGGTGTCCAGCATGTCGTACGCCGGGTACAGCGAGGTGTCGACGTACGGCGCGAACCGCGCGGCCGCGCCCGGCGTGGGCGCACCCGTCTGCGTGGGCGTCGGCGTGGGCGTGGCGCTCGGGGTGCTCGGCGTCGGCTTGGGGGTGGGCGTCGGCGTGGGCTGCTCGGTGGGACGGCCGCTGGGCTGCGGCGTCGGGCCCCCGTCGGCCGAGCACACGACGCCGTCGATGAGGCAGGACGCCGGGTCCGCCGCCTTGCCGCTCGCCGAGGCGACGAAGCCCACCGTGACGGAGGCGCCGGGCGCGAGGTCCTTGTTCCAGCTCGCGGGCTTCACGGTGACGTGCCGCCCTTCCACCGTGTGCTCACCGTTCCACAGGGAGCCGATGGTGGTGCCCTCGGGCAGTTCGAACTCCAGCGTCCAGCCGGACCGGGCCGTGCCGGTCTCGTTGGTGACGACGTACTGACCGGTGTAACCGCCGTCCCAGGAGCTGGTCCTGGTGTACGCGGCGCCGACCGCCGCGGCCTGCGCGGTGCCCGTGAGGACGACCGCCGCGCCGCCGATCACGGCCGCCACGACGACCGCGCCGACGGCCTTGGTCCTGACGCTCGCCCTGCGCCGGTGCGTACTGCTGCCCATCGCGTCCTGCCTCTGCATTGCGGAAGTGGGGGTGGATGCGGCAGCACGCTAGCGGCCGCGAAACGGACAATCGTCCGATCACAGGCGGGCGTCGGGTTCCTTAGGACGCGCTTAAGGAAGGCATCGGGGCCGATTAATGCTCGGGGGCCGGCCGGGTGTGGAGCGCTCTCAGACGGTCGCCCTGCGGCGCCGTTGCACCCGCCCGCGGTGGCCGCGCCGGCGCTCGCCACGCGCCGACTCGCGCGGGTCGAGCCCGATCCACACGCGGACCTCCGTACCGCCGAGCACCGAGCGGCCGATGCGCACGTCCCCGCCGGTCGACTCCGCGACCCGGCGCACGATGTCCAGGCCGAGACCGGTCGAGCCGTCCTTGGCCCCGCTGTTGCCGCGGGCGAGCGCGGCGGCCGGGTCGGCGATGCCCCCGCCCGCGTCCGATACGAGCACGATGACGGCGTCGTCGCTGTTGTGGACGTCGACGGAGAAGGCGGTGCCCTCAGGGGTGTGCCGGAAGACGTTGCCGAGCAACGCGTCGAGGGCCGCGGCGAGTTCGGGGCGGGCCACGGGGATGCGTACGGGCCGGTCCACGCCCGCAAGCCGCACCTTGCGGCCCTCGTCCTCGGCGAGCGCCGACCAGAACTCCATCCGCTCGCGCACCACTTCCGAGGCGTCGCAGCCCGCGCCGGGCCCCGCCGCCGCGGTCTGCGGCTTCGCCGCGCGCGCCGTACGGATGATGGTGTCGACCTCGCGTTCCAGCTGGGCGACGGCCGCCCTGGTCTGCTCGGCGGCTGCGCTCTCGCCGAGCGAGGCCGCGTTGAGCCGCAGCACGGTGAGGGGGGTGCGCAGCCGGTGCGAGAGGTCGGCGGCCAGCTCGCGCTCGTTGGCGAGGAGCTGGACGACCTGGTCGGCCATCGAGTTGAACGCGACGGCCGCGGAACGCAGTTCGGGCGGCCCCTCCTCGGGGACGCGAGCCCCGAGCCTGCCCTCCCCGAGTTCCTGCGCCGCGCCCGCGAGCCGCCGGGCGGGCTGCACCATGCGGACGCCGAGCCGGTCGGCGACGGCGACCGACCCGACGACGAGCGCGACGCCGACGCCCGCGAGGACGAGCCAGGCGGTGTCGACGCCGTTGGACACCTCACCCTCCGGCACGAAGATCTCGACGACGGCGATCTGCCCGGTGCCGATGGCAGTGGGCTGCAGCAGCGCGGAACCGCCCGGCACCTCGGTGATCGAGGCACGCCCGATGCGCTGCACGGTGGCGAGGTCCTTGGCGGCCGCGCGCCGGGTGCCGATCTCCAGCGGGACGCTGCCGAGTTCGCCGGAGGCGGGGATGTGCACGGCCATCCGGCCGGCCCCGCCGGCGGGCGTGGACTCCACGGCGCGCTCCAGCGGCCCGCGTTCGGTGGTGACGGTGAGCGTGGGGCCGATGGCGGCGGCCTGCCGCTCGGCGTTGGAGAACGCGCGGTCGCGCGCCATCTCCTTGATCACCATGCCGAGCGGCAGGGCGAAGGCGAGCACGACCATCACGGTGACGGCCAGGGAGACCTTGACCAGGGCCCACCTCACGGCCGCACGGCCTTCGGCGGCTCGAGCTTCACTCCCACTCCCCGCAGGGTGTGCAGGTACCGGGGGCGAGCGGCCGTCTCGCCGAGTTTGCGGCGCAGCCAGCTCAGGTGGACGTCGATGGTCTGGTCGTCTCCGTAACTCTGCTGCCACACCTCGGCCAGCAGCTCCTTGCGGGGGACGACGACTCCGGGCCGCCCGGCGAGGAAGGCCAGCAGGTCGAACTCACGGCGGGTGAGGTCGAGCGGGACTCCGTCCAACTCCGCCTGGCGACGCAGCGGATCGATGGACAGTCCGCCGACCTGGAGGACGCGGCTCGGCGGGGCGTCACCGGTACCGGCGCGTGCCCGGCGGAGCACGGCGGCCATCCGCGCGGACAGGTGCTCCACGGAGAACGGCTTGGTCAGGTAGTCGTCGGCGCCGTCGTTGAGCAGCCGCACGATCTCGGCCTCGTCGTCCCGCGCGGTCGCGATGATCACCGGCACGTCGGTGATGCCGCGCAGCATCTTCAGGGCCTCGGCACCGTCCAGGTCGGGCAGACCGAGGTCCAGGATGACCACGTCGAAGCGGAAATGGGCCACCTCGCGCAGCGCCTCCAGGGCCGTGCCGACGCTCCGTACCGTGTGGGAGGCGTCGGTCAAGTGCCTGATGAGGGCGGAACGCACGAACTGGTCGTCCTCGACCACGAGCACACTTGCCATGGGACGGCACCGTACGCCATCCGAAGGACCCCGGCCCTGTGGACGGGTGGGCGGGACAGCCGGGGAACGTGTGGTGCACTATGGCCCGGATGAGCAGAGGACTGGTGCATGCCCTGGCATGGTCGCTGTCCACCGGAGCCGCGGTGACGCTGTCCTGGTGGGGCGTCCACACGGTCATGGCCGGAACCGCGTACGACCGCCCGCGCGCGCTGCCCATCACGGCGCAGACCTCGGCCCCGCAGGCTCCGTCGCCGGAACCGGCGCCGGGCACGCCGCGCCCGTCTCCCACGCCGTCCCCGGTGAAGCCGTCCGCCACGCCCCCGCCGTCGCGGCCCTCGCCGGCCGAGCCGTCGAAGCGTCCGTCGCCCTCCGCCTCCGCGGGGAACGTGAAGGGCTACACCGTCGAGGGCGGCCGGGTCGTCTTCGACATCGGCCAGAACTCGGCCGAACTGGTCTCGGCGACACCGGCGTCGGGCTGGCAGATGCAGGTGTGGACGCAGCCGGCGTGGATCCGGGTGACGTTCACTCAGGACGGCCACGAGGTGTCGGTGTTCTGCACCTGGAACGGGCACCCGCCGATGGTCCAGTTCGACGAGCGGTAGCTAGCTCTTGAAGACGTCGGCCGGCGGTACGGGCGAGTCCTTGGCGCTCGCGTCCGTCACCGGCGCCGCTCCTCCGGTGAAGTCGGCGAGCGCCCGGCCGTGTTCGACGCGCCCCGCGAAGGGGTCGCCGGCGACGCGGCGGGTCAGCTCGGCGACCGGCAGCTCGGAGTCCGAGGCGAGGAGTACGGCGTTGCCGAAGCGGCGGCCACGCAGCACGGTCGGGTCGGCGGCGAGCGCGAGCTCGGGGAAGACGGCGGCGGCGGTCGCGATCTGGGCGCGCAGATGCGTGAGCGGGGGGCCGTCGGCGAGGTTGGCCGCGTAGTACGCGCCCGGGCGCAGCGCCCTTCTCACCTCGGCGAGGAACTCCGTACTGGTCAGGTGCGCGGGCGTGCGGGCCCCGCTGAACACGTCGGCGATGACGAGGTCCGCCCAGCCGTCCGGCACCTTGGCGAGTCCGGCGCGGGCGTCGGCCGCGCGGACTCGGATGCGGGCGCCGGGGTCCAACGGGAGCCGGGTGCGCACCAGTTCGACGAGGGCGGCGTCGATCTCGACGATCTGCTGTGTGGACCGGGGCCGGGTGGCGGCGACGTACCGGGCGAGGGTGAAGGCGCCGCCGCCGAGGTGCACGACCCGCAGAGGGCGGCCGGGCGGGGCCGTCAGGTCGACGACGTGGCCGAGTCTGCGCTGGTACTCGAAGGAGAGGTGGCCGGGGTCGTCGAGGTCGACGTGCGACTGGGGCGCGCCGTCGATGAGGAGGGTCCAGCCGCGGGGCCGCTCGCGGTCGCCGACGAGCTCGGCGACGCCGCCGTCCACGCGCTCGACGAGCCCCCCGCCGTCCCGCTCCCGCTGCCTGCGCCTGCCCACGCCCCCATTATCGCCGCGGCTCGCGCGCGAGCGCGCGGGGGTGTGACCGGTCACGAAACGGCCCCCGCGGCGGCCTGCCGCGCCCGCGTGCCCTGGCCCCGGACCCGGCCGTGTGGGGGGCGTCGACTTGGTCCGGGGGCGCCCCATGGCCCGGCCACGGCGGGTCCACTGCCCGAGCGGGGCAGGGCGGCAGCCCGTCTGGCCCACCCCCTCCGCACCGCGCGGCGGGCGCCGTCAGGCCGCCGGAGGGAAGCCCGCCGGAATGCCTCGGACCGCACAGCAGGTGATGCCCCTACGCCGGGGGCAGGGGCACCGCCGACGAAGCGGGCCCGCGCGAGAACACGAACAGCGCCCTCCCCGGGGCCCACCCTCCGCACCGCGCAGGGGCACCGTCAGACCACCGGGGGAAAGCCGGCCAGAGCCTCGCACCGCACAGCAGGTGATGCCCCTACGCCGGGGGCAGGGCACCGCCGACGAAGCGGGCCCGCGCGAGAACACGAACAGCGCCCTCCCCGGGGCCCACCCTCCGCACCGCGCAGGGGCACCGTCAGACCACCG